>CAYVFO010000028.1:0-7343 GCA_964450975.1 uncultured Elusimicrobia bacterium | reverse complement strand
CGCCGCGCTCAGGTCGAGGAGCTGATCGACGAGCCGTCCCATGCGCAGGGAGTGGTTCTCGATGAACCTGAGGAAGGTCCCCCGCGCGCGCGGCCCGTGAGCGCCGCGGCGCCGGCGCAGGCTCTCGACGGAGCCGCGGATCACCGCGAGCGGCGAGCGCAGCTCGTGGACGACCTCTCCGAGGAAGGCGTCGTCCTCTCCGCGCGAGCGCGTCGAGCCCGCGCGCAGGCGCGGCGTCGCGTCCCGCACGAGCCACAGGGCGCACGGGCGGCCCTCGACCATGATGAAGGCCGTGTTCGTGTCCGCGGGGAAGACCGTGCCGTCCCGCCTCCGGCAATGGGTCATGCTCAGGCGCGCCTCGCCGCGGCGCTCGCCGACCGGCCGGCGAACGCTCTCGGGAGGGGCCAGCAGGTCCTTGCCGCGCATGGTGAGGAGCTCCTCGACGCTCCAGCCGCAGAGCCGCTGAGCCTCGTCGGTCGCCTCGAGGATGCGGTCGGTCTCGGCGTCCCGCAGGAAGATCGCGTCCTCCGCCTGCGAGAAGAGGACGCGGGTGCGGCGAGCGCTGTCGCGCGGCGGCAGCGCGCCCGCCTCGACCCGCGCGTAGGAGCGTCCGCTGCCGACGGGATGGAAGAGGTCGGGGGCGTCCGCGGCGGCGCCGGAGCGGTCGAGCAGGATTCCGTTCGGCGCGAGGGCGGAATGGTACGACTTGAGCGCGGCGGCGCGCGCCGGCGCCGGCAGCGCGGCCAAAGTCCCGCGCACGGCGATCAGGCTCAGCTGGCGGAACGGGGGCGGCTGGGAGGGATCGTGCGCGACGAAGCGGCAAGCGGCGCGCAGGAACGGCCGCGCGCGCAGCCCCCCGCCGTCGTCGGCGAAGAAGCGGCTCAGGCGCCCGGGCGGCGACGTCCGGCAGGCCGGGAAGCGCCCCGTGCGCGCGCGGTACAAGGACTCGTGGTTCGCGTCGGTCGCGAAGACGGTCAGCGGGATCTCGCGCCAGCGGGGCCCCATCGCCTCGACGAGGCCGGCGGCGACGCGGTAGGCGTCCTCTCCCGTCGAGCATTCCGGCACCCAGACGCGCACGGGCGCGTGGGGATTCGAGGCGTCGAGGAGGCGGCTGCGGACCAGGCCGTGGAGCTCGCCGGGGATCATGAGCGGGCTCGGAGGGAAGTGATCAGTCACTATAGCACGGACGCCGGGAGGATTGTGGAATATTCATAATTTTCCATGTAGACATTATTTGAACGACGACGCGCGGCACGGCAAGGTCGCGCACTCCAGCCAGAAGTCCTCGAGCCGCGCGACGAGTCGCTCGAGCTCGCTCAAGCCCGTCGGCTTGCTCACGTAGGCGTTGGCGCCGAGCGCGTACGCGTCCTCGACGTCCTGCTCCGAGCTCGAGGTGGTCAGGACGACGACGGGCACGAGCTTGATGCGGGTATCGCCGCGGATCTCGCGCAGCGTCTCCGCGCCGTTCTTCTTCGGCATCCTCCAGTCGAGCAGGACCAGGTCGGCGCGCGGCGCGGAGGAGAATGCCCCCTCGCCGCGCAGATAGGCGAGCGCCTCGTCGCCGTCGCCCGCGACGGCGAGCCCGGCCCGGGACTTTCCGCTCCGCATCGCCTCGCGCATGAGCAGCGCGTCGGACGGATCGTCGTCCACGAGCAGGATCGTCCGGCGCTGGGACGTCACGGCGGCCCCGGGACCGCGGGGCGCGCGGTGAAGCGGATCGTCGCGCCGTCGCCGGGCGCCGAGTCCACCCAGATGCGCCCCCCAAAGCCCTCGACGATCTTCTTGGCCATGGCGAGGCCGACGCCCAAGCCCGCGTACCGCTCGGGTGGATGGAGGCGATCGAAAAGGGCGAAGATGCGGTGGGCTTGGCCCGGATGGATGCCGATGCCGTTGTCGCGGACCGCGACGCGCAGCTCGCCGTCGCTCCGCTCGGCGTAGACGTGGACGCGCGGCGCCTCGGCGCCCTTGAACTTGATCGCGTTGTCGACGAGCGCCCGCAGGAGAGTCGCGAGCAGAACCGGCTCCGCCATGACCCTCGGCAGCTCGCCGCGCGTGATCCGCGCTCCCGACGCGGCGATCGTCTCCGCGAGGTCCTCGAGCGCCCGGTCGAGCGAGCGCCCGAGGTCGACCGGGACGAGCGGCCTGCGCCCCGAGGCGTCTCCGTACTCGACGAGTGCCGCGACGAGCGCCTGCATCGAGGACGCGGATTCCGCGATCCGCCCGAGCAGGGCCTTTTCCGCGGCGTCGAGGCGGGCCTGCGCGCGCTGCGCGAGGAGCTCGCTCAGGTTCACGATCCGGCGCAGCGGCGCCTTGAGCTCATGCGAGGCGATCGAGATGAACTGCGCGATCTCCGAGCGCGAGGAGTCGAGCTCCCGCCCGCGAGCGGCCGATTCCTTCTCGATGCGCTTGCGCTCGGAGATGTCCGTCCAGATCCCCTGGGTGAACAAGGGCTTGCCGGCGCCGTCGCGGATCACGACCGCGTCGTCCTTGATCCACTTGATCCGCCCGGCGCGGTCGAGGAGACGGTACTCGGCCGAGAATCCGCCGCCCGGCCGGCGGCGTCCGAGCAGCGGCAGGACGCGCAGGCGGTCCGCGGGGACCATCCTCTTGAGCCAGAGGCCGCGCCGGGCGATCCATTCCGCGGGCGCGTAGCCGAGGAGCTCCGTGACCTGCGGGCTGACGTAGACGAAGGCTCCCTGCACGTCGAAGGCCGAGACGTAGGCGACGACCGGCAGCAGCGCGACGAGGGACCGGTAGCGCGCCTCCGCCTCCTCGAGGCGCCGCTCGAGCGCCGCGGGCGCGGCGCCGGCCGGGACGCGGAAGGGCCGCGTCCGAGGAGACGGTTTGGTCCGGCGAGCCGCCGCTTGCCTCACGAGTCCATTGTAATTGGGCGAAGCCGGGCCGCACATGGCGGCGCCGCAACTCTCCCGTGTATGGCGTGTCTCGCCCTAATCGAGAATTTGCCGCTCCTTAGCCGTCTTTTAACGGCGCGGCGCGCGGACGCCGACTATACTCGAGGCATGCACATCCCCCTCCCCGCCCTCCGCGTGCTCGTCGGCCTGGCCGTGTGCGGCGCCTGCTTCCAAGCCGGCCGCTGGACCGAGCTTCTCGCCCGCCGCGCCGACGGCCCGCCCGCGCCCGAAGCCGTTCGGGCGCCCCGGACGCCGCCGCCCGTCATCGAGGAGCCGCTGCCCGGCGTCATGGCGGGCCATCCGGAGGGCCAAGGCGACATCATAACCCCGCTCAACGTGCGCGACCCCACCGCCCTGATCATGGGCCCCGGCGCCTCGCAGCGCCCGCCCGAGCCGCCGACCTTGCAGCAGCCCATCACTCCTCCCGCGCCGCCGGAGCCGGTCGTCCCCTTGAAGCCGAAGAAGGGCGTCGTGCCGCGCGGCGAGAAGGAGCACATGGAGCCCACGCCCGAGAAGTACTAGGGCTTGCGCGTTCGCCGGATCGGGGCTAACCTAAGGACGTGGAACCGCTTCACGTCTACGCCGCCCTGGGCGCTCTGGCCGCCGCCTTCGCGATCGCGGCGCTCGTCTTGAAGGGAAAGCTGGCCGCCGCGCGCGCGGCGCTCGCGGAGGCCGAGAAGAAGCTCGCCGCGCCCCCTCCGCCGCGCGTCGTCGAGGGCCGCGAGGAGCGCTTCGGCCTCCTCTGGTTCCCCGCTCTGACGGTCGACGACGCCGCGAAGACCGTGATCGCCGTCGCCGCGGGCAAGCCCTGGTGCCCGCGCTGCCTCAAGACCTTGTCGCTGTCGGCGGGCGCCGAAGGCGAATGGGCCTGCGGAGGGTGCGGCGAGAAGCGCGCGGGCACGGCCGCGGACATGACCGTCGTCGATCAGGTCGTGGCGAACGCGCTGCGGGAGTTCCTCGCGCGCAACGCGGGCTGGAAGGCCTCGCCTTCTCTGCCCGCCCACCGCAAGCCCGTCAGTTCTTAGGCTTCGGGAGCGGCGCCCAGCGGGCCTCGACGCGCGGAATCAGGAGCGAACCCGCGACGCCGGGCAAGAACCAGAACAGATAGCCCGTGTGGAGCGTGAGCCACGGGAAGTAGCGCGAGGCCGCGCCGCCCGCGAGGAACGCGGTGTGGAGCGCGATCCCCGAGGCGATCATCGCCCCGAGGTGGCCGCGCAGCCAGGCGCGCTGGTCGGGGGGCTCGGTCCGGATGCGCCGGAGGAACGCGAGCGTCTGGACCGGGTACATCTGTCCGATGACGCCGCCGAAGGCGACGAGAAGCAGGGCCTTCGACTGGATTCCGCGGACGGCGAGCGCGGCGCCGCCGATCACCGTTAGCCACAGGATCGCCTTGCGCGCGGGCGTGTCGAGCGCGCGGAGGTCGGAGCGCTCGTCTAAGTAGAGCATCCCCCCGCTCACGTTCGCGAGCGTCAGCAGGCCCAGGAACGAGAGGAACGCGGCGTTGTCGTACGTCGCGGCGACGGCCTGGCCGGGGTGCACGAGCTCCGGACGGGCGACGACGACGAAGGCCGCGGCGAAGGAGGACGCGCACACCGCGTACATCGACCGGACGAAGAGGCGTCCGAAGCGCCTGTGGACCGGACCGCCCTTGTTCGCCCACGCGGCGACCCAATAGACGAGCAGGCCGAGAAAGCCCGCGGCGATGTGAACGGCCATCGCCGCGCGGTAAGCCGCGAGCATCAGTTCTTGGAGGCGGCGGGAGCCGGCGCCGCGGCGGGCGCGGGAGGCAGGTCGACCTTGATGTGCAGCTCCTTGAGCTGCTTGGGCTTGACCTCGGACGGAGCCTCGGACAGCGGGTCTCCGCCCTTCTGCGTCTTGGGGAAGGCGATGACGTCTCGGATCGAGTCCTCGCCGCACAGGAGCGCGGTCAGGCGGTCGATGCCCATGCCGAATCCGCCGTGCGGCGGCGCGCCGTAGTCGAGCGCGGAGAGGAGCAGGCCGAACTGGCGCTGCTGCTCCTTGTCGTCGAAGCCCATGAGGCCGAGAATCTTGCGCTGCATCGCGCCGGAATGGTTGCGGATCGAGCCGGACGCGAGCTCCACGCCGTTCAAGACGAGGTCGTACTGGTGGCTGCGCACCGAGCCGGGGTCGGTGTCGAGCTTCGGCGCGTCGGAGTCGAGCGGGCGCGTGAACGGGTTGTGCGCGAACGTCCAGCGCTTCTCGTCGGGCTCCCACTCGAGCAGCGGGAAGTTCGTGATCCAGCAGAAGTGCCACGGGGTCGACGGCTCGGGCTTGAGCCGCGCGATGATCTCCTTGCGGATGGCGCCGAGGACGGTGGCCGCGGGGATCTCCTTGTCGGCGGCGAAGAAGGTGTACATGCCGGGCTTGGCTCCGGTCTTCGCGCGGATCGCCTCGAGCTCCTCGGGCTTCATGAACTTCGCGATGGGCGTCTCGGGGCCGGCGGCGGTCCACTTGATCCACGCGAGGCCCTTGGCGCCGTGCACCTTGGCGAGGTCCGTGAGCTTGTCGATCTCCGAGCGCGTGTAGTCGGACGCGCAGGAGATCGCGCGCACGACGCCGCCGTCCTTGATCGCGCCGCCGAACACCTTGAACTCGCAGTTCTTGAGTTCGGAAGTCAGGTCGACGATTTCAAACCCATAGCGCTGGTCGGGCTTGTCGGAGCCGAAACGGCGCATCGCCTCGAAGTAGTCGAGGCGCGGGAAGGGCGTCGGCAGGTCGTAGCCGATCGCGGACTTGAAGATCGCCTTCATCATCTTCTCGCACGCGGCGTGCACGTCGGACTCGCCGACGAAGCTCATCTCGACGTCGATCTGGGTGTGCTCGTACTGGCGGTCGGCGCGCAGGTCCTCGTCGCGGAAGCAGCGGCCGAGCTGCATGTACTTCTCGATTCCCGACGCCATGAGCATCTGCTTGAAGATCTGGGGCGACTGCGGCAGCGCGTAGAACTGGCCGGGGTTGAGGCGCGACGGCACGAGGAAGTCCCGCGCGCCCTCGGGCGTCGCTTTCGTGAGGATCGGCGTCTCGACCTCGAGGAAGCCCTCGGAGGCGAGCGCGTTGCGCGCGGCCATCGCGATCGCGTGGCGCGTCTTGAGGTTCTTGAGCATGCGCGCGCGGCGCAGGTCGAGGAAGCGGTACTTGAGGCGGATCTCCTCGTTGACGTTGACGTGCTCGTCGATCTCGAACGGGAGGACCTTGCAGGTGTTGAGGACCGTGACTTCCTCGGCGTGGAGCTCGATCTCGCCGGTCGGCAGCTTCGGGTTCTCGGTGCCCTTGGGGCGGCGCTGGACGACGCCCGCGACGGTCACGACGAACTCGGCGCCGAGCTTCGCGGCCGTGAGGAACGCCTCGGCCTTCTCGGGGTTCACGACGACCTGGACGAGACCGGAGCGGTCGCGCAGGTCGAAGAAGTAGACGCCGCCGTGATCGCGGCGGGAATGGACCCAGCCGGCGACCCGGACGGGCTTGCCGACGTAGGAGGCGTTCAAATCGCCGGAGTTGTTCTCGCGCATCGGGTGGCTCATGGTGTTCTCAGTTCTCGACGCAGAGTCCCGCGAGTTTCTCGGGCGCGGGGATCTCGTAGCGGCCGTCGCGGTGCTCGACGAGCCCCGCGCGGCGCAAAGACGACAGCGCGCGCGTCAGCGGCTCGCGGGTCGTGCCGACGATGTCGGCGAGCTCCTGCTGGGTGAAGCGCTCCTTGAGGACTAGAGCGCCGCCCTTGGGCTCTCCGGACTTTCGGCCGAGGTCGAGCATCGCCTTGGCGACGCGGCCGAGGATGTTGCGGAACAGCAGGCCCTCGATCTCCTCGTTGGCGCGGCGGAGGCGCTCGCACATCGTCTGCAGCAGGTACAGCGCCAGCTTCGGGTCGCGCGCGAGCAGGCGCTGAAAGTCTTTCTTGCGGATCAGGAGCAGCCGCGACGGCTCGACGGCCTCGGCGGCGGCGGTGCGGGTCGTGCCTTCGAGGAGCGACATCTCGCCGAAGAACTCCCCCTCCTTGAGGTAGGCGAACGTCTTGCGCTTCTTGGAGGCGGAGTCGGTGAAGATCTTGATGCGGCCGGAGAGGACGATGAACATCGCGTCCGCGTCCTGGCGCTTGGCGAAGACGGGGTCCCCCGCTCCGACCGAGAGCTCTTCGGCCAGCCGGTACACCTCGCCGAGGTGCTTGGGCGAGAGAGCCGACAGGAACGGAATCTTCTTGAGGAGGCGCGCGCCGCTCATGGGCTGATCTTAGCTTTCTTGCCGTCGGAGGTTCAAGAATGGTGCCTGGCCTACCGGTAGTACCGGTTTTGGCCAAATTGTCCATTACCGGTACTACCGGTAGGCCAGGCACCAAATGAAGGGGCTAGAGCGCCCAGCCCGACAGCTCGTGCAGGAAGGCCGTGTCGGTCTGGTCGATCTTGAGCGGCGTGACCG
>CAYVFO010000027.1:0-23104 GCA_964450975.1 uncultured Elusimicrobia bacterium | reverse complement strand
GTGCCCGACTTCGGAGCGCTCGATCCGCTCGCCGGCGTCGGCGTGCCCACGCCCGCACCGACGCCCGCGCCGATGCCGCCGAACACGCTGAGCCGCGGCCTCGTCGCGGACATGGCCGGCGGCGATCTCGCCGGCTCCGACTCCTCCGCTCCGCCCGAGACGATGGCCGTCGCCGGCGGCGCCGCGGCGGGCGTTCCCGCGCCCGACGTCCTCGCGCGCTTCGCCAAGCCCGAGGCCTCTCCCGCGACCGAGCCTCCGAAGAAGTCCGCGCGGAGCAACAAGCCGTTCCTCATCGGCGGAGGCGTCCTCGTCGTCCTGCTCGCGGTCGTGGGCTTCATCTTCATGCGCCAGCCGAAGGACGAGATGAAGCAGATGACCTCTCTCGACGACGGCCAGGGCCCGATGGGCGCGCCGAGCCTCGACGGCGGCGACTCCGCGCCCGCGATGGCGAAGCCTCGCCCGCAGCAGGAGCTTCCGCCCGCGCCCGCGCCCGAGCCGGTCGCCCCCGCGCCGCCGCCCGGCCCGCCGCCGGAGCAGCAGGCCGCGATCGACATGGTCAAGGACTTCCCGCTCGACGGCGGCCGCGGCACCGTCGGCCGCTGGCTGCAGTACTCCTACACCGGAAGCCCCGGCGCCGGCGCCGAGGAGTGGAGCGTGAGCTCGACCGGCGACACGTGGCTCGTCGAGTACCGCATGCAGCCTTCCGCGCCCGGCGGCAAAGGCGCGCTGTACCTCTTCGAGGCCGACGTCCAGCGCGGCCTCGTGATGGGCAAGAACCTCGAGGCCCGGCAGATGCTCGCGGGCGGTCCGCCCGCCGAGCCCGAGCCGGTCAAGAAGAAGGCCCCGGCGAAGGCCAAGAAGAAGCCGGTCAAGCGCCGCCCCGTCGTCGAGGAGCCCGCCGAGGTGCCGCTCCTGCCGCTGCCGGACTCGGGCGAGCTGCGCCCGCCGTCCGAGGACGACGGCTCCTTCGGCTCCGACACCATCGGATCGGGCATTTAGACGCTTCATAGCGTTTGGCGTTCACTTCTTATTAATATGCCCAGCCCGCGGCACGGCCTTGACAAAGATCGGGGCGGACCCTAACCTTATAGAGGAATATGGCTAACGCCCAGCACGTCATATCGATCGGCCTGTCGCGCCGCCTGGCCGACCTGTTGGTCGAGGAGAAGCTCGTCAAGGCCGACCAGCTCAAAGAAGCTCTCGAGGCCCAGAAGAAGGGGGGCGAGAAGCTCGGAAGCGTGCTGCTCGAGAAGGGCTTCATCGAGGAGGAGAAGCTCCTCCAGTTCCTCGCCGAAAAGACCGGCATCTCCTACGTCTCGCTCGCCGACATCGGCGAGATCCCCGAGGAGGCCGTCGCGGCCGTCCCCGAGCAGATCGCGCGGCAGAAGATGCTCATGCCGTTCAACAAGACCAAGGACCGCCTGACCGTCGCGATCGCCGATCCGCTCGACGTCATGGTCCTCGACGATCTCAAGATGCAGATCGGCTGCGACGTCGTCGCCTGCCTCGCCTCCGAGGCGGAGATTCTCGCGGCCCACGACAAGTACTACAAGCAGGCGACCTCGCAGGAAGTGCTCGAGGACATCGTCAAGCAGTCCGACGTCGACGAGGCCGCGGCCGAGGGCGTCGAGCACGTCGAGGACAAGAAAGAGGACGCCGAGGTCGGCCTGGAAAAGGAGGCCGAGGACGCGCCCGTGATCAAGATGGTGAACTTGATCATGGCCGGCGCCGTGAAGGCGCACGCGTCGGACATCCACATCGAGGCCTACCAGAAGGAGCTGCGGATCCGCTACCGCATCGACGGCGTGCTCCACGAGCAGCCGGCTCCCCCCAAGAAATTTCACGGCGCGATCTGCGCCCGCATCAAGATCATGTCCAACCTGAACATCGCGGAGAAGCGCGTGCCTCAGGACGGACGCCTCAAGCTCAAAGTCGAGGGCAAGGAGATCGACATGCGCGTGTCGGTCCTGCCGTGCGCGCCCGGCGAGAAGATCGTCATGCGCATCCTCGACTCCTCCGGCCTCAAGGTCAACATGACGCAGCTCGGCTTCGAGCCCGAGCCGATGGCGATCTTCAAGAAGGCGATGGAGTCGCCCTACGGCGTCGCGCTCGTCACCGGCCCGACGGGCTCGGGCAAGTCCACCACTCTCTACTCCGCGCTCGCGAACCTCAACACCCCCGACACGAACATCATGACGGCCGAGGACCCCGTCGAGTACCAGCTCCTCGGCATCAACCAGGTCCAGATCCACAACCAGGTCGGCCTCACGTTCGCCGCCGCGCTGCGCTCCTTCCTGCGTCAGGACCCCGACGTCATCATGGTCGGCGAGATCCGCGACCAGGAGACGGCGACGATCGCGATCAACGCCGCGCTGACGGGCCATCTCGTCTTCTCCACTCTGCACACCAACGACACCTCTCAGACGATCACCCGCCTCGGCATGATGGGCGTCGAGCCCTTCCTGATCAGCTCCGCGATGCTGATGATCGAGGCTCAGCGCCTCCTGCGCGGCATCTGCCCGAAGTGCAAGGAGCCCTACGAGGTCGAGAAGGACTGGCTGCTCAAGCTCGGCGTGCCCGAGCCGCAGCTGCAGGCCGCGACGACCGGCTCGAAAGGCAAGATCACCTTGTACAAGGGCAAGGGCTGCGAGAACTGCGCCACCACGGGCTACCGCGGCCGCCAGGGCCTCTACGAGGTCATGGAGATCACCGACGCCATCCGCCAGCTGATCCTCGACCGCGCCTCCGCGAAAGCGCTCAAGGAGCAGGCGATCAAGCAGGGCATGCTCACGCTGCGCATGTGCGCCGTGAGAAAGCTCTTGTCGGGCGCCACGACGGTCGAAGAGATGATGCGCGTCACGCAGGCGGACTAGGGAGAAGAACATGGTCTCGATGGGCGAGCTGTTTCTGCTGATGCATGAGCGAGGCGCTTCGGATCTCCATCTCACCGTGGGCGCCCCGCCGATCCTGCGCATCGACGGCGGCCTCCTGCCGACGCCCTTCGAGAAGCTCAACTCCGAGACCGCGCAGACCTTGATCTATTCGCTCCTCAACGACCAGCAGCGCCAGCGCTTCGAGGCCTCGAGCGAGCTCGACCTGGCGTTCAACCTCCGCGGCATCGGCCGCGTGCGCATGAACGTCTACCGCCAGACCGGCTCCGTCGGCGCCGCGATCCGCGCGATCCCCAACACCTTCAAGACGTTCGACGAGATCGGCCTGCCCAAGTCCATCCTCGAGATCATGAAGCTGCCCAAGGGCCTCGTGCTCGTGACCGGCCCGACGGGCTCGGGCAAGTCCACGACGATCGCCTCGATGATCGACTTCATCAACGAGACCCGCTCCGCGCACATCGTCACCGTCGAGGACCCGATCGAGTTCGTCCACACGCACAAGAAGTCGGTGATCAACCAGCGCGAGGTCGGCCAGGACACGGAGACCTTCGGCGCGGCGCTCCGGCACATCCTTCGTCAGGACCCCAACGTCATCCTCATCGGCGAGCTGCGCGACCTCGAGACGATCCAGGCCGCGCTCAACATCGCCGAGACGGGCCACTTGGTGTTCGCGACCCTTCACACGACGGACTGCGCGCAGACGATCAACCGCATCATCGACGTGTTCCCGCAGCACCAGCTCGAGCAGGTGCGCGTCCAGCTCTCGTTCGTCCTGCAGGCAGTGCTCTGCCAGCAGCTGCTGAGCCACGCCTCCGGCGCGGGCCGCGTGCTCGCCGCCGAGACCTTGATCGTCAACTCGGCGATCCGCAACCTCATCCGCGAGCAGAAGGTCGAGCAGATCCAGGTCGCGATCCAGACCGGCGGCAAGATCGGCATGCAGACGATGAACCAGTCCCTCGCCGACCTCTACTTCAAGCAGAAGATCACTTTCCAGGAAGCCATGTCGCACTCGCTCGACCCCGAGGACTTGCGCCGGCTCATGCAGCGGCAGATGACCCCCGCGCAATGATATAACGGAGATAGACAATGCCCCCCTTCGCTTATAAAGCCAAGACCGCCGCCGGACTCGTGATGGAAGGAATCATCGAGGCCGACGAGCAGCGCATCGCGGTCGACAAGCTGCGCGGCCAGAAGCTCGTCGTCCTGCAGATCGCGGAGAAGACGGTCAGCCCGCTCGACAGGCTGCAGGCGATGATGAAGAGCAAGGGGCACGTCACCTCGAAGGACCTCGTGCTGTTCTCTCGCCAGCTCTCCACGCTGGTTTCCGCCGGCGTTCCGATCGTGCAGTCCCTCGGCATCCTCGAGTCGCAGGCGGAGAACCCGGCGTTCAAGGAAGTCCTCGCCGCGGTGAAGGCCGACATCGAGTCCGGCCTCTCGATCTCCGACGCCCTCAAGAAGCATCCCGACGCCTTCCCCGAGCTCTACACCTCGATGGTGAAGGCCGGCGAGCTCGGCGGTATTCTCGACACCATCCTCGAGCGCTTGACCGCCTACCTCGAGTCGTCCGAGGCGCTCAAAGCCAAGGTCAAGTCGGCGATGATGTATCCCGCCATCGTCCTCTCCATCTGCGCGATCGTCACCGTCTTCCTGATGATCTTCGTCATCCCGACCTTCAAGAACATCTTCTCGAGCTTCGGCGCCGAGCTGCCGCTGCCGACGCAGATCCTCATCGACATCTCCGACGCGATGAAGGCCCGCTGGTACGTCATCGTCGCGGCGCCTTACGCCGCCTACAAGGCGTTCCTCAAGTTCTACTCGACGCCGTTCGGCCACAAGTGGGTCGACGGCAAGTCGCTGACCGTGCCCATCTTCGGGCCGATCTTGAAGAAGGTCGCGGTCGCGCGCTTCACGCGCACGCTCGGCACGCTCATCAAGTCCGGCGTGCCGATCATGCAGGCGCTCGAGACCGTCGCGGCGACGGCCGGCAACGTCGTCATCGCCGAAGCCGTCATGCTGACGAAGGAGTCCATCCGCGAGGGCGGACACCTCTCCGATCCCCTCAAGAAGTCCGGCATCTTCCCGAACATGGTCACGTCCATGATCTCGGTCGGCGAAGAGACCGGCGCGCTCGACATCATGCTGTCCAAGATCGCCGACTTCTACGACCAGGAAGTCGACACCGAGGTAAAAGGTCTGACCTCGCTGATCGAGCCCATCGTCATCGTCGTCATGGGCGTCATCATCGGCACGATCGTCATCGCGATGTTCATGCCCATGTTCGGCCTCGGCGAACTCGCCGGCAAGCAGGGTTAAAAAGCCTCGAAGCTAGTCTTCGAAAAGCTTTTTACCGCGGAGCAGCCGGTGGTACGTCACGCCGAAGCGGTGCGCCTCGTCGCGTAGCTGCTGGAGCAGGCGCAGCGCGGGGTCGCCCAGGTCGAGCACGATGGACTCGGAGCGGCCGGGGAGGAATATCTCCTCGATGCGCTTGGCGAGCGAGGCCATGGGGACCTTGAGCTTGAGCTCGGCCATGGCCTCCTGGGCGGCGGAGAGCTGGCCTTTGCCGCCGTCGATGAGGATAAGGTCCGGCAATGAAGCCTTTTCGTCGCGCAGGCGCTTGTAGCGGCGGAACACCGTCTCCTTCATGCACTTGAAGTCGTCGATGCCGGCCGCGTCGGAGAGGCGGAACTTGCGGTAGTGGTCGCGATTGGGCTTTCCGCCCGCGAAGCAGACCATCGAGCCGACGGTCTGCTGGCCCTGGAAGTGGGAGATGTCGAAGCACTCGACGTGCACGGGCGGCGACGCGAGCGCCAGCGCCTTCTGCAGCGCGGTGACCATCTGCGTGCGCGCGACGTGGCCGCCGACGTCGTCGGCCGCGACGGCGCGCACGCGCACGCGCTCGCCCATCTGCGCGAGAACCGCGGCGCCGTCGCGCATGCGCGCGGCGAGCTCGTAGTCGAGCCGCTCCGACGCGGCCTTCATCTCGCGCTCGAACTCCTCGCGCAGATCCTTGTGGCGGCCCTTGAAGAACAGCACCGCGCGCTCGACCAAGTCGCCGTAGTCCTTCTTGGAGATGCGGCCCGCGCACGGAGCGGGGCATTCCTTGGTGTGGTAGTAGAGGCAGGCGCTGATCTTGCGCTTGTCGAGGGGCTTCGTCGTCGAGAAGTCCCAGCGGCACGGGCGGAGGGGGAAGAGCTTGAGGCGCCACAGGTAGCGCAGCAGTCCGCGCAGCGGCGTGACCTTCGGGAACGGGCCGAAGTACGAGCCGCCGTCCTTGACTCGCCGGCGCGTCGTGAACATGCGCGGGAAGTCCTCGCCCGTCGTGATCTTGAGGTACGGGTAGCTCTTGTCGTCCTTCCAATCGACGTTGAAGAACGGCTGGTTCTCCTTGATGAGCCGCTGCTCGAGGAGGAGCGACTCGCGCTCGGACTCGCAGAGGACGTAGTCGATGGAGCGGATCAGCGGGACCAAAGTGCGGTCCATCGCGTCCGTCTTGTTGGGGTTGAAGTAGTTCGCGACGCGCTTGGCGAGGTCGTTGGCCTTGCCGATATAGAGGATGTCCCCGGAGGCGTCCTTCATGATGTAGACGCCCGTCTCGTGGGGGATATGGCTGCGGTCGAGCTCCTCCATGCCTAAAGTATACGTGACCAAACAGCGCCTGGACAGGACCGGGCCGTCCTATTACACTGGTGCCATGCGCCCCCTGCTCGCCGCTCTTCTCCTCGCTCCGGCCGCCTTCGCCGCGGCTCCCAAGGCCGCCGCGCCCGCCGGACGGCTCGTGAAGGCCCAAGGCGACGTCACGATCGAATCTCCCGCGGGCGGGAGGCTCGGCAAGGACGGGGCGGCCTTGGCGGAGGGCGACTCCGTCTCGACGGCGGAGGGCGCGACCGCTCTCGTCGAGCTCGCCGACGGCTCGCGGCTCAAGCTGCGCGAGTCGAGCCGACTGCGGATCGTCGCGTCCGGGAAGTCCGCGGAGCTCAACCTCTCCCTCGGCTCGGTGTTCGCGAAGGTGCGCAAGCGCCTCGCGGGCGAGAGCTTCCTCATCCGCACGCCGAGCGCCGTCGCCGCCGTGCGCGGCACGGAGTTCTTCACCGCCTACGGCCGCGCGCGCGGCAAGAAGGACCGCGATCTCTGGGTTTGCGTCAACGAGGGCGCCGTCGAGCTGACGACGACCAAGGACAAGGGACCGCTGCTCGTCCCCGGCGGCCAGGGCGTCCTCATCAAGGGCGGCAAGGACCTCACGAAGCCGCAGGCCTACGACTGGACTAAGACGCTCAATTGGAACATGGACGAGGGCGGCGCGCTCGAGGACGCGACCAAGCTCGATTCGGCCTACTCGGATCTTCTTGATCAGGACTACCGCTAGCGCCGTCCTCGCCGCCGGCCTGCTCGCGGCGTCCGCGACGGCCGCGCCCGCGCCCGAGTCGCCGGGCGGTCGCCGCCCCGAGTACGAGGCCTCCGCGCGCCTCTTCGCGAAAGCCGGCCGCCTCGAGCCGATGGCCGACCTCACGTCGCGCTGGCAGTACGAGGGCCTGCGTCCGTTCCGCGCGCTCACGCTCGGCGCCTACGCCCGCGCGCACCGCAACCTCAAGGTCGGAATCTTCCACCGCGTGCAGTACGGCGCGCGCCACGACGACGACTGGATGAACTTCGGAAACGGGGAGTGGGGCTGGCGCGGGACGGGCAACCGGCCCGAGAACGTGCTCGTGCTCGACGCGACGCCGCGGACGAATCTTCCCTTCCTTCCGGGCAAGTGGACGGGCTCGCTGAAGGTGCGCTACGAGGCCAACTTCTTCAACAACCAGCGCACCGTCAAATTCGAGCCCGAGCTGGCTTGGTTCTGGATGGACGGGCTGACCCCGAAGGCGACGGTGTTCCTGCGCCACGGGACGTACATGCCGCTCAATTTCGGGCAGCGCCGGCGCTTCTACGAAAGGTGGAATTATCTAGCCGGGCTATGGCATTTTTCGAACGGCGTCTCGGCCGGCCCGAGCGTCGCCATGCGCGACGAGCTCTGGAGCACGTCAGCCGACTACCGCCGGGCCTCCCCCGGCGGCGAGAGCTACCGCAGCCTCTACCGGTCGATGGTTTACGGCGTCGCCTTGATCGTGCGCCCCTAAAAAGGCATAATTCTCGTCCTATGGCAAAGAAGAAGCAGGCTCGTCACAAGTCGGGACTCAAGGCCCACCGCCAGTCCCTCAAGCACGCGATCCAGAATCGCGCGATGAAGAAGTCCATCCGCGTCGCCGTTCGCGCCGTCATGGACGCCGCGAAGGCGAAGGACGTCAAGAATCTCTCCACGCTGACCGCGAAGGCCTCCGAGGTCCTCGACAAGGCCGCGAAGAAGGGCACGATCCACTGGAAGGCCGCCGCGCGCAAGAAGTCGCGCTTGGCCGCCCAGGTCAAGGCTCTCTCCGCCTCCAAGTAACGGAAGGCCGACGGAAGCCCCCGCCTACGGGCGGGGGCTTTCTTTTTTGAGGCGGGCGAGCAGCGCCGCGTCGGCTTCGTAGACGAGGATGCTCTCGCCGGCGCGCGCGAGGGGCGCGCGCTCGCGCAGCCAGCCGAAGCCCCGGCCGTACGTCTCCTGCAGATTCGTCGCCGAGACGGCGAGCACCGCGCGGCCTCCCGGCGGATTCTTCCGGTCCGTGCGCACGGCGTTGTGCGACCCGACGTGCTCGACGATCAGCCCGAAGCGCTCGGGCGCGTCCGTGCCGAAGTAGGAGAGGTAGACGGAGGGCGAGCCGTTCGCGCGGACCCACGCCGCGAGGCGGCCCAAGTCCTGGCCCCAGTCGAGGTTCGAGTCGCCGAGCAGCCGGAGCGCGCGCGCCGGGCCGCGCGCCGCGGCGTTGAAGTACGGGATGAAGTCGGGCGCGCACGCGAGCGTCGGAGCGCCCTGCAGCAGGAGCGCGGCGCCGGCGGCGGCGAGCCCGCGCCGCTCGGGCAGCAGCGAGACGAGACGCCCCGCCTCGAGCGCGAGCGCGAAATAGAGCGGGAGCATGTAGCGCAGGCCGATCTGCTTGGCGCTCAGGGACGCCGCGGCGAAGTAGACGAGGGCGAGCAGGAGCGGGGCGCGATCGAACGGCGTCTTCGAGCGCCGGAGGCTCCAGAGCCCGGCGGCGAGGACGCCGAGCTCGAGGAACGTGGACTTCGCGAGAAGGATCAGCGCGTACGCGTCGAGACGGCCCGACGGGCGGTTCTCGCCGAGCACGAAGACGGGGTGGACCCCGGACGTCACCTGTCCGACGCGCACGAAGAGGCCGCGCGCGAGCTCGGGGAAGGCCGCGGCGAAGACGAGCGCGACCCCCGCGAACGGCAGGGCGGCGCGGAGCAGGAAGAGCCGCCGCCGCGCGGGGGGCGCGCCCCACAGGAGCGCGGCGTAGACGGGCCAGACGAGAACGGCCGACCACTTGCACAAGGCCCCGGCCGCGGCGAGCAGGCCCGCGGCGAGGGCGGCGTCGGCGCGTCCGCTCTCGGCGAATTCGGCGCACGCGAGGACGCCGAGAACGGCGAAGGCGGCGGCCGCGAGATCGTTCGTGGCCAGGCTCGCGTGCGCGAGCACGGACGGCGACAGCGCGGCGACGGCCGCGACGGCCAGTCCCGCGCCCTCGCCCCGCCGCGCGGCGACGAGGCGCCACAGCGCCGCGATCAGGAGCAGGGAGAGGAGGAGATTCGCCGCGCGCGCGGCGAAAAGGAAGCGGCCGCCGTCCTGGCCGTTCCAGAACATCGCGCGCTCGCCGAACGCGTAGTGGAACGCGCCGGCCCAATCCTGCCCCGAGAACGGCGGGCGGATCCCGAGCGCCACGGCGGGCGCGGAGACGAAGAGCTTCGCGAGCGGCGGGTTGTTCGCGTCCATGCGCGCGTCGCCCTTGAGCCAGAGCGCCGCGCCCGCGGCGACGTGCATGGGCTCGTCGAAGGTCGCGGAGAGCTCGCGCGCGGCGCGCAGGCCGAGGATCAGATGGAGCGCGAGCAGAGCCGCGCCGGCGAGGAGAAGCCGGGGCTTCACGCCGCTTTCGGCGTGCACAGCTCGACGACGAGGCGCTCGAGCTCGATCTTCGCGTCGAGCCAGGCCTTGGACTTGAGGTCGGTCTCGACCTCGAGCAGGCGCCGCAGGTCGCGGCGGAGGCGGTCCTCGCTGACGCGCTGAGCGCGGGGGAAGAAGCCGTTGTCGTAGAAGATGCGCAGCTTCGTCTCGATCTCGCGCGTCTGCATGCCGGCCTTCAGCATGCGCTTGGCCTTGAGCTGCTTGAGGTACGCCATGCGGGCCTGCGCGAGCGAGCGGAAGACGACCTCGTCGGGCTTGGCGTCGGCGAAGGCGTCGCCGAGGTAGGACAGGCACGGCTTGAGCTCGCGCGCGGAGATCAGCTTCTCGAACGCCCAGGGGTCGATCTGCTTGCCGAGGCCCATGCTCGCGGAGACGGCCTCGAGGCCGATCGTCGTCGCCTTGCCGGTGAACAGCAAGGCTTTCTCGAGCTCGCCGGCCAAAATCGCCCAGTCGGTGCCCGCGTCGGCGACGATCGCGGCGGCGACGCCGGCGTCCATCGTCTTGCCGGCCTTCTTCGCCTCGGCGACGAGGCGCTCGACGGCCTCGTCCTCGGTGAGCGGCGCGAAGACGCCGACCGCGCCCGCCGCGGAGGCGGCCAAAAACAGGGCGTCGCGCTTGTCGGGACGGCGGTCCTCGGACAGGAGCACGAGCGTCGTCGTCGGGGAGGGGTTCTTGAGGTACTCGACGAACGAGGCCTTCGCCTCGGCGAGGATGCGCGGACTGCGCACGATCACGAGGCGCCTGTCCGCGAACGTCGGCAAAGTCATCGCCTCGGCGACGATCTCGCGGTGCTCGGAGTTCGGCTCGCCCGTGAACTCGCGCAGGTTGAAGTCGTCGGGCTTGAACAGCGCCTTGAGCTGGACGACCGCCTCGCCCTTGGCCGCGGACTCCTCGCCGTACAGATAGTAGACGGGCCGGAACTTCCCGGCCTTCCACTCGGCGAGCAGCTGCGCCGGCGCGAGCTCCATCAGTAAGGGTTCGTCAGGACCGGCTTGAGCGGCTCGTCGGGCTTGCTCGCCGGCTGCGTCGACGGGGCGTCGCCGGTGATGCGGCGGCTCGAGGTTCCCGTGACCGAGCCGAAGCCGTTGATCACGCGGCGCACGATGTTGCGCGCCAGGATGTCCCAGATCTGCTCGCGCGCCTGCTCCTCGGTGAGGCCGCCGCGCAGAGTCTGCGCCGGGAAGGAGAGGATGCCCTCGAGGTTGCGCTCCTCCCAGAGGATGGTGTTCGAGGTCTTGTCGATGAACGAGACGTCCACGATGATCCGCAGCTTGTAGGCGGTCGCGGCCTGCGTCGGGTCGTACTGGACCGCGGTGAGGATGTAGCGCGTGATCGTGATGGCGACGATGCCCTGCGACTCGGACTCGGGCACGAGCGGGTACCGGCCGTCGCGCAGGAACTCGTCGCGCACGCGCAGGAGCAGCTTGTCCTCGAGGCCGAACTGCTGGGTCTTGTTGACGATCGTGCGCAGCGCGAGGCGCTGCACGTGCTGCGGCAGGAGCTGCGGCGTCGGCTTGTAGGCGACGTCGGTGCCGCACGCGGCGAAGAGCGCGATCAGGGCGAGGGGGGCGAATTTTTTCATTTGACCACCAGGTTGACCAGCTTTTTGGGCACGACGATCTTCTTGACCACCGTCAGGGAGCCGATCGCCGCCTTGACCTTGTCGAGGGCGAGCGCGGCCTCGGCGGCCTGATCCTGCGAAGCGTCGGCCGCGATCTTGAACGTGTCGCGGACCTTGCCGTTGACCTGAACGGCGTACTCGACGACCGAGTCGACGAGGTGCTTGGGATCGTAGTCGGGCCAAGGCTTCCGGCACAGCATGTCCTTGTGCCCCAGCTGCTCCCAGAGCTCCTCGGTCTGGTGCGGCGCGAACGGGTTGAGGAGGATGAGCAAGGTCTCGACGTCGGCGCGCGCGGCCTGCTTTTCCTCGACGATCGCGTTGAGGTAGATCATCATCGCGGAGATCGCGGTGTTGAACGCGAAGGCGTCGATGTCCTCGCCGACTTTCTTGATCGTGCGGTGGCGGAGCGCGACGAGGCCCTCGCCGGAGCCGAGGTCGTCCTTGCGGTCCTCGACGGCGGTCCAGACGCGGCGCAGGAAGCGGGAGACGCCCTCGATCGAACGCATGTCCCAGGGCTTCACCTGCTCGAAGGGGCCCATGAACATCTCGTAGAGGCGGAACGCGTCGGCGCCGTACTTCTTGAGCACGACGTCCGGGTTGACGACGTTCTTCTTGGACTTCGACATCTTCTCGATCTGGGAGTCGAGCGCCTCGCCGGTCTTCGCGTGCACGGGCTTGCCCGCCTCGTCGTATTCGACGTCCTCGTAGGGGTGATAGTTCCCCTTGGAGTCGCGGTGCGAGTAGGAGAGGATCATGCCCTGGTGGCGGAGCTTCGCGAAAGGCTCCTTGGTGTGGACGAAGCCGAGATCGAAGAGGACCTTGTGCCAGAAGCGCGAGTAGAGGAGGTGCAGGACGGCGTGCTCGGCGCCGCCGACGTAGCAGTCGACGGGGCCCCACGCCTTCTCGAGGTCCTTCGACCACGCGGCCGCGGCGTTCTTCGGGTCGATGTACCGGAGGTAGTACCAGCAGGAGCCGGCCCATTGCGGCATCGTGTTCGTCTCGCGCTTCGCGGGACCGCCGCACGTCGGGCACTTGGTCGCGATCCACTCGGGGACGTTCGCGAGCGGCGACTCGCCGGTGCCGGTCGGCTTGAAGTCGGCGACGTCGGGCAGGCGGACGGGCAGCTGGTCCTCGGGGACGGGGACGATGCCGTCCTTGGCGCAGTGCACGACGGGGATCGGCTCGCCCCAGTAGCGCTGACGCGAGAACAGCCAGTCGCGGAGCTTGTAGTTGACCTTGCCCGTCCCGAGCTTCTTCTCCTCGAGCCAGGCGATGATCTTCTTCTTGGCTTCGGGGGTCTTGAGGCCGTCGAGGAGGCCGGAGTTCACGGCGACGCCGTCGCCGGTGAAAGGCTTGCCGTCCTCGGCCTTCCCGTCGACGACCGTCTTGATCGCGATGCCGAACTTCGTCGCGAACTCGTGGTCGCGCTCGTCGTGCGCGGGCACGGCCATGATCGCGCCGGTGCCGTAGCTTCCGAGCACGTAGTCGGCGATCCAGACGGGGATCTTCTCGCCGTTGACCGGATTGACCGCGAAGCCGCCCGTCGCGACGCCGGTCTTCTCCTTCTGGAGCTCGGTGCGCTCGAGGTCGGACTTGTTCTTCGCCGCGTCGACGTAGGCCGAGACGGCCGCCTTCTGGGCGGGCGTCGTCAGCTTGGCGACGAGCGAGTGCTCGGGCGCGAGCACCATGTACGTCGCGCCGAAGAGGGTGTCGGGCCGCGTCGTGAAGACCTTGAGCTCGTCGCCCGCTTCGGTCCTGAACGCGACTTCGGCGCCTTCCGAGCGGCCGATCCAGTGGCGCTGCATCGCGAGCGTGGACTCGGGCCAGTCGAGGCCGTCCAGATCCTTCTCGAGGCGGTCGGCGTACGCGGTGATCTTGAGGACCCACTGGCGGATCGACTTGCGCTCGACTTTCGTGCCGCAGCGCTCGCAGGCGCCGTTGAAGACCTCCTCGTTGGCGAGGCCGGTCTTGCACGACGGGCAGAAGTTGATCGGCGCCGTGCTCTCGTAGGCGAGGCCCTTCTTGAAGAGCTGCAGGAAGATCCACTGCGTCCACTTGTAGTAGCCGGGATCGGTCGTGTCGACCTCGCGGCTCCAGTCGTAGGAGAAGCCGAGCGACTTGATCTGGCGGCGGAAGTTGTCGACGTTGTCCTTCGTGACCTTCGCCGGATGGACTCCGGTCGCGATCGCGAAGTTCTCGGCGGGGAGGCCGAACGCGTCCCAGCCCATCGGGTGCAGGACGTCGAGGCCGCGCATGCGCTTGTAGCGGCAGAGGATGTCGGTCGCGGTGTAGCCCTCGGGGTGGCCGACGTGCAGGCCCGCCGCCGACGGGTAGGGGAACATGTCGAGGCAGTAGAACTTCTTCCCGGCACGGGGGGACTCGGGGGCGCGGAAGGCGCCGTCGGCCTCCCAGCGGGCCTGCCATTTCGCCTCGATCGCGGCGAAGTCGATGCGCTCGGTCTTCACGTCGAGATTATAGCTTTTGGTATGCTTCCCCGCCGATGGACTCCTTCTTCGCGACGTGCGCGCCGGGCCTCGAGGCGATCCTGCTGGGCGAGCTGTCGGCGCTCGGCCTGGCCAAGCCGCGGCTGCTGCTCGGCGCGCCCGACGAGCCCGGCGGCGCCTCGTTTTCCGGCGGCCCCGCGGAGCTCGCGCGCGCCTGCCGCCGGTTGACCGTCGCGGAGCGCGTGCTCCTCCGCCACGACTCGCTCGAGGAGGTCGCGTGGCGCCGCTTCCTCCCGGCGGGAAGCCCGCTCGCCGTCCGCGTGAAGGTGAAGGCCTCGGCCAAGCGCGAGAAGGAAGTCGCCGAGGCGGTCGCCAAGGCCGCGGGCGCGCGCCTCGTTCCGTTCGACGACGAGTCGCCGGTCCCGCTGGCCTACGTCTCCGTCGACGGGAGCCGCATGTGGGTCTCGGTGGACGCCTCCGGCGCGCCGCTTCACCGCCGCGGCTGGCGCCTGCAGACCGCGAAGGCGCCTCTGCGCGAGACGCTCGCCGCCGCGCTGCCGCTGTCGGCGGGCTGGGACGGCCGCTCGCCGCTGCTCGACCCGTTCTGCGGCTCCGGCACGATCGCCATCGAGGCCGCGCTGCGCGCCGCCGGGCGGAGCCCGCACGCGCCCGGCCGAAAGTTCGCCTTCGAGTCCTGGGACGGCTTCTCCGCGCCGCCCGAGAAGCCCGCGGCGATCAAGGACGCGCCGCGCATCCTCGCCTCCGATCGGGACGCGGGCGCGATCGCCGCGGCCAAGGCGAACGCGGAGCGCGCGGGCGTCGCCGATCTCGTCGAGTTCTCGGTCCGCGCGATCTCAGCCGTCGAGCCGCCCGCCGGCCCCGGGGTCCTCGCGACCAACCCGCCGTACGGCGAGCGCGTGAGCGCGGGCAAGGAGCTGCGCGATCTCTACGGCGCGTTCGGCAAGGTCGCGAAGACTTTGTGCTCCGGCTGGGAGATCGCGATGCTCGCGCCGGCGGGGCCGCTGATCCGCGCGACGGGCCTGCGCCTCGACGCGGCCCTCACGACGCTCAACGGCGGACTGTCGGTTCGCGTTTGGCGCGGCCGGGCCTGAACGCGGCTGTCCGGCGTAATAACTCGCCGGCGCGGCGCACGTATCACCGTGAGGACGACTCTCGTGCTGTTGCTCCTGGCCGCGGCTCGGCCGGCCTATTGCCTCGAGCTCGAGCGGTGGATGGGGACCTGGCGCGAGGTCGCGCACCTTCCCAATCGTCCCCAAGCGGGATGCGCCGACACGGCCGTGCACTACAAGCTCGACGGGCGCGGCGGTTTCGAGCTCTCCAACACCTGCTGGAAGGGAGGCGCGTTCAAGGATTACCGCGGCCGCGCGTCGCCGACGGCCGCCCCGGACGTCTTCCGGGCGCGCTTCTATTTCTTCCTGCGGACCGACTACTGGATCCTGGAGCATGACCCGGACTACCGCTGGGGCGCCGTCGGCACGACCGACCGCAAGCAGCTCTGGCTCATCTCGCGGGACGGCAGCCTGGAGGAGTCCGCCTACGCGCGGCTCGTCGAGGCCGCGAGGTCGAAGGGCTTCCCCGTGGAGAAGCTCGAGCGGACGGTCGTCACGGGACGCGCGGACTCCCCGCGGCCGTGAGCTCGAGCTGGCGCGCCATGAAGTCGGCGGCCAGAGCCTCGTCGAAAGGCCAAGCGTAGTCGACGCGGAGGGCGGGGTGCTTCTTTCGGAGCTCCTGGACGCTGAACGGGATCTCGCATTCGGAGTGGATTCCGCCGCGCGTGAACATGGTCGTGATCACGCGGAGCGAGGCGCAGCCGTCCTCGACGAGCGCGCCGACCGCCTCCTCCATCGACGGGCCGCAGAATTCGTTGTAGGCGCAGACCACGCGCGCGCCGCCCAGGCGCTTCGAGAGGGCCCGGCCGAGCGCCTCGAGGCCGAACTTGTAGGGATCCGTGCGCGGGGTTCTCGGCCAGCGCCGCACCGCGTCGTCGAGCGCGGCCTCCTCCTCGGACATGGGGCCGCCGCCGCGGGACATCCGCTCGGATTCGAGCCGCTTCAAGCGCGACAGCTTGTCCTTCGGGAAATCCGTGGGCGCTCCTCCGTGCCCGACCAGGAGGATGGAGTCTTTCGTCTGGAAACGCGGTTTGTCGGAGGTGGTCATGCTCATCCGTGGCGGAGATCGCCGCTTCCTTACGGCCGTAAGAATCCAGGCCTCCCGGCCACGTATAAAAAGAGATGAAGGAAGAACGCGCCCCGTCGCTCGTCTGGTTCCGCCGCGACCTGCGGCTCGAGGACAACCCGGCTTTGGCCGCGGCCGCCGCGCGGGGCCCGGTCGTCCCCGTTTTCGTCTGGTCTCCGGAGGAGGAGGGCGCCTCCGCGCCGGGAGCGGCGGCGCGCTGGTGGCTGAGGCGCTCGCTCGAGTCCTTGGACGCGCGCCTCAAGGAGCGGGGCCTCTCGCTCGTCGTGCGGAAGGGACCCGCGGCATCGGTCTTGGCCGCTCTGGCTCGCGAGACGGGGGCGAAGGCCGCCGCGTGGTCGCGCGTCTGGGAGCCGGCGTTGAGGCTCCAGGAGAAGTCGGTCGCCGCGGCGCTGACCGGGGCGGGGGTCGAGGTTCTCGAGCAGAGGGCCAACCTTCTCTTTGAGCCCGATTCCGTGCGCACTTTGGACGGCCGCCCCTACCGCGTGTTCACTCCGTTCTGGGCGCGGTGCGCCCAATCGCCGGCGCCGCCGGCGCCCTCGGGTCAGACCCCGGCGCTGAAGCCGGCCGCGAAGCGCCCGAAGTCGGTCCCTCTCGACGAGCTCGGTCTGCTGCCGAGGATCCCGTGGCATCTCTCTCTTGAAAAGCATTTCACGCCCGGCGAACCCGCCGCGCGCGAGGCGCTGCGTGATTTTCTGCGCCGCGGTCTGGCCGATTACCGGACGGCCCGGGACTTCCCGGCGCGCGAGGGCGTCTCGCGGCTGTCGCCGCGGCTGCATTTCGGCGAGCTCTCGGCGCTGAGGGTCTGGAAGGAGGCCTCCGGAGGCGCGGGTTCTCCGGGCGAAAAGGGCGGCTTCCTGAGCGAGCTCGGCTGGCGCGACTTCGCGGCGCACGTGCTCCATCACTTCCCGGAGACGGTCGCGGCGCCTCTCGACCGGAAGTTCGAGAGCTTCCGCTGGCGGCGCGACGACGAGGGCCTCCGATCGTGGCGGAAGGGCGTCACGGGCTTCCCCATCGTCGACGCGGGCATGCGCGAGCTCTGGGCGACGGGCTGGATGCACAACCGCGTGCGGATGATCGTCGCCTCGTTCCTCGCGAAGGACCTGCTCGTCGACTGGCGCGAGGGCGCGGCTTGGTTCACGGACACCTTGGTCGACGCCGACCTCGCGTCGAACACGCTCGGCTGGCAGTGGGCCGCGGGCTGCGGCGCCGACGCCGCGCCCTTCTTCCGCGTCTTCAACCCGTCGGAGCAGCTCAAGCGCTGGGACCCGGACCTCGCGTACGTCCGGCGCTGGATTCCGGAATACGACCTCGGCTATCCGGAGCCGATTCTGGACCACGCCGAGGCCCGGGCGCGCGCGCTCGTCGCGTTCGCCGAGGCGGGGAGGCGCGATGCCCGCCGTTGAGACACGGACGGACGGCCTGCGCTTCGGCTTCGCCTGCATCCCTCTGGGCCTGCCGCAGCCGGTCGTCCACTCCTGCAAGCTCGCCAACGCGACGCCCGCGCGCCTGCGCGAGCTGACCGAAGCGAACCTCGCTTCGCTCGACCGCTGCCTCGATTACGCCGCGGGGCTCGGCTTCGCGCTGTTCCGCGTGAACTCGGGCGTCATCCCGTTCGCTTCGCATCCGGTGAACCGCTCGCGCTGGTGGAAGGACTTCGCTCCCGAGCTCGCCGCCCTGGGACGCAAGGCCGCGAAGCTCGGCCTGCGGCTCTCCATGCATCCCGGCCAGTACACGGTGCTGAACTCTCCGGATCCGAGAGTCGCCCGCGCGACCCGCGCCGAGCTGCTCTACCACGCCCGCTTCATGGACGCCCTCGCGCTGCCCGCGTCGAGCAAGGTCGTCATCCACTTGGGCGGCGTCTACGGCGACAAGCCGGCCGCGACGGCGCGCCTCGACGCGGCGTGGAAGGCCTTGCCCGCCGAGATCCGCGGACGCCTGGCGCTCGAGAACGACGAGCGCCTCTTCTCCGTCTACGACGCGCTCGACGCCGGAGAGCGCCTCGGCGCGCCCGTCGTCTTCGACCGGTTCCATCATCGCGTCCACGGCGACCCCGCCGCGACGCCTATACCCCGCCTTCTGGCGCGCGCCGCGGCGACCTGGAGCGGCGCCGACGGGAGGCCGAAAATCCACTTCTCCTCTCAGGAGCCCGGAGCCCGGCCCGGCACCCACGGCGTCGGCATCCGCGCCGACGAGTTTCGCGAGTTCCTGGCCGAATCCCGCGGATTCGCCCTCGACGTGATGATCGAGGCGCGCGGCAAGGAAGAGGCGGCGCTCAGAGCCCTGGTGGCGGCGCGCGCGGCGGGGAGGGCGGCATGAGCGAGCGCCGCCTGGTCCGTTCTCAGTGGGTGCCCCGCCCGCTCGAAGAGGTTTTCGCCTTCTTCGAGGACCCGTCGAACCTCGCGAAGCTCACGCCCGGGGACCTCGGCTTCGAAATCACGACGCCCGGGCCGCTCGTCATGGAGGCCGGGGCCCGGATCGACTACGTCGTGCGGCCCTTCGGCGTCCCCTGCCGCTGGCGCACGCGCATCGAGACCTACGAGCGGTCGCGCCGCTTCTCGGACGTTCAGGAGCGCGGTCCCTACGCGCTGTGGCACCACACCCACGAGTTCGCCTCGGAGCGCGGCGGCACGCGCATGACGGACACGGTCCGCTACCGCCTGCCGTTCGAGCCCTTCGGCGCCCTCGCCGCCCCGCTCGTCGAGCGGGAGCTGAAGCGCATCTTCGATTTCCGCGCCGCGGCGGTCGCCGCTCTCTTCCCGGCGCATGGAGGAAAGTCCATGAAGATCGTCATCGCCGGAGGTTCCGGCTTCATCGGCCGTCGTCTCGTCCGCGCCCTGCGCGAGCGCGGGGACGAGGCCGTCGTCCTGTCCCGCCGCTCCGGCCCGGGCTTCCTCGCCTGGGATCCCTCGCGCCCCGATTCCGTCCGGGCGGCCCTCGAGGGGGCCGACGCCGTCGTCAACCTGTGCGGCGCGGGAGTCGCGGACCGTCCGTGGACGGCGGCGCGCCGCCGCGAGCTCGTCGATAGCCGGCTCGGCCCGACGAAGGCTCTGGTCGACGCGATCGGCCTCGCGACGCGCCGGCCCAAGGTCCTCGTCAACGCCTCCGCCGTCGGCTACTACGGCTGGGAGGGCGCCACCGCCGACGAGAAGACGCCCGCGGCGGCCGGATTCCTCGCCGACCTCTGCGCGCGCTGGGAGGCGGAAGCGTCGCGGGCCGAGGCGCACGGCGCGCGGACGGTCCTTCTGCGCATCGGCGTCGTGCTCGGCGCCGAGGGCGGAGCGCTCGGGCGCATGCTCCTGCCGTTCAAGCTCGGCTTGGGCGGGCGGCTCGGCGACGGCGCCCAGGCATTTCCCTGGATCCATGCCGACGACGTCGTGGGCATGGTCCTGGCCGCTCTCGACGACGAGCGCTGGCGCGGTCCGGTCAACGCGGTCGCTCCTGAGCGGGCCGACAACGCGGCGTTCACCAAGGCGCTGGGCGCGGCGCTCGGCCGGCCCACCCTCTTCCCGGTGCCCGCGTTCGTGCTGCGGACGGCGCTCGGCGATCTTTCCGGCTTGCTCCTCGACGGGCGGGAAGTGCGGCCGGCGGCGGCCGAGCGGCTCGGCTACCGGTTCGAGCACCCGGCGCTCGCGCCCGCGCTGAAAGCCGTCGTGGGCTAGAGCCGCCGCTTGACCGCGCGGATGCCGGCGCCGAGGACGGGGACCTTCTCGAAAAGGTTCGAGCCCGAGTCCCAGTAGTCCTGGTGGTAGGCGACGCGGCCTTCTTTGTCGAAGCGCAGTAAGGTGACTCCGATCGAAGTCTGGGTCTCGCCCTTGTGGAACTTCTTGAAGCGGATGTGCATGCGCCAGCGCACGTAAACCCCCGACGGCGCCGGAACGACCTCGTCGATGTCGACCTTGCAGGACTCCACGCTGCGAGACGTCTCGACGAGGTAGTGCTCGATCGCGTCGACGCCGCGCAGGGACTTGAGGGTGTCGTTGAGCCAGGCGTCGGGCGCGTACACGGTCCGGATTTTCTCCTTTACGCGCGCCTCGTTGAGGTCCCCGAAAAAAGCGGCGAAGCGGGCCACCGCCTCCTTCTGAGCGGGGGAGCCCGGGGCCGGCGCTCCGAGAGAGGCCGGATCCGTCGCCGCCATGGCGTCGGCGTGGAACTTCATCGGGTCGGTCAGCGCGGCTTTGCCGCCGCAGGAAGCTGCGAGCAGGAGGACGGGCAGGAGCTTTTTCATCGGAGGTCTCCGGGCAGACGGGCGTTGTTCGGGCGCGTGAGGACCAGCTGCAGGTCGCCCAAGGTCCGGGTCGCGAACCCGGCCTCGCAGTAGCTGAAGTAGTAGTCCCAGGTGCGCAGGAAGGCGTCGTCGAAGCCGAGGGCTTTCACGCGGCCGGCGTTGGCGAAGAGCGCCTCGCGCCACTCTCGCAGCGTCCGCGCGTAATGGATGCCGATGTTCTCGACGTGCTCGACGGTCAAGCGCGAGTTCGCGGTCATCGCCGCCGTCATCGCGGTGAGCGACGGCAGCAGCGCGCCGGGGAAGATGTGCTTCTGGATCCAGTCGCAGCCGCGGCGATAGGCTTCGTAGCGCTGGTCGGGGATGGTGATGCCCTGGATGACGACGAGGCCGTGGGGCTTGAGCAGGCGGTCGCAGGCGGCGAAGAAGGTGCCCAGGAACTCGTGGCCGACCGCCTCGATCACCTCGATCGACACGATCTTGTCGTAGGCGCCCTGGGCCTTGCGGTAGTCGCAGAAGCGGACTTCGACGCGTCCGTCGAGGCCTTCGCGCTTGATCCGCTCGCGCACGAACTCGAATTGACGCTCCGAGATGGTGAGCGTGACGACCTTCGCGCCGCGTCTGGCGGCCTCGATCGCGCAGGTGCCCCAGCCGGACCCGATCTCGAGCACGTCGTCGCCGGGGCGGATGCGCGCCTTGTCGAGCACCATCGCCACCTTGCGGCGCTGGGCGTCTTCCAGGGTGTCGCCGGGCTGGAACGCGGCGCACGAGTACATCAAAGTGGGGTCGAGAAAGAGCTTGAAGAACTCGTTGCCGAGATCGTAATGCGCGTAGATGTTGCGCCGGCTGCCGGAGACGGTGTTCGCGTTGAGCAGATGGCGCAGACGGTTGCGCACTTTGCCCCAGAGGGCGAAGCGCGTGTTCTCCGCCTCCATAGCCTCTCCGTTCTCGATGAACAGGCGGATGAGGGCCGTGAGGTCGTCGGTCTCGAAGTCGCCGGCCTGATACGCCTCGCCGAAGCCGACGTCGCCCCAGAGCAGGACGCGCTTGAAGAAGTCGGCGCGGCGCACGGCGACGTTGGCGCGCACCGGCGAGGACGGGTCCCCGAAGACGCGGACCGTTCCGTCGGGCAGGGCCATGGTCAGCCGCCCGTTCTTGATCTTCTCGAGCGCGGACATCACGACGGCGGCGCCGGCCCGCTCGAAGAAGCCGGACTCGGGGACGGCGAACTCCGCGGCGCGTGTGTTCATGACAAGACCTCCGTGGGGGCGGCGACGAAATCGCGGGCCACGGCGAGGGCGGACTTGACCGCGTCCTCGTGGAATCCGTAGCCGAAGTAGGAGCCGCAAAACCAAGTGTCGCGGCGTCCGTTGAGAGCGGGCAGGCGCGCTTGGGCGGCGAGCGAGGAGAACGTGTAGATGGGATGCGCGTAATCGAACTCTCGCACGACGCGCTCGCGAGCGGGCTCGCGGCGCGGGTTCAAGGTCACGAGCCAGCGCTCTCGTCCGCGCAGGCCCTGCAGGCGCGTCATGTCGTAGGTGAGGGAAGCCGGGCCCGTCCCGTTCTCGCCGCGGATGCGCCGGTAGTTCCACGACGCCCACGCTCGAGGATTGTCCGGCAGCTGGCCTAAGTCGGTGTGGAGAACGGTGCGATTGCGCGAGTAGCGCCACGCGCCCAGGAGCGCCCGCTCGTCGGGGGACGGGTCGGCGAGCAGGGCGAGGGCCTCGTCGGCGTGAGCGGCGACGACCGCCCGGTCGAAGGTCCTCGGCGGACGCGACCCGGCTTCGACGATCACGCCGTGTTCCGTGCGCCGCAGGGAATGGACCGCCGCGCCCGAGACGATCTCGCCGGGGAAGCGCGCGCGGAAGGCTCTCAAATAGGAGTGGCTGCCTCCGACGACCGTCTGCCAGCGCGCCCGGTCGGTCAGCGAGAGCAGGCCGTGGTTCTTGAAGAAGCGCACGAAGGTCTCGGCCGGAAAATCGAGCATCCCATCGAGGCCCGTCGACCAGATGGCCGCGCCGATGGGCAGGATGTAGTGACGGGCGAATTCGGGCGCGAAGCCTCGGCGCCCGAGATAATCGCCGATCGTCAGACCGTCGAGAGCGCCGGATTCGAGGTCCTCGAGCGCGGGCGCGTTGAAGCGCACGATCGACGCGAGCAGGCGCCAGTAGGACGGGGAGAGCGCGTTGCGTCGCTGGGCGAACAATCCGTTCAAGTCGGTGCCCGCGTACTGCAGCCCCGAGTCCTCGTCGTGGTAGCCGAAGGACATGTCGCTCCAGCGCCAATTCACGCCGAGCTCGGCCAGAAAGCGGTGGAAATTCGGATAGGTCCGATCGTTGCAGACGATGAAGCCCGTGTCGACGGGCGTTCCCGCGTCGGGGCCTTCCGGGACGAGGATCGTGTTCGTGTGTCCGCCGATTCGGCTCTCCTTCTCGAAAACGGCGACCTTCCAGCCGGCCTTGGAGAGCTCCCAAGCCGCGACGATTCCCGCGACGCCCGAGCCGACGACGGCCACGCTTCCTTTCACGAGAGCCTCCTTGAAACGAAGAACGCGCCCGGCAGGGCGATCGCCCACTGAGCGGCGAGAACGGCGGCGGCCGCCGACGGCGCCGCGATGTAGGCGCCCGCGCCGAGCCCGACGCCGGCCTTGAACGAAAGCGGTCCCGCGAC
>CAYVFO010000026.1:4473-24100 GCA_964450975.1 uncultured Elusimicrobia bacterium | reverse complement strand
GGGGGGTCATCGGGGGCTCCCGTCGGGAGTGTAGCCCCGGAACCGCTTCCGGTCAAGGCCGGGGGCCGCCGTTGACGGCCTCATATGGGAGGGCTATACTGCGCGCATGTTCGAAGCCGCCGAGCTGGGCCTGTCCGTCGACAAGAAGGAGTGGGAGAAGCGCGTTCCCGCCCTGCGCACCCGCCTGCTCAAGGCGCAGCACGCGCTGGTCGGGACGCAGCTCAAGCTCGTCGTCGTCGTGGGCGGCGTCGAGGGCTCCGGCAAGACCGAGGTCGCGCGGCGCCTGCTCGAGTGGATGGACGCGCGCGGCATGCGCGTGGAGTCCTTCGCGTTCCCGTCGAACGAGGAGGAGGAGCGCCCGCGGTACTGGCGGTACTGGCGCATCCTGCCGCCCGCGGGCCACGGGGCGATCCTCGTCGGCTCCTGGTACACGAAGCCGATCGTCGACCGCGTCTACAAGAGGATCGGAGCCGGGGATTTCGACCAGGAGCTCGACCGCGCGATCGCCTTCGAGACGATGCTCGCGCGCGAAGGCGCCGTCGTCGTGAAGCTCTGGCTGCATCTCTCGAAGAAGGCGCAGATCGAGCGCTTCGAGGAGCTCGAGTCCGACGAGGACACCGCCTGGCGCGTGACGAAGCAGGACTGGAAGTTCGCCAAGAAGTACGGCCGCTTCCGCGAGATATGCGAGCGCGCTCTCGCCAAGACCGGCACGCCCGACGCGCCGTGGACGCTGATCGAGGCGGCGGACCGGCGGTCGCGCGATCTGGCCGCGGGAGAGGCCGTCGCCGCCGCGCTCGAGGCCGCGCTCGCGCGCCCGAAGCCGCCGAAGCCCTCGCCCGACCTGCCGAAGGCGCGCAGGACCTCCCTCCTGACCGAGTTCGACCTCTCGAAGAAGGCGGACAAGGACTACGAGGAGAAGCTCGAGAAGCACCAGACGCGCGTCGCCCTCCTGTCGCGCAAGCTCCGCAAGAAGAAGCGGTCGCTCATCTGCGTGTTCGAGGGCGTCGACGCCGCGGGCAAGGGCGGCGCGATCCGCCGCCTGCTCGCCGCGCTCGACGTGCGCAACGCGCGCGTGATGACGACGGGCGCGCCGACCGACGAGGAGCGCTCGCACCCCTATCTCTGGCGCTTCTGGCGCCGGCTGCCGCGCGTCGGGCTGACCACGATCTACGACCGCTCGTGGTACGGGCGCGTGCTCGTCGAGCGCGTCGAGGGCTTCTGCGCGCCCGAGGCGTGGAAGCGCGCGTACGGCGAGATCGCGGAGTTCGAGCAGGAGCTGACGGCCAGCGGGGTCATCGTCTGCAAGTTCTGGCTGCAGATCGGCCCCGACGAGCAGCTCGAGCGCTTCAAGGCGCGCAAGGACACGCCCTACAAGAGCTTCAAGATCACCGAGGAGGACTGGCGCAACCGCGGAAAGTGGGACGCCTATCAATCCTCGGCGGTGGAGATGATCGAGAAGACGAGCACGCCCGACGCTCCGTGGACGCTCGTCGAGGCCGAGGACAAGAAGTGGGCGCGCCTCAAGGTCGTGAAGGCGGTCGCGGACCGTTTGGAGGCGGAGCTCGGGTGAGGATCGGGATCGGCCTCGCCGGCGGCTCCGACCCGGCGAAGGCCGCGCGCGACGCCGTCCGTCAGGCGAAGAAGGCCGTCCCCGAGCCGTCGCTCGCGATCGCCTTCGCGGGCGTGAAGCTCGACCAGAAGAAGGTCCACGCGGCGCTGTGCTCCGTCCTCAATCCCGAGATCCTCATCGGCGGCTCGTCCTACGCGGAGGTCACGCCCGCCGGCGTCACGAAGGACTCGGTCGCCGTGCTCCTGCTCGACCTGCCGGGCGCGGGCTTCCGCTTCGCCGGAGCTCCGTGCGCGAAGGATCCGGCCAAGGCCGGAGAGCAGATCGCGGCCGCCGTCGGGCTCACGCCCGACCGCTGCCCGCTCGGGCTCGTGTTCTCCGGCATCAGCGACGGCCGCGACGACCGCCTGCTGCGCGTCCTCCACGAGCGGCTGCCGGGCGCGCCGTTCTTCGGCGGCCTGACCTCCGGCGACCACGACGCGGGCATGGACCGCCCGGAGTTCTGGCGCAACTGGCAGTACGCGGGCGGACTGCTGTCCAACGGCGCCGCGCGGCTCGCGATGATCGACCTGCCGCTCGACGCGAAGGTCGGCTTCGGCTTCGAGCACGGCTGGGCGCCGGTCGGCCCGCTCGCGCGCGTGACGAAAGCCAAGGGCGGGCGCGTCTTCGCGATCGACGGCGTGCCCGCGCTCGACTACTACCGCCAGTTCTTCGGCGACCGCTCCTCGCGCGAGGTCATGCTGCGCTCGATCCAGCGCCACGGCTTCGCGCTGCATCTCGAGGGCGCGCACAAGGGCAAGACTTTGCTCAAGCTGCCGGTGCGCTTCGATTTCGACGCGGGCTGGATCGACTATTATCCTCCCGAGGACCTGCAGGGCAGGTCGGTCCAGCTCATCGCCGCCACGCGCGCGGGCGTCGTCGGGGGCGCGCGGGACGCCGCGAAGCGCGCGCTCGAGGCGCTCGACGGCCGCAAGCCCTCGCTCGTGCTCGCGATCTCCTGCTGCACGCGCGGGCGCTTCCTGAACTCCCGCCTCGACGCCGAGATGGACGCCGCGCGGGAGGTCTTCGGCCGCGGCGTGCCGATCTTCGGCTACTACTCCGGCGGCGAGCTGCTGCCGTTTTTGAGCCGCTACAGCGACGCGGCCGACGCGAGCAAGGCGTTCGGGGGCTCGTACTACCACACGACGACCGTCGGCTTCCTCGCGCTGTCGGTGCCGGGCCGCCCGAAGACGGCGGCCCCGAAGAAGGCGCCGGCTTCGTGCGCGCGCACGCCCGAGCGGCAGCTCGCCTTGAGCGAGGCCGCGCTCGACGACACCGAGAGCTTCCTCGCGAACCTCTCGCGCAAGAGCGCCGACGACGCCGACGTCCTCCGCAAGCAGGGCGAGGTCATCCGGCGCTACACGCCTCACAACGTCTGGAAGGCCGTCGGCAAGCGCGCCGCGAAGGGCGTCTACGAGCTGCCCGACGCGGCGTTCGAGGGCGCGTTCCTGTTCATGGACGTGAAGGGCTTCACGTCCTACTCCGAGAGCCACTCGCCGCGCGAGGTCGTCGCCGCGCTCAACAAGATCCTCGGCCCCGCGACGGACGCGATCCACGCGTGCGGCGGCGACGTCGACAAGTACGTCGGCGACTGCATCTTCGCCGCGTTCCGCGATCCCGCCGGCGCCGTCGAGGCCGGCCGCCGCGTGCTGGACCTGGTCGCCGGTCTCGCGAGGAAGGGCGGCCCGTTCACCGTGCGCGTCGGCATCAACTCCGGCCGCGCGATCCGCGCGAACGTCGGATCGGGCGACCGCCGCGAGTACACCTACATCGGCGACGCGGTCAACCTCGCCCAGCGCCTGGAGTCCAACGCCGAGCCCGGCACGATGCTCGTCGGCGCCGGGGTCTACGCGCAGGTGCGCCGCAAGTGGCCGAAGGCCCGGAAGCGGCGGCTGACGGTGAAGGGCAAGGCGAAGGCCGTGACGGCCTACGCCCTCTCTTAGGGCTTCGCCGGCGGCAGGCCGAGCTCGGAGCGCGCCCGAGCCCCGATGGAGGCCATCTCTTCCGGGGTCGTTCCGATGAGCTTGTAGAGCCAGCGGTTGTGCGCCTGCCCCTCCGTCTCGGTGAGCTCGAGCTTCCAGCCCGGAACGAAGCGGCGGCCGATCGCCTGCCGCGTGCGCGGGTCTTCGATCGCTTCGTCGAAGATGCGCGGCAGCATGTTCCCGTAGAGCGTCAGCATCCGGGAGCGAAAGAGGTCGTCGACGGCGGCGTCCGCCGCGTCGCGTTCCGTCGACGGGAGGCGGGCGCGGACCTTCTCGTGCAGGAGCTCGTTGACCTTGATCTCGACTCTCTTGACCTGCTCGAGGAGGTCGCGGACCTTCATTGTGACCCGGCGAATGTCGGAGGCGCGGTAGCCGAGCCCGCCGGCGGCCACGCGCTCGGGGAATCGGGCGAGGTCGAGGAGGCCCTGGTCGCGGATCGCGGTCCAATCGCGGGCGCGCGATTCGATCTCGCCGCGGCGGACGGGCCCGAGCTCGTCGATGAGGGACAGCGCGGGGATCTTGATGTCGGCGAGCGGCGTGACCGGCGAGGAGCCGGCGATCGAAGGGTAGAGCTCGCTCGGGCGCGCGGCCCGGCGGGTGTGGCCTCCGGCGCCGGCCGGGACGGCGAGAGCGGTCACGAGGAGCAAGGAGAGCTTCATGCTCCTAGGATACCGGGGCGTCCGGGCGATCGTAAGGGTCGTAAGTCCCGGACGGGGGAGTCCGGAGGGCCTAAGCTCCTCTAGAGCTTGAGTACGTTGCGGGTGACGTGGGCCTGGTTGCCCTTCGGATCGGTGAGGGAGAACGTGATCTCGGTGCGGCCGTAGTTGACGCGCACGGTGATCGAGAACGTGCCGTCCTCGGCGATCTTCACCGGGACGCCGTTGATCGTGAGCCGGAGGCGCTCGTCGCGCAGGACGCCCGAGGCGCGCACGACCTCGGCGCCGGTCTCGTAGTTCTCCTCGGGCGAGATGATCTGCAGGGACTCGGCGAGCGCGAGCTCCTCCGCGTCCGGGCGCTCGAGGCCGATCGAGTAGTAGTGCGGCGCCTTGAAGCGGCCCTTCACGCCGAGGAGGTCGATGGCGGCCACGCGCCACCAGTAGGCGCCGGGCTTGAGCGGTATGTCCTCGGCGTCGAAGCGGTCGCCCTCGTCGTAGACGCGGTCGAAGACGATCTTGCGGAAGTCCTCGCTCTCGGCGGCTTGGACGTGATAGGCCTTGATGGGCTGACCGATGCGGAGCACCTGGATGTCGCCGCGCACGGCGCGCACGTCGCCCTCCGGCTTGCGCGGCGGGGGCGCGGGGCGAGGATCGGGCGCGAGGCCGCCGCCCGTCGTCAGCGCGGACGCGTACTCGTGCGCGCGCACCTCGAGGCCGACGGGATCCGACCAGGGGCGCGGCTTCTCGGGACGCGAGTCCGGCAGGACGATCGTCTCCATGCCCGCGGGCACGTCGACGCTGACGCCGCGCGCCGCGACGGTCGCGGTGCCGCGGTACACCTCGACGCGCGTCGTGAGGTTCGGCTCGACGGTCGCCGAGTAGCGCGTGTCGGCGGACTTCGGAGTGACCTTCGCGCCGGCGAGCACGAGGCGGGCCTTGCCCGCGAAGACCGTTCCGCGCCCGAGGACGAGCTCCGCGTCGTCGCTGGGCTTGATGGTCGCCATCGAGTTCGGCTCGAGCGAGAGCAACTCCTTGTCGAGCAGCATGACGCGCGCGCGCGAGTCGTCGCGCGTGCGCAGCGCGTCGCCCCGGCGCAGCTCCATGCCGACCGAGACCTCCTTCCAGGCGGCCTCGTCCTTGGGGCGGCGGCGGACGTCGTTGACGTAATAGGTGAGGTGCGCCGCGCGCAGGGACGCCTTGATGAGCCGCACGGGCACGCGCAGGGTCATCCCCGGGAGCGCGACGGTCGGATCGGCCGTGGGCAGGCGGTTGTGCGCGAGGATCTCGTCCCATTTCGCCGGATCCGACAGCCACTTGTTGGCGATCGACCACAGCGTGTCCCCGGGCTTGACGATCACGTCCTGGAGCTTGTCGGAGACGGCGCTCGCGGGGAGGACCAGGAGCAGGAGGAGGACGGTCGGACGCCACATGTACGAAGTTTGACGGTTTTGTGACTGTTCTGCCAGGGGGTTTTGGTCACAAGGCCCTGGAAGACATTCGATGCCCGGGCCGCACGTCGGGCCGCTTGCGGCGGGACGTTAATCGTTCAAGGGACGAGAATGCCCGCGATGTTCGCGGTCATGAAGGTCGCGATCGCGCCCACGACCATCGCCTTGAGGCCGAGCTTGGCGAGGTCCTGGCGGCGCTCCGGCGCGATGCCGGAGATGCCGCCGATCTGGATCGCGATCGAGGAGAAGTTCGCGAAGCCGGACAGCGCGTAGGACGCGATGACGATCGAGCGGTGGGACAGCGGCTGGCCGTTCTTGAGGATGTCCGCGAGCTGGAGGTACGCGACGAACTCGTTGACGACCGTCTTGACGCCGATGAGCTTGCCGACGGTCCAGCAGTCGGCGGCGGGCACGCCCATGACGAAGGCGATCGGCCAGCCGACCACGGCGAGGATGTTCTCGAGGTTGAGCTGCGGCAGGCCGACGTACTTGCCGGCGACCATGAGCAGCGCGTTGACCATCGCGATCAGCGCGATGAACGCGAGCAGCATCGCGGCGACGTTGAAGGCGAGCGTCAGGCCCTCGGAGGCGCCGCGCGCGGCGGCGTCGATGACGTTCGCGTCGAGCTTGTCGCGCGTCATCTTCACGTGGCCGAGCGTCTTCGGCACGCCGGTCTCGGGCATCGCGATCTTGGCGCAGACGAGCGCGGCGGGCGCCGACATCACGGACTGGGCGATCAAATGGCCGGCGATGTCGGGGAAGTACTGGTTGAGCATGCCGACGTAGGCCGCGAGCACGCCGCCGGCGGTGTTCGCGAAGCCGCCGACCATGATCGCGAGGAGCTCGGACTGGGTCATGTCCTTGACGTAGGGTTTGACGACGAGCGGAGCCTCGGTCTGGCCGACGAAGATGTTGGCTGCGGTCGAGAGCGTCTCGGCGCCGGAGGTGCGCATCGTCTTGTACATGACGACCGCGAAGAGGTCGACGAGCCACTGCATGACCCCGATGTGGTAGCCGACCGTCATCAAGGCGGAGAAGAAGATGATCGTCGGCAGGACGTTGAAGGCGAAGTTGATCATCGGCGCCTCGACCTTGCCGGTGATGAACGAGCCGAACAGGAACTTCGAGCCGTCCTGCGTGAAGCCGAGCAGGGCCATCGTCCCCGTGTTGAGCTTCTGGAAGAACCAGAGGCCGGGCGTCGTCTTGAGGATCAGGATGCCGAAGACGAGCTGCAGCGCCATGCCCCACGCGACGAGCTTCCAGTTGATCTTGGAGCGGTCGGTGGACATCAGCCAGCACAGGCCGAGGAGGGCGAAGAGGCCGAGGAAAGAGACGGAACGCTCGAGCACGGTCGTCTGGGGCTCGGCGTCCTTGCGGGCCTGGATCTGCGCCTGGATGCCGGCCGAGGGGGACTCGGTCGCGGAAGCGACGCCCGCGGCGGCGGCGGCCTCGTCCATCTTGCCCTGCTTCGGGGCCGTCTGCGAGAGAGCCTGCATGCTCAGCGCGCCGAACAGGCCGCACATAAGGAAGAACGCCCAGGCGCGACCGAGACGCTTCGCCGAAGGAGGGATGGTCATGCGCGAATCGTACCAAAAACGCGTCATTTTTATCATATGATCGTCCGCATGAAAGACAAGGCCGGCAGCCGCAACGCCGCGGCCGCGGTATTGCTCGCCGCCCTCGGGTATTTCGTCGACATCTACGACCTGATCCTCTTCAGCATCGTCCGCGTCCCGAGCCTCAAGGACATCGGCGTCCCGCAGGAGCAGCTGCTCGACACCGGGCTGCTGCTCATCAACATGCAGATGGGCGGCATGCTGGTCGGCGGCCTGCTCTGGGGCATCCTCGGCGACAAGAAGGGCCGCCTCTCGGTCCTGTTCGGCTCGATCGCGATGTACTCCCTCGCCAACGCCGCGAACGGCTTCGTCAACTCGGTCCCGCTGTACGCCGCGCTCCGCTTCATCGCGGGCATCGGCCTCGCCGGCGAGCTCGGCGCGGGCATCACGCTCGTCTGCGAGCTCATGCCGAAGGAGACGCGCGGCTACGGCACGATGGTGGTCGCGGGCGTCGGCATCGCGGGCGGAGTCGTGGCCGGCCTCGTCGGAGACTGGTTCGGCTGGCGCTACGCCTACGTCATCGGCGGCGTCATGGGCCTCGCGCTCCTGACCTTGCGCATCGGCGTCTACGAGTCGGGCATCTTCGACAAGGTCCTCAAGCGCGACGACGTCCGGCGCGGCGACTTCCTGATGCTCGTCTCGTCCCCGGGCCGCGCGTTCAAGTACCTCTGCTGCATCCTGCTCGGCGTGCCGATCTGGTACGTGATCGGCATCCTCGCGACGTTCGCGCCGGAATTCGGCAAGGCGCTCGGGATGCCGGAGCTGCCCGCCGCCTCGCGCGCGGTCATGTGGCTCTACGGCGGCTGCGCGCTCGGCGACTTCGCGAGCGGCGGCTTGAGCCAGCTGCTCCGGAGTCGGCGCAAGGCGGCGCTCGTCTTCGTGCTGGCGACCGCGGCGTCGGCGGCCGTCTATCTCAACCTCGCGGGCGCCTCCCTCGGCGCGTTCTACGCGACCTGCTTCGCGCTCGGGTTCTTCGCCGGGTATTGGGCGATCTTCGTGACGATCGCCTCCGAGCAGTTCGGCACGAACATCCGCGCGACCGCGACGACCACGGTCCCGAACTTCGTGCGCGGCTCGCTCGTGGCCGTCTCCGCCCTCTTCACGTTCCTCCGCCCGTCGCAGGGCATCCTCGGCGCCGCCGGGATCACCGGCGCGCTGTGCTTCGCGCTCGCGCTCGCGGCGCTCGCGGGCCTCAAGGAGACCTTCGGCAAGGATCTCGACTATCTGGAGCCGCACGCGTAAACGAACCAAAGGAGATCCATCGAATCATGAAGACCATCAAGAAGTCGCTCGTCGTGCGCGCGGCCCTCGCGGGCTTGTTCGCCGCCGCCGTCGCCGCTCCCGTCCTCGCCGACCATCACGAGGCCAAGCCCGAGGGCGGCGCCCCGGCCGATAAGAAGGCGAAGAAGGCCGGAGCGGCCGCCAAGACCGTGAACTGCCTCGGCGTCAACGGCTGCAAGGGCACCAGCGAGTGCGCCGTCGAAGGCGCGCACGGCTGCGCCGGCCAGAACGCCTGCAAGGGCAAGGGCTGGGTCAAGCTCACGATGCGGGAGTGCAAGGCCAAGAAGGGCAAGTTCCCGAACGCGAAGAAGGGCGCGAAGGAAGCCGTTCCCGCGACCGGCGACGCGGCCGCGCGCGCCGAGAAAGGCGCTCGTTCCGACGCCGAGCAGAAGGCCAAGAAGGCCGGCGAGGCCGCCGAAGGCCACGCTCACTGAGCGATCCGCGAATAAGAAGGCCGGCGGGGGAAACCCCGCCGGCCTTTCTTTTTGGTGTCAGTCTTAACACTTAACAGTTTGCAATAGCCGGCATTCCTTCAAACTGTTAAGTGTTAAGACTGACACCGATAGCTACTTCTTGAGCGAGCGGCCGAGCCAGACGTATACGGCCGCGACGACGGTGTAGAAGGCCGCGAACGCGGCGAACGCGCCCGTGCCGAGCCAGGCGAAGAGGCCGCCCCAGAGCAGGAAGCCGAAGACGTGCGAGAGGTAGATCAGCCCGCGGATCGCGCCGACGGTGACGTCCTTGCGGTCGCTCGGGATGTTCGACTTCATGATCGTGTCGAGGTGGTTGCCCGCGAGCTGCGCGGTGAATCCGATCGCGAGCAAAGCGATCGACACGGGAAACATCGGCCAGATCAAGGTGCCGATCTGAAGGGAGCTCGTCAGCAGCCAGGAGCCGAGCAGCGCGGCCGCGGCCCACGGCATGACTCGGGCCGCGCTCTGCGCGTAGAGGCGGCGCTTGCCGGCCTTGCGCTCGGCCTCGGGGAGGAGCTCGACCTTGGTGTCGAGCTTCTTGGCCATCCGGTCCATGTACAGCGCCCCGACGAGGGCGCCGACGCCGTAGACGGCGGTCAGCGAGCCCGCGACGCCGGCGGCCTGCTCGGGGCTCGACGTCGCGTACGCGCCGAAGGCGGTCGCGACGATGTAGTACATCATGTACAGGAAGCTGTTGACGAGCGAGAAGCCGAGCAGCGGCTTGTAGATGCCCGCGTCCTTGAAGACCGTGCGCAGGCCGTCCTTCCACGTGCCGGAGGCCTTCTCGCTCTTGTCGGCCTTCGGCAGGGCCAGCATGAGCGCGACGATCGCGGCGAGGCCGAAGGCGAAAGGCGCGGGGTAGATGACCGCGCCGAAGCCGAACTTCGCGATGAGGAGCGCCATCGCCGAGCCGATGAAGACCGTGCCGTACTCGATGAAGTCCCGGAACGAGCCGAAGCGGCTCGACTTGACCTCGTCGTTCTTGTACCAGGCGACCTGCAGGCTGTGCTCGGCGACGCGGCCGATCGAGTGGAAGAAGTAGTCGAGCGAGAACAGCGGAATCAGCAGCGCGATGGCCACCGTGCCGGTCGCGGGATTGAACAGCAGCGCGAGAGCGGTCCAGACGGCCGCGCGCGCGAAGAGGACGACGCGGTACGTCGTGCGGATGCCGAACTTCTTGACGATCGTGCCGCCGAGGAACGAGCCGACGGTGTAGGCGCCGTAGCTCAGGCTCGTGAGGGCCGCGAGCGCGAGGAAGCCCTGCTGGAGAGGCTGCGTCATCTGCGAGACGGCGAGAGAGGTGGACTCGACGACGGTCGAGACGAGCAGGAAGGTCGAGAGGAAGCCCATGACGACCTTCGACCACAGGCCCGGGGCGGGCTCGACCGGCTCAGCCGGCTTGGCCTCGGGAGCGGGTTCGGCCTTCGGGAGCGGCGCCAGATCGTCGGCGGTCGGCTGCTGGTAGTCGCCGCGCGCGCCGACGATCTCGCCGTTGGCGCGCTTGATGCGCAAGGTCATGCGGCGGGCGGCGGACAGCGCGGCCTCGATGGCCTCGCGCCACGTCCTGCCCTTGCCGATGACCTCCGCCCACTCCTCGTAGGCGTTGCCCTTGGCGGCGGTGATGTGGTCGCCCTGCTCGACGAAGGAGCGCGCGAGCTCGACGCCGGGGAGCTTCCTCGCGGCCTCGAGGCCCTCGACGCCGGCGACGGTGCCGTTGCGGCTCGACGCGAGGAAGATGTAGTGGGCCACGCCCTCGACGGGGGAGCCGGCGTCCACCTTGAGGCCGAGCACGGCGCGCAGGCCCTGCTCGACTAAGCTCATGCCGGTCAGGCTCTTCACGGCGGACCAGATCGCGACGCCGCCCATGAACGGGTTGATCTCGATGACGCGCGGGCCTTCGGGAGTGGTGAAGAGGTCGAGGCGCGCGTTTCCGTCGGTGAGGCCGAGCGCCTTGAGAGCGCGCGCGGAGGCCGCGATCAGCTCGTTGTGATCCTCGACCGCGGTCTGGCCGGGGAAAACGAGGATGCCGCCGGCGAGCTCGCCCTTGGGGCCGAGGCCCTTCGTGTCGGAGACGATCGCGAAGGCGGCCTCGCCGTTCTGCATGACGATCTCGACCGAGGTCTCCTCGGTGCCGGCCTTCTTCTCGAGCATGCGCTCCATCATGATGCCCGGGTGCGAGGAGAACGTCGTCTGCTTGGCCTCGGGGCGCGCGACGAAGTCGCGCACGGCCGCGTCCATCTTCAGATAAGCGGCGGCGGCCTCGTTCTCGGTCTTGATGTTGATGTCGAGGAACCGCGAGTTCTCGCCGCGGCTCGTCTTGAGCATGACCTTGTACTTGCCGCCCTCGGAGACCTTGTGATACGCGGCGCGCGCCTGCTTCTCGCTCGCGATCTCGGCGAAGCCGACGGCCTGGGTGGGGTCGGTGTTGAGGCGGCGGCGCGTCTCGGGCTTGTGGTCCGCGGCGGCGACGACGTCGCCCTTGATGCCCTTCGCGCCCAGTCGGTCGGTGATCTTGCCCGTGAGGTTCGCGTACAGGCTCATGAAGCCGACGACGGCGTGCGCCTTCGAGGCCTCGGGGTGAGCGGCGACCGCCTCGGCGATCTTGCCCATCGTCTTCGCGTCGCGCGTGTTGATCGGCGCGGCGACGAAGTGCGAGTCGGGGATCAGTCCGGCCGAGTTCTTGCGGTTCGCGGGATCGTCCACGAGCACGAGGTCGAGGCCGAGCTGCTTGGCGACGCGGATGGCCTCCTGGATGATGAACGGCCGCGAGCCCTTGGTGCCGACCATGACCACGGTCTTGCCGCGGACCTCGGCCTCGGAAACGAAAGAACCCGCCGGATCGTTCGCGGCGGGTTTCGACAGAGGCTCGACCGGCTCCGGCGTCTGCCCGAGTCCGTCCGGGGTCGACGCCGCGGCGAGCGGATGCGAAAGCGCGGAGGGGACGGAGGCGGGCGCGGACAGCGGCGCCGCCGCGAGCGCGGCGGGAGCGGGAAGCGGCGCGGGCGCTCCGGAGACCGAGAACGACGGGGCCGAGAGCGGCGCCAGTCCGGGCGCGAGCAGCGCGTCGGCGCGGAGCGCGGAGCCGCCGATCGCGGACGCGCCGGCGGCGGAGCCGGAGCCGGAGACCGGGAGAACGACGCGCGCGGTCTGAGCCCACGCGGGGAACGGCGCCGCCGCGAGCGCTAGAGTGAGAAGGACGGTGAGGCAACGAAAACCCGGCAAGGCTTTTCGAAGTTTCATCGCGATTGAATGTTACCACGCAGGTGACTGAAACGACCCCGGGATAGGTCCCAATTACCGACGACAATCGCACTACGATTTCGGTGGGACCTTGGACTCCGCCCAGTGGGTCCAAGGACCCCGATTTGCTACGATCGCGCCATGAGAAAAGCTCTCCTCGCCGCAGTCCTTCTGATGCCGCCGGCCGCTTCCGCCGCGGAGCCGAAGCCTCCGGAGACGCTCGGCGTGCGCTCCGTGAGCTGGGAAGCCTCGCGCGCCCTCGCGTCCGAGGGCGAGTGGCTCGAGGCCGCGCGCCGCGAGGTCGAGGCCGCCGTCAAGGACGGCGCCGCCGCCGTCGTCTTCCCCGACCGCTTTCCCGCGGGGCTCGCCAAGTTCGCGCCGAAGAAGGGCGACGCCGCCGCGTACGCCGCGCGGCGCGTCGAGGACGCGCTGCTGCCGATGCTCAAGGCCGCCGCGGCGCCCGGAATGCTCATCGTCCTCGGCTCGTATCCGATCCCGGCCGCCGGTTCCACCATCGTCCATCGAGTGCCGGTTCTGTCCGGCGAGCAGTGGCAGTGGTTCGACAAGATCGATCTCACGCCCGCCGAGCTCGCGGCCAAGCCGCGCGGCGTTCCGGCGAGCCGGCTCGTGCTCTACCGCTTCCGCGGCGGCCTCGCCGCGGTCGTTCCGGGCTACTCGCTGCAGAAGCCGGAGCTCGCGGTGTCCATGAAGAAGCGGGGGGTGTCGCTCATCCTGTCTCCGTCCGTCGCTGAGGACGAGGCCGACGCCGCGCGCGTGCTGCGCTGCGCGTCGGGGCGCGCGGCCGAGCTCGGCGCGGCCGTGATCGTCGCCGCGCCCGCGGGCTCGACCTTGTTCCTGCCCGCGCAGAAGGGTCTCGAGGCCGCTCGCGGCGACGGCGAGGGCCGCGCCGGGACGTGGACTCACGTCCTGCCGTGGAAGAAGCTCCTCGACCTGCGCGTCGCGCCGGCGAAGCCGGAGTCCCGGCCGTTCCTCGAGCCCTCTCCGCTCCACCAGACCGAGATCTGACGCCCGAGGGCGCTCTTATAAAGGAACGGCGATGCTCCGCGTGGCTTTGATCGACCCCGAGATCCCCTGGAACACCGGCAACATCGGCCGGACGTGCGTCGCGGCCGGCGCCGAGCTCCGCCTGGCGGGCCGCCTCGGCTTCGTCCTGTCGGAGCGGCGGATCAAGCGCGCGGGCATGGACTACTGGGAGAAGCTCAAGCTCGTCCGGCACGAGACCGTCGAGGAGTTCCTCGCCGCCGCGCCGCCGGAGAAGATCCTCGCGTTCAGCGCCGAGGGGGAGAAGTCCCACTGGGAGGCGCCGTACGAGGCGGACTCGTGGCTCGTCTTCGGCTCGGAGTCGTCGGGGCTGCCCGCGGCGCTGCGCGAGCGGTGGAAGGAACGGACCTACCGCGTGCCGATGGAGCCCGGGGCGCGCTCGCTCAACCTCTCGAGCGCCGCCGCGATCGTCCTCTACGAGGCGAAGCGCCGGCTTACCGCGCGCTGAACACGACGGCGAGACCCGCGGCCTCGGCGTTCTCGGCGTAAGGCCCGAGCGCGAGCGCGGCGACGGGACGGTCGGGGCGGAAGCGCAGGCCGCGCTGGCCGCCCGCGCGCGCGGACGAGCCCTCGAGCACGGCCTCGAAGACGAACGCGGGCGCGCCGACGTCCTCGGCGTCGAGGTCCACGGCTTTGGCGAAGGCCTTCGGCTTGACGCGGCACTCGGCGATCACCGAGACGCGGCCGCCCAGCCCCGGAACGACGCGCGCGGCGAGGTCCTCCTTCGAGGTCCGGCACGTGAAGCGGATCTTCGAGCCGCCGCGGCGCGCGATCGCGATCTCGAGGCGCGAGGTGTCGGCGAGAGCGCCGTCTTCGAGCGAGAACGAGAACTCCGCCTCGTAGCCGGTCCAGCCGAAGCGGTCGGCGAACTCGGCGCCGCGCCCCGCGGGGTCGAAGCCGCCGGCATCCTTGACGACGAGCCGCTCTCCGGCGGCGGCCGGCGCGGCCAGCAGGGCGGACAGCAGCAGGGCTTTCATGCCCCTATTATGGAAGGGGGCTGTTGCGCCGGTATTTCGCCCGTAGGTCCCATCGGGGCCTAGGCCATATGTCCGCCGGGAGCTTACCCACAAGCCCCGACCCCCTTCGGGGGCCATCCTCTATAATTCATCGCAAGAGCAGCGCCGTCCCGTCGTCGTCGTCGACCATATAAAGGAGCCGAACATGATCATCGAGAAGACCGCCGCGAGAAAGAGCATCGCCGTCATCCTGGCTCTCGCGCTTTTCGGCTCGGCTCCGACGGCGGCCCTCGCGCAAACGCGCGGCGCGGCCGCGACGGGCGCCGTGGGCTACGTGCCCGCCGGCATCGGCTCGTTCAACCCGAACGCCGCGATGATCTCCGCTCCCGTCGTCCTCCCGAACTTCACGCTCGCTCCGTCGCTGACGCAGACCGGCGCGCCGTCGGTCGTCCCGACGCTCGGCGCGACGCTCAAGCCTGAGAGCCTCGGGGCCGCGACGCCGGTGTTCGTTCAGCCCGCGGTCGAGCGCCATCCCGTCATCAATCTCCTCAACGGCCTCCAGCAGAAGGGCGTGCAGCTCCCCGAGACGCTGTCGACGCGCGAGGACGCCGCGAAGCTGATCGCCGCCGCGAACTCGATGCCCGACGGCTCGGCGAAGCAGAGCATGCTCGCGATGGCCAAGCAGATCGAGGCCGCGAACAAGGCCCAGGGCGGCGAGTCCGCCGAGCTCGGCAAGATCTACGACGCGGCAGGCGCGCGCGGCGAGTCCGAATCCGCGCCCGTCATGGGCCGCTGGGCGCGCTTCATCGCGCCTCTCGCGAAGCTCGTCGGCGCCGGCGGCGGCGTCACGGAGTCGAAGCAGCCCGCGAACCGCGACGACCACAAGGTGAAGATCGCGGACCTCCGCTACGTCCCGTCGCCCGCGCAGCTCCCCGAGAGCACGAAGAAGGTCCCCGCGGCCGATCAGCAGATCGTCGGCCAGGACGGCGCCCTCAAGGCGATCAAGTTCGGCCTGCAGATGCCCGGCCGCCACTACAATCTGTTCGTCGCCGGCCCCGAGGGCTCGGGCCGCGAGACCGCCCTGCGCCACGTTCTCGCCGACGTCGCCAGGAACATGCCGACGCCCGGCGACCTCGTCGCCGCGACCAACTTCGCCGAGAAGGACAAGCCCGTCGTCCTCGAGCTCGCGCCCGGAGCGGGCGCCGCGTTCGTCAAGGGCGTCAAGAAGTTCGTCTCGATGATGAAGCAGGTCCTTCCCGAGCAGCTGAACTCCGGCGAGATCGGCGCGGCCAAGCAGCAGATCATCGCGCAGGTCCAGGAGAACGGCGCGAAGCGCGAGCAGGACTTCCACGACGCGGTCAAGAAGATCGCGCTCTCCCACGGCTTCGGCATCGAGTTCTTCGCCAAGCCTTCGGGCGAGGGCAAGATGATGGTCGGCCTCAAGCTCACCCGCGAGGGCAAGGAGATCGACCCCGCCAAGGTTCCCGAGCTCATCGCCGCCGGCGCTTTCACGCAGGAGCAGTTCGACGCCGCCAGCAAGGAGCGCGACGCCAAGTTCCCCGCGGTCATGGACGAGTTCCGCTCCGTGATGGAGGAGACGCAGAAGGAGCTCATGGCCGCCCAGGAGCAGATCGGCCAGCTCGAGAGCCAGGCCGTCGGCGCCGTCGCCGAGACCGTCGGCGAGGGCCTCATGCGCATGGTCAAGCCGCAGGTCAAGCCGACCCAGGAGATGATCGATCTCGACGCCGCCCACAAGGCGTGGAGCAAGACCTTCCAGGAGCGCCTGTCCGCGGTCAAGTCGGGCGAATTCTCCGTGGTTCTCGCGCAGACGCAGGGCGGCATCACGCCGGTCATGACCTATAAGGGTCAGCCGATGGTCTCCCAGGAAGTCCTCGACGCGATCAAGGCCGACGGAATCTCCGAGGCCCAGATCCAGGAGGCCCTCGAGGCCGTCAACTCGAAGGTCGGCCCGCTGATGAAGGAGTTCCAGCAGAAGATGATGGCGCACATGGCGGCGATGAAGAAGGCCGCCGCGGCGCGCCCCGACGCCAAGCCGACGGTCGAGCAGATGAAGGCCGTCGCGTACGTCCAGTCGCTGCTGCAGTTCTCCGCGCAGAACTACCAGATCTTCATGGGCCGGCCCTCTTCGCCGGCCGACGAGGACGGCGAGGGCGGCATCCAGGAGGCCCCGGGCCAGAAGCCGATCGACGCCCAGGACTTCTTCGAGGTCTCCGCGCTCTCCAACAACGCCGCGACGAAGGGCGCTCCCGTCGTCTGGGTCACGAACCCGACCTACGAGAACATCTTCGGCGAGGCCGACGACAACCGCCGCACGATGATCATCCCCGGAGTCGGCCTGATGAAGGGCGGCGCGCCGGGCGGCCCGACCCTCAAGGGCGGCGCCATCCAGAAGGCGAACGGCGGCTTCCTCGTCCTCAACGTCATGGACGCCCTGCGCGAGCCGGGCGTGTGGCAGTCGCTCATGGCCGCGGTCCGCAGCGGCGAGGCCGAGATCGCCGACGACGGCCTGCGCGGCCTGATGATGGGCAAGGGCTCGACGTATCACGTGCCGAGCAAGGTCAAGATCGTGCTCCTCGGCTCGCCGTCGCTGCGCATGCTCATCGCGCAGCACGATCAGGACTTCGCGCTCAACTTCCAGTCGGTCGCGAACTTCGAGTCCACGCTGAAGGTCAGCGAGGAGTCGGTCGCCGGCTACGTCCAGTTCTTCAAGAAGGCGGTCTCCTCTCTCGCCTACGAGCTCAAGCAGGAGGTCATGGACCTCACGCAGGACGCGATGAGCGCCCTCGTCGAGCACGGCGCGCGCCTGGCCGACAGCCATAAGAAGCTGACGGCGCAGTTCGGCGCGCTCTACGGCACCATCCGCGAGGCCACGTACTGGGCCCAGCAGGCCGGCCGCGCTGAAGTCCGCCGCGAGGACGTCGAGAAGGCCCTCCAGGAGAAGCAGGACCGCGAGGAGACCTACCGCCGCCACCTCATCGAGATCTACAAGGACAACGTGTTCGTCGTCGAGACGTCCGGCTACAAGGTCGGACAGATCAACGGCCTCGCCGTCATGGGCACGTTCGGCGTCCCGATGCGCATCACCGTGGTGCCGTCGGCCGCGGCGGGCGCGGGCGGGATCATCTCGGTCGACCGCCAGGCCGGCCCCGATCAGACGGGTTCGTCGTTCAACAAGGCGCTCGGCGTCGTCGAGGGCTTCCTGCAGAACCTGTTCGCGCAGCAGAGCGCCTTCCCGGCTCGCCTGTCTATCTCCTACGAGCAGAACTACGGCGGCATCGACGGCGACTCGGCGACGTCCACCGAGATGTACGCGATCCTCTCGGCTCTGTCGGGCGTTCCGATCGGGCAGAACTTCGCGGTGACCGGCTCGGCCGACCAGTTCGGAAACGTGCAGGCCATCGGCGGCGTCAACCACAAGATCGAGGGCTACTTCGAGCTCGCGAAGTCGCGCGGCCTCACGGGCGATCAGGGCATCCTGATCCCGCGCTCGAACGTCGCGGACCTGCAGCTCAGCCCCGAGGTCGTCCAGGCCGTGAAGGACGGCAAGTTCCACATCTACGCGGTCGACCACGTCAGCCAGGGCATCGAGATCCTGACGGGCGTCGCCTACTCCGAGGTCGTCGCGAAGGCGAAGGTCACCCTCGAGGGCATGGGCAAGGGCAAGGCCGCTCCCGCGGGCGCGAAGCGCCGGTAATTCGACGGTCGTAAAAGAGAAGGCCCTCGGCGAAAGCCGGGGGCCTTCTTCTTTCTAGCGGGACATCGTCCAGAGCGCGGCGGCGCGGTCGAGGACCGCGGCTTGCGCCGCGACGCGGCGCGCGAGATCCGAGCCGGCGAAGGCGGGCGTCTCGACGACGAAGACCGCCGGCGCGGCGGGCCCGGGAACGGGCTTGCCGTCCTTGAAGACGGTCTTCGCGGCGAAGAGCTCGTCGATCGAGCCGTCGCGGATCGGTCCGCCCTTGTCGTCGCGGCTGACGACGCCGTTTTTGACGGGCTCGCCGAAGCGCGTCTTGCCCGTGAGGCGGATCGGGATGCCGGAGGCGCGCAGGACCTTGATGATCTCAGCGCCGGCGGGCGCGTCGTCCGCTCGGACGCCCTGGGAGTAGATGTAGCCGCCCTCGGTCGAGAGCTCGTCCTCGTGCAGGTCGAGCACGAGGCCCGGCGGGTAGGTCTTGGCCGTCTCGAGCGCCCACTCCGTCAGCGAAGCGGACTCCGGGCCCGCGGGCTTCGCCGTCCGCGGCTTGGTCTCGTCCTCGAGCGCGGGCAGCAGGTGCTCGGCGTCGCCGACGCTGTAGCCGCCTTTGCGCCAGTCGCGCTCCTTGGTGTTCGGGTAGCGCCAGCCGCGCGCGTACGCGCGCGGGTTGCAGAGGGGGAGGAGGACGACGGGAACGCCCGAGTCCGCGAGGGCGGCGAGCTCGCCCGCCCGGCGCGCGGCGGCGTTCGGTCCCGCGGGCTCCTCGCCGTGGATGCCCGCGAGCACCCAGAGCGCGCGGCCGGGCTTCGGGGTGCGCCACGCGAGGATCGGAGGCTCGCCGTCCGCGTAGGCGTGGACGGTCTCCCGGAGCCAGCCGGCCTTCTCGAGCGCGGCGAAGCGCGCGTGGATGTCGGAATCGGGGAGGCGGCCGTCGCCCGAGGGGCGGGAGGCGCCGCACGACGCCGCGAGGACCGCGGCGGCGACTAGTAGACGGTTTCCCACTCGCGGTAGGTCACGCGGAACTCGACGCGGCGGTTCTTCGCGCGGCCCTCGTCGGTCGAGTTGTCGGCGCGCGGCAGCGAGTAGCCCATGCCCTTGAAGCGCACGGAAGGGGGCGGAACGCCCTTGAGGACGAGGTAGGTCTTCACCGACTTCGCGCGGCGCTCGGAGAGGTCGAGGTTGTACTCCTCGGTGCCGATGCTGTCGGTGTGCGCGAGGCAGATCACCTTGAGGCGCGGGTTCTTGATGAGGAACTGGGCGATCAGGTCGAGGGTCGGGAAGGACTCCTCGGTGATCTCGTCCTTGTCGAACTCGAACTGGATCTTCGGCAGGTCGCCGCGCTCGACTTTCTTCTCGATGTCGGCCATCGCCTCGCGGGCGCGGCGCTCCTCGGCGGCGTCCTCGTGCTTGTAGGACTTGCGGTCCTCGTCGGAGAGGAGGATCGCCGGAGGGCCGGCCTTGCAGGCGCAGAGAAGGGCCAGCGCGGCGGCGAAGAGGGGCTTTCTCACGGGCATAGTGTAGAATAATCGGGAAGTCGGGGCGTAGCTCAATTGGCAGAGCGCGCGGTCCCAAACCGCGCGCTCTGCCAATTGAGC
>CAYVFO010000026.1:0-4463 GCA_964450975.1 uncultured Elusimicrobia bacterium | reverse complement strand
CCCGGTTCGAGACCGGGCGCCCCGATTCCTTTTTCGGGCCCGGTCTTGACGAGTTTCGGGATTCCGTTATCCTTAGGGGCGATGAACAGGCCCCTCGTGCTAGCCGCCCTCCTCCTGCTGCCCCTCTCGGCGTCCGCCCGCAAGGACCCCATCGAGGAGCGCTTCAAGAAGGTGGAGGTCCTCATCGAGAAGGGGGAGTACGCCAAGTCGCGCGACGAGCTCGACGCGATCCTGGCCGAGCTCAAGACCGACGACGAGCGCATGGTGCGCTATCACGAGCGCACGGGCGCGTCCTGGCTGCGCGAGGGCAAGGTCAAGGAGGCGCGCGCCTCGTTCACCGCCGCGCTCAAGACCACCCAGCGCCTCAAGGTCACCGGAGATTCCGGCGCCAAGGCCTACACCGGCATGGGCTTGTGCCTGCGCTCGGAGAAGAACGACAAGTACGCGCTCAAGTTCTTCAAGAAGGCCCTGCAGTTCAAGCTCGACGAGGGGACCCGCATGTTCGCGGAGGACCAGATCGCCGAGATCGAGGGGCGCCCGCCCCAAGCCGCGCGCTGATCCCTACTTCTTCTTTTCGGGGGCCTTGAAGGCCTTTTCCGCGCGCGGCCCCGCCGACGTGACCTTGTCGGCGAGCGCGTTGATGCGGTTCCAGTCCTCGTCGTCCGCGGCCAGCGCCGCGCGCAGGTCGCGCAGCGCGTCGCGCGTCTCGAGCACCCACGTCCGCACGGCCTCCGCGGATCTTCGCGCGGCGCGCTCGGCCGGCGTCTCCGGGCGCTTCGAGAACAGCTTCGCCAGGCCCTTCTTCGCGGGGGGCTCCGGCTCGTCGAGAACGGGGATGTACACGGTGCACCAGACGAGGTCCATCTTCCACCAGGCGCCGCCCGGGATCGGCCCGAGCTCGGGGAGCGCCCAATGGTCGTCGGGCACGCGCTCGACCTTCGCGCCGGCCTTGAGGTCGGTGAGCATGCGGCCCGCGAGATACCAGGCGGTGCGGGAGATGTCCTGGAGCTTCATCGCCTCGACGTCGATCTCGTAGTTCGTCCACCAGGACTTCGGCGGGCGGCGGCGCGCCTGCGCCGTCAGGTGCTTGATCGTCTTGGCGTGGCCGGTGAGCTCCTCCATCGACACGTACTGGCCGTAGTGCTCCGCGCCGGGCACGACGAGCATGCCCTTCTTCGCGAGCGCCGCCATGAGGAACGGGCTCAGGTCGCCGCGCTCCTGGCGCGCCGCGTAGTTCGAGTGATGGGACTCGTGCAGGACGGCGGCGTAGGTCCCGCTCTTGCCGAAGTGCGGCAGGAACATCGTCGTTTCCTTCTGGTTGTAGGAGGCGATCGCGCCGCTGCCGGTCAATCGCGCGGGCGCGTACTCGAGCCCGGTGCCGTGACGGCGCGAGAGGTTCCAGGCGAGCTTGTTGAGCTCCGTGCCCTTCTCGACGGGCATGATGAGGATCGACGAATACCGCTTGCCGTCGTCTCCCGTCCGCATCACGACGGAGACCTGGACGCCGGCGCTCTGGAGGAGGGACAGCGACGCCTGGACGAGCGCCTCCTGCTCCTTCTCGCCGCCGCGCTTGTTCTCCATCGCCTTCTCGTAGGCCTCGAGCTCGGCGGAGCCGAACGAGAGCGGCTTGTCCTCGCGCAGATAGGCGCCCTTGCCGGGCGGGTCGACGGGCGCGGCCGAAGCCTCGCCGAACAGCGCCTTGGAGAGGCGGATCATGCCCTGCTCGTCGAGCGCGTCGAGGCCGTCGGGCGCGTGCTCGTCGAGGACGCGGCGCACGGGCTTGAGAAGCTCCGGGCCTTCGGTCCCGTCTTTGCCTTCGATCTGGACCGATTTCGTCCCGGGCAGAACGCGCGCGGGCTTGAGCACGGTCGGAATCAGCGGGGCCGGCAGGACGGTTGCCGCGTAGGGAACGGGCGCGAAGCCTTGCGCGGGCGTGAGAGCCGAGGGCGTCAGGACGGGCGTGAGCGTTCCGGCCAAAGAGGGAGCCGAGAACGAGATGAGCTGGGGCGCTCCGTTCGTTCCGAGCCCGAGGACCGGGTTGACGGTCGGAACTGCCGCCTCGGCCGCGACGCTGCCGGCGCGGTGCTGGGCCGCCGCGAACGGCGGCGCCCATATGAGGAGGGCGGCGAGGGGGAGGGGCCTCACCCCCGGAGTATAGCCCCGGCTACGTCGTCTCGCCAGGGGCCGGAACGGGGACTCTGCCCCCGCGCGCGGCCAGCATTTCCTTGAGGAATTCGGCGTTTTTCGGGAGCATGGTGATCTCGGCGCCGTTCTCGACCACGCGCTGGACCTCCATGATCTCGAACATGGCCTCGAGGATGTCCGGCTGGGCGGAGACCTGCTTGAGAGCGGCGCCCACGATCTTCGGGCGGAGCGCGGCGGCCTCGGCGAAGGCGATCGACGCCTGGCGTTGCGCGGTCGACGCAATGATGTTGACCTGGTTCTCGCCGTCCTGCTTGATCGCGGCGGTGACCTGGCGGAGGCGGTTCACGACCTTCTCCTCGATCTGCTTGATCATGCGCGGGTCGCGCAGGTGGACCTTGCGGATGTAGACCGAGCCGAGCTTGTAGCCCCACTCGTGGCTCTTCGGGGAGACTTCCTCGCGCACGGCCTGCGACATCTGGTGGCGCGAGCCGAGCATCGCGGCGAGCTTCATGTTCGAGAGCGTGCGCACGGTCGCGTTCGACACGTTCGCGGCGAGCGAGCCGCGCGGATCCGCGTTCTTGAAGATGTAGGCGACCGGGTCCGAGATGAACATCTCGTACCAGATGCCGATGCCCATCGGCGCGCCTTCCTCGGAGTTCACGGGCTCGGAGCGGCGGTAGACCTGGTCCATGCGCATGTCGAGCGTGTAGCAGGTGCCGATCCAGTTGACCACGAGCGCGGCCGGGCCGAGCTTGAACCAGAGGATGTGGATGCCGGGCTCGGTGATCGTCTCGAGCACGTTTCCGAAGAGGACGTAGACCTTCGCGGTCCCCTCGTGGACGACCACGTAGGCGCCTAGCAGGCGCGCGAGCCCGAAGAGGACGGGCACGGCGATCCAGCAGGCGAAGAACGTCGCGACGAAGCCGGTGACGAACGCGGAGCCGAGGATCATGTCAGCGGCCCTCCCAGTGGTGGCGGTTCTCGAGGACGATCTGGCTCGCCTTCTGATAGAGGCCGAGCCGGACGTTGCGCAGGTAGGCGAGCAGCGCGGTGCCGCCGCCGATGGCCTTGAGATCGGAGAGCTGCTTCGACAGGGCGAGCAGCGGCTCGACCTCGGCCTGCGCCTTGAGCGTCTCGATCTCGACGGCGCGCTTGGACTGCACGATCTTCTGGTCCGCCGAGGCCTGCGCGAGGCTGATCTCGGAGGAGACGTGGTTGTGCGCGGTGTTGATCGCCGCGAGCGCGTGGTCGACCTCGGGGGGCGGATCGATGCCGGTGATCAGCGAGGCGTCGAGGATCAGGCCGTAGCGCGCGACGGAGGACTTGCAGTCCTTGTCCATCTGCTCGTTGAGGGAGCGCAGGTTCTTGCGGATGTCGTTGATCGAGACGCCGGAGACGTCGCTCAAGCCGGTCGCGGCGGCGGCCGGGCCGGCGCCCGCGGCGATCGGAGGCGCCTCGAAGGTCGCGATCTTCTCGCGCAGCACGGAGACGAAATAGCCCATGACGTGCACGATCGGGTGCTTGATGCCGAAGAGGTAGGCGTAGAGGTTGCGTTCGGAAACGCGGAAACGGATCTGGCCGGTCAACCCGGTGTTGAGCTGATCCATCGTGATCGCCTCGAGGACCGTGCCGCCCTTGTTGGCGCTCGGCGTCTCGGGGTCCATGGCGATGTTGACGCTCTCGGTCGCGATCGAGACCTTGTAGACCTTCTCCCACGGCCACTTGAAGTACGGGCCGCCCGGGCCGATCACGCGCAGCTGCGGGTACTTGTAGCGCTCGCGCTGGTCGGGGCTCAGCGAGGCGGCGAGCTCGGGATCGTCGAGCGTCGTCTGCCCCTCGAGGCGCTGGGCGCGGCCGAAGCTCGTCTTGACGGCGCGCTCGTTCTGGTCGACCGTGTAGAGGCCGGCCACGAGATAATTGAGGAGGAACCAGGCGACGAAGCCGAGGGCGCAGCCGAGGAGGAAGGTCATGCCCGGAGTCTACACAACCCCGTCATCCCTCGTCTATATGGGACGGAACGGCAGGATCACCCTCCTCCGGAACGGCTCGGATTGACCTCGCCTCGGGGAGGCTCGCTCCAATGACGCATCAGGGAGCGGCCTCGCCACGTCCGTCGGAGGGTGATCCTGCCGTTCCGACTGACCCAGCGCGAGGCTTAGGCGCCTCGCTCCGCTCGCGCCGGCGCTTTTATAGTCGGGGCGGAGATGATCACTCCCGACGGACGTGGAGCGCCGCTCCCTAAGTCGTCATTGGAGCGAGCGATCCCGAGGCGAGGTCAATCCGAGCCGTTCCGGAGGGAGTGATCATCTCCGCCCCGG
>CAYVFO010000025.1:12512-25118 GCA_964450975.1 uncultured Elusimicrobia bacterium | reverse complement strand
TGGTCGCGGCGAGCGAGGAGCCCGGCGCCGTCTGGAAGCGCGCGGTGAACGTGCCATGGTCCTGCGTCGGGGACATCTCGCGCCGGAGGCCCTTGGCGATCGTCAGCGAGCCCGCGAACAGCGCCATGGAGACGACGACGACGGTCCAGCGGCGGTCGAGCGCGGCCTCGAGCGTGCGCCGGTAGGCGTCGGTGACATTTTGGAGGAAGCCGTCGATCCAGACGCCGAAGCGCGTGGTGTGGCCGACCTCGAGGAAGCGGCTGCAGCGCATGGGGGCGAGCGTGATCGCCTCGATGAGCGAGAAGCCGACGGCGACGGAGATCGTGACGCCGAACTCGTAGAAGTACTTGCCGATGATGCCCTTCATGAACGCGACGGGCAGGAAGATCGCCGCGACGGCGCTCGAGATGACGATGACCGAGAAGGTGATCTCGCGCGCGCCGTGGACGGCCGCCTTGATGAGCGGCATGCCCTCCTCTTTATGGCGCGCGATGTTCTCGAGCACGACGATGGCGTCGTCGACGACGATGCCGATGACGAGCGAGATCGCCATGAGCGTGATCGAGTTCAGCGTGAAGCCGAGGAAGTGCATGACGACGAGCGTGCCTCCGAGCGCGGTCGGAATCGCGAGGATCACGTTGAGCGTCGAGCTCCACGAGCCGAGGAACAGCCAGCAGACGATCGACGTCAGGAGCACGGCGAGGACGAGCGTGAGGATGAGCTCGTGGATCGTGTCCTCGATGAAGCGCGTCGTGTCGAAGTTGACGCCGATCTTGATGGCTTCGGGCAGGTCCTTTTCGACCTCCTTGATCATCGCCTTGACGCGGCGCGCGAGGTCCACGGTGTTGGCGCCGCGCTGCTTGCGGATGCCGAGGCCGATCGAGGTCTCGCCGTTGACGCGCGAGATGCGCCGCACGTCGGCCAGACCCTCCTCGATGTCGGCGATGTCGGAGATGCGGATCGTCTTCCAGAGGATGCCGCCGCCGACTCGCGAGGGGATCGTGATCGCGCCGAACTCGGCGACCGAGGCCGCCTCGCCCATGACGCGGACGTTCTGCTCCTGGCGGCTTCCCTGGAGCACGCCGCCGGGCAGCTCGGAATGCTGCGACTGGATCGCCGCGATGACGTCGTCGACGGTGATCTGCAGATCGCGCATCTTGTCGCGCTTGAGCCAGACGCGGAGGTTCGGCTCGATGAAGCCCTGCAGGGAGATCTCTCCGGCGCCCGGAATCGTCTGGAATCGGTCGAGAATGTGGTCGCGGACGTAGGTCGTGAGCTCGCGGAACGGCCGAGTGCCCGAGACGCCGACGAACATGATCGGCTGGTCCTCGGGGTTGACCTTCTGGATGACCGGCGGGTCCATGTCGCGCGGCAGGTTGCGCTGCGCCTGCGCGATCTTGGTCTGGACCTCCTGGACCGCGACGTCGATGTCCTTGGCGAGGTCGAACTCCGCCGTCACGTTCGCGGAGCCGAAGCGCGTCGTCGAGCGCACCTTGCCGATGCCCTCGACGGTCATCAGCGCCTCCTCGATGGGGTCGATGACCTCGTTCTCCATGACCTCGGGCGCGGCGCCTTCCCACGTCACGCGCACGTTGACGACGGGGGAGTCGACGTCGGGGTTCTGCGCGACGCCGAGGCGCTGGAAGCTGATCGCCCCGAACAGCAGGAGGCAGATCATGAGCATCCAGGCGAAGACGGGCTTCTTGATGGCGAGATCGGACAGGATCACTTGAGGATCTCCTCGGGCATGGCCCCGGCGGCGGTCTCGAGAGCGATCGCGGCCAGGCGGGCCCGGACGAGGGCGTCGCTGCGCGAGAGGGTGGCCGCGTTGAGCCGCTCGAGCGACTGGAGGACCTCGATCGACGTGACGAGCCCGCGGCGCTCGTCCTGGGACTGCAGGCGGTAGTCCCGGCGGGCGAGCTCCTCGGCGCGGCGGCTGATCTCGACCTGGCGCAGAGCGGCGGCGAGGTCGCGATGCGCGTTGCGCGCGTCGAGGTCGGCCGCGCGCCGGGCGGCGCGCAGCGCGAAGCCGGCGCTCTCCGACGCGGCGCGCGCGGAGGCGTTGTCGGCGCGGATCGCGCCGAAGGAGAACAGGGGCACGCTCGCCGTCGCGGCGACGTCCCAGAGATTGCTCTCGCGCGCCGTCGGACGGTAGAGGTACCGGTTGCCGGTCAGCGAGAGCTGGGGCAGGTAGCCGGAGAAGGCGGCGTCGCGTCCGCGCTCGGCCGCGGCGAGGGCGTCGCGGGCGGCGGACACGTCGGGCCGGTTCTCGACGCGCGCGAGGTAGCCGTCGAGCGGGGCCGCGGCGGCCGGGGGCTCGTCCCCGGAAGCCGCGGGCGCGACGGGGGCGCGCACGAGGAACTCGAGGAAGTCGGCGCGGGAGCGCGCGAGGCGCTCGTTCTCGACGAGCTGGGCGCTCAGCGACTGAGACTGGAACTCCTGGGCGAGCGCGTCCGCCTCTCGCGCCCGGCCGACGCGCACGCGCTCGCGCAGCTCGGCCAAGCGCTTGTCGGCGTACTCGATGAGCTGGAGCGTGGAGGCGGAGTTCTCGCGCGCCTGGATCAGCCCGTAATAGGCGGCGGCGACGTCGGCGAGGAGGAGCTGCTCGGCGCGGCGGCGCTCGTGGCGGCGCTGGGAGATCGTCGCGCGGCTCGCGCGGACGGCCGCGATTTCTCGGTAGCCCGTGAGCCCGACCTGCGAAACGCGGATCGCTCCCTCGGACTGCGCCTGCTGCGCGCCGCCGAGCTGTGAGCCGCCGACGCGGCGGTGCTGCCAGTCGGTCGTGTGCCGGAAGCTGATCAGCGGAAAGGAAGCGCCGAGCGCGGAGCGGAACAGGGCCTCGGCCTGCTGGAGGGTCTGCTCGCTGATCGCGACCGCGTCGCTGTTGGCCAGAGCGAGAGCGTAAGTCTCCTTGAGGCCGCGCGCGGGCGGCTCCGGCGGAGTCTGGGCGGCGGCGGGCAAGGCGAGGAGCAGGACGAGGGCGGCGGGCTTCATCGGGGTCTGGAAGTTGGACGCCGGCCGGGGGCCGGAAGTGTCACCGGGCCTCGCGGCGGGAGGCGACGGCCGCGCCCGCGGCGAGGGTCGCCGCGGCGAAGGCCGCGAGAACGGCGAGACAACGGGACAACGACGCCGCGTCCGCGCCGGCGGCTTGAGGCAGCAGCGCGTGCTGGAGGCCGGTCACCGCGTACGCGACGGGATTGGCGGCGATCAGGAGCCGGATCGCGCGCGGCGCCGTCTCGGCGGGGAACAGCGCGCCCGAGAGCATCCACATCGGGATCAGGAAGAGGTTCATGACGGAGTGGAAGCCCTGCGTCGAGTCGAGCACCCAGGCGATGCAGAAGCCGAGGCCGGTGAGGCCGGCCGAGGCGAGCGCGAGCACCGCGACCGCGGCGCCGTAGCCGCGGACGCCGGGATCGAGGCCGGCCGCGCCCGCGAGCGCCAGGAAGAGCAGGCCCTGGGCGAGCCCGACGGTCGCCGAGCCGAGCACCTTGCCGAGCACGACCGAGGCGCGCGGCACGGGCGCGACGAGCACGCCCTGCAGGAAGCCTTCGCGGCGGTCCTCGATGATCGAGATCGTCGCGAAGATGGAGGTGAAGAGGACGATGAGCACGAGCGTGCCCGCGTAGAAGTACTGCAGGAAGGTCATGCCCTCCGGCGCTCCGGGCACGCGCACCGCCGTGCCGAGCCCGGAGCCGATCAAAAGCCAGAACACGACGGGCGGCACGAGGCCGCCGATCACGCGCGGCTTGTCGCGGAAGAAGCGGACGATGTCGCGCTTCCAGAGCGCGAGGACGGCGCTCATGCCGGGACCTCGGCGTCGGCGAAGCGGCGGCCGGCGTGGTGGAGGAAGACGTCCTCGAGCGAGGGGCGCGAGAGCGAGGCGGATTTCACGCGGCCCGGGAAGGCCTCGACGAGCTCGGGGATGAACGCGTGGCCGGCCGCGCGCTCGAGGCGCACGGTCGTGCCGAACGCCTCGGCCTTGACGCCGAAGCGCGACGAGACGTCGCGCGCGAGGGCGGGGGCGTCGTCGGCCTCCGCGGTGACGACGTCGCCGCCGATCTCGGCCTTGAGCGCGCCGGGCTCGCCGAGGGCGACGATGCGGCCCTTGTCGAGGATCGCGACGCGGCCGCAGCGGTCGCCTTCGTCCATGAGATGCGTGGTCGTGAGGATGGTCGTGCCCGCCGCCTTGAGCGCGAGGAGGTGCTCCCAGAGCGCGCGGCGCGCGGCCGGGTCGAGGCCGGTCGAGGGCTCGTCGAGCAGGACGACCTTCGGCGCGTGCAGCAGCGCCTTCGCGAGCTCGACGCGGCGCCGCAGTCCGCCCGAAAGCGCGGCGCAGCGCTCGCCGGCGCGGTCGGAGAGGGAGAACTTGCCGAGCATCTCGGAGATGCGGGACGACAGCGCGGCGCCCGACAGTCCGTACAAGCGCCCCGCGCAGTCGAGATTCTCGAAAACCGTGAGCTTGCCGTCGAGGCTCGGGTTCTGGAAGACGACGCCGAGCGCCTCGCGCGCCGCGGCGGCGTCCGAGGCGAGGTCATGGCCGAGAACCGCGGCGCGGCCCGCGGACGGGACGAGCGCGGTCGCGAGCACCTTGAAGAGCGTGCTCTTGCCGCCGCCGTTGGGCCCGAGCACGCCGAACAGCTCGCCCTCGGGCACGGAGAAGGAGACGCCGTCGAGCGCGCGCCGCGCGGCGACGCCGCGTTTGGCCGGATAGTCGAAGACGAGGCCCGAGGCCTCGACGGCGGCGCTCATTTCTTCGGGAGCCCGGCCCAGGGCGTCTCGGGGCGGCCCGACTTCTTGTTGGCCCACCGCGCGGCGGTGAACAGCCAGTCGGAGAGCCTGTTGAGATAGACGATCGTCCCCGCGGGGGCGGCGTCGGCGCCCGAGAGCGCCGCGGCGCGGCGCTCGGCGCGGCGGCAGACGGCCCGCGCGAGGTGGAGAGCCGCGCCCGCGGCGCCGCCTCCGGGAAGGATGAAGTTCTTCAAGGGCTCGAGCTCGCCGTCCCAGGCGTCGATCTCGGACTCGAGCCGCGCGGCCGCGGAGGCGGGGAACGGGTCCTTCGCGCCGGCGAGCAGCGCGCCGAGGACGAAGCACTCGGCCTGGCAGCGCGCGAGCGCCTCGTCGAGGCCGGCGTGCTCCTTGCCGAGGGCCGCCCGCGCCGCGCCGATCGCGCAGTTGAGCTCGTCGACCTCGCCGTACGCGTCGACGCGCGGATGCGCCTTGGGCACGCGCTTGCCGCCGATCAGGCCGGTCTCGCCGTTGTCGCCCGTGCGCGTGTAGATCTTCACGAACTCAGAACTGGGCGCCGAGACCGAAGTCGAAGCCCGGGATGCCGTGGCGCAGCGTGTAGGCGGCGCGGATGCTCGTGAGCGGGATCGGGTGCGCGTCGATGCCCGCGGAGAAGCGCGACCCGCGCGCGGTCGCGGACAGGCCGGACACGCCGGGCGTCGTCGCGGAGCCGACGGTCACCTTCGTGACGTCGAAGCCGGCGAGGAAGAACGGCTTGACGATCGGGAGGTTCCACGTCGCGACGGCGTTCGCCGCGCCGTGCGTCGCGTTGAAGTACTTGTGGTTGACCTTGTCGGCGAAGGCGGAGACCGCGACGTTCGGCAGGAACGTGTCCACGAGGTCGGTGCGGTAGACGCCCCAGCGCAGGCCGGCGCCGAAGATCGAAGCGTCGTACGCCTTCACGCCGTGGACGATCGCGTCGATCTTGAAGGGCAGGCCGACGCCGATCTCGAGCATCGGCAGTCCGAACGCCTTGACGCCGGCGTCGCTCAGGATGCGGTTGTCCTTGTCGGGGCGCATCTGCACCGAGCCGACGACGCCGGCCCAGAAGCCGGGCATGCCGAGAGTGCGGCCCGTGTGAGCGGACGCGCCGCCGAGGACGCCGCCGAGGTCGAGCGCGAAGGGCTTGATGAGCTCGGCGCGGGCGCGCGACTGGAAGTCGTCGAGCGGTCCGGCGGAGGCGGAAGCGGCGGCGAACGACAGAAGAACGGCGAGAGCGAGGGTCTTCATCGGTCAATTCTGCCACATTCGGGGCCCCGGCGGGGAGCGTCACGCCGGCGTCGCGAATGAGTTGCGGCTCGGCGATGGCCCGGCGCGGCGGCGCCGTCTTATACTGCCCGCGCGGACGTCATAAAGGAGGAGCGCATGAGAAAGAGCCTGATCTGGTCGTTGATCTTCGCGGTCACGACGACGTGCACTTTGCCGCCGAAGGGCTGGGCGCTGCTCGCGCCGGCCGACATCCCGTCCACCGCCCGCATCGCCGCGCAGACGACGACGCGCGAGGCCGACGTCCGCTCGGTCCAGACCGCCCTGGAGTCCAAGGTCGTCAAGCAGCGCCTGCGCGAACTCGGCCTGACCGACGCCGAGATCAACGAGCGCCTCTCGAGGCTCTCCGACCGCCAGATCCATCAGCTCGCGACTCAGATCCACGCGCTCAACGCGGGCGGCGACGCCGGCGCGGTCGTCGGCATCCTGCTGCTCGTCTTCCTCGTGCTCGGGATCATCTACTTCGCCAAGCGCGTATGAGAACCGCCGCCCGATTCGCGACGGCCGCCGCGGCGGCCTGGCTCGCCGCCGGCTGCGCGGCGGCTCCGGCCCGGAAGCCGGAGGCTCCGCGCAAGGGAGTCCTGCTCGAGGTTCCGTTCTACCCCGACGAGACCGACCAGTGCGGGCCGTCCGCGCTCGCGGGCGTGCTCTCTTATTGGGGAGACGAGGCCGGACCCGCGGCGCTCAAGGAGCTGATCTACCGCTCGAGCCTGCGCGGCGCGCTCACCGTGGACCTCTACCTCGCGGCGCGCTCGCGCGGACTCGACGCCGAGATGGTCAACGGCGACCGCGCGCGCGTGCGCGGCGAGCTCGACGCCGGTCGGCCTCTGATCGTCTTCGTCAACCGGGGCTTCCTGTCCGCGCCGATCGGCCACTACATGGTGGTGACCGGCTACGACGACGAGGGCATCTTCGCCAACACCGGGGGCGAGCGCAACGCGCGCATGAGCTGGCCGCGCTTCGAGCGCCAGTGGGACAAGACCGAGCGCTGGGCGCTGCTCATCGCGCCCGGGGGGCGCTCGTGAGGGCCCTCGCGGCGGCCGCAGTACTGCTGCTCGCGGGCTGCTCTCACATGCCGCGCTCCCACAAGGACCCTCTCAGCGCCGAGGAGCACGCGAAGCTCGGCGCCGTGTACGAGTCCCAGGGGCTGAAGAAGGAGGCGCTCGCGCAGTACCGCGCCGCCGTCGAGCGGGACGCGCGGTACGCCCCCGGCTGGATGGCGATCGGCAACCGCGCCTTCGAGGAGGGGGATTGGGAGCGCGCCGAGAAGGCGTACAAGCGCGCGCTCAAGGCCGCTCCGCGCCACGCCGGCGCGCAGAACAACCTCGCGATGTGCTGGCTCGCGCGGGGCGTCCGGATCGGGGAGGCCGAGCGCCTCGCGCGCGAGGCGCTCTCGAACGCGAGCGGCTCGCTGCGGCCGTTCGTGCTCGACACGCTCGCGTCGATCTACCGCCGCCAGGGGCGCTACCGGGAGGCGGGCGAGGCGGCGGAGAAGGCCGCGAAGCTCATGGCGGCGGAATAGATTAGAATGGGGGCATGAAAGCCCTCTTGTTGACCGCGCTCCTGGCCGTCCCCGCGTCCGCCGCCAAGGCGCCGGACCTCGTCCTGCCCGTCCTCCTCCAGGCCCCTGCGTCCAAGCTCGGCGGCCTCGCGGAGCTCAAGGGCAAGGTCGTCTTCGTCGAGTTCTGGGCGACGTGGTGCGCCCCGTGCGTGGCCGGCTTTCCGCGCACCAACCGCATGATCGACGCGCTCAAGGGCGAGCCCGTCGTCTTCATCGCGGTCACCGACGAGGAGCCGAAGAAGATCGAGGCGTTCCTCAAGCGTCGCGAGTTCAAGGGCTGGGTCGGGATCGACGAGAAAGGCGGATCCTTCCGCTCCTACCGCGTGAAGGGGCGCCCCGACGGCTTCCTCATCGGCAAGGACGGCTCGCTTCTCGCCAACCTCTCGCCCGAGAGCCTGACGGAAAAGGACGTCCGCGAGGCGCTCGCGGGGACGTTCAAGCCGCGCGCGAGGGAGAGCGTCGAGACCGACGCCGCGCCGCCGGCCAAGGCCGCGGCGACCTACTTCGAGGCCGTGATCTCGTCGTCGACCGGCAAAGGCTCGGGGATGTCCGTCGGACGCGGCGGTCTCGAGGCGCGCGGCATGCCGTTCGCCTTCGCCGTGTCGTGGATCTGGGGAGTGATGGGCTCCCAGGTGATCGCGGAGGATCCTCCCGTCGCGAAGTTCGACTTCCGCCTCAAGACGACGCCCGACGGCTTCGACGAGGGGCGCCAGATGCTCAAAGCCGCGGTCAAGTCGGCGTTCGGCGTCGACGTGGCGCCCGAGTCGATCGAGAAGGACGTCCTCCTTCTCGAGCGCGCGAAGGGCGCCGCCGAGCCGCCTGCCGGCGGCGAGGACCTCAAGTCGGGGGCGATGGCCTCCGGCAACGGCCGCTTCCTCGGACGCACCGGGACGGGCGAGCTGGCGCGCGGGCTTTGGATGGACCTCGGGACGCCCGTGGTCGACGAGACGGGGCTCAAAGGCGAGTACATGTTCGACCTCGAGTGGGAGCACGGCGATCGCGCCGCGCTCGACCGCGTCCTCGCCGGCGCGGGCTTCGTCCTCAAGCCGGGGCGGCGCCGGATCGAATACCTGCGCGTCACGCGCCGGGCGAAGGCCGCGAAGCCCTAAAGCTTCTTCTTCTCGCCGTCGTGCCGGCGCTCGAGGCGCGTCCGCAGGGCGCCGCGCAGGACCTTGGCGCCGAAGAGGAGCGCGGTCTTCTCGAGCAGGGCCGTGCCGCCCTCGACGTCGGAGAGGCGCACCTTCTCGGGCGCCACCGCCGAGGCGCCCCAGCCGTTGTGGTAGTTGACGAGCGGAACGGCGACGCCGCCCGCCTCGTAGCCGAACGCGAGATACGCGGTCGCCTCGCACGTGCCGCCGGTGAGGCGCAGGCGCTGGATCTTGCGTCCGCGCTTGCGCAGCGCGTCCGCCGCCTCGTCGAGCAGGCCCGTGACGTTTCCGTCGAAGGCGGTCGCCTTGTCGCCGAGGCGGATCGTCGGCCCTTTGCCGGGCCGCGAGCCCGGGAGCTCGCGCGAGGACTCGATCGAGAGGTACGTGTCCTTCTCGGAGAGGACGCCCGAGCGGATCATGTCGAGCGCGCCGACGAAGCCGACCTCCTCGGCGCGGTTGAGGAGCACGGTCAGGTTCGCCTTCGCGCGCGCCTTGATCAGGCGCCGCATCGCCTCGAGCGAGATCGCGCAGCCGAGCAGGTCGTCGACCGAGCGCGAGAGGAGCCAGCCGTCCTTCGTCTCGCACGCGGGCAGGTCGAGCACCGCGAAATCGGGCCGCGCGGCCGGCGCGGATTCCCAGCGGATCGTCCACGGCGCGCCGTCCTTCTTGGGACGGGGGCCGAGGACGCCGAACGCGAGCGGGACGTTGCCGCGCGGAACCTTCGGGAACGCCTGCACGCGCGCGCCGGGCAGCAGGTGCGGCGGCAGGCCGCCGCGCAGCAGCGCGGTCGCGCCGCGCGCGTCCGACTTCACGATCGCGAAGGCGGGATGATCGAGATGCGCCGCGAGGCACAAGGACGGTCCGTCGCCCGCGCCGCGATAGGAGACGATGAAGCCGCCCTTCACGCGCTTGACCGCCGCGCGCGGCAGGTGCGCCTTGATCCATTCGAGCGCCTTCCGGGAGACCGCCGCCTCGCGGAACGGGGCGGTGGGCACGGAGGTGAGATGACGGAAGAGGGGGATCGCGCCGGGTTTGGGCTTCACGCGCCCATTCTACGATATCAGCGCTTGTCGATCGTGGGGACGGGGCTCGCGAGGCGCTTCTCGGCGGCCTCGAGGCTCGACCGGGTCTCGTCGTCGAGGTTCAGATCCATGCCGCGTCCGCGGGACGCCTTCGCGGCGTCCTGCAGGCGCTTGATCGTCTCGGGGGAGGTCTTTCCGCCGTCCTTCTCGACGGAGTCGAGCAGCCCGCGCATGTCCTCGCTGGCTCCGCCTTCCTGGGCCTCGACCGCCTCGCGGAGGTCGCCCGACACGCCCGGCGTGAAGCCTTTCTCGCCCGCCGCCTTGCGGTCGGCGAGCTTCTTGCGCAGCTTGAGGACCGCCGCCGCGTCGGCCGCCTTGATGTCGGGCTTGGCGCCCGCGGGGGCCGGCGAGTCGGGATCGATCTCCTCCTTCGCCGCGGGAGGCTCGCCCAGCGGCTCGAGCTCGGTGCGCGAGAGGAACGCGCGCGACTCCGCGCGGTGGTGGTCTTCGAGGCGCTCGAGCTGCGCGTCGGTCATCGGCCGGCCGGCGTCGCGCGCTTCTCGGACGAGCCGCTCGCGGACCTGGTCCTGACAGTCGCGGACCTCTTCGAAGCTCGCCTTGAACTTGCCCGTCGACGTCGAAACGTGGACGCAGTCGGGGAAGGAGGCCGCCTGGGCGGGAGCGGCGGCGAGCCCTATGAGCAGAAGGAGGGGGGGCATATACCGAGTATGGCCCCGTTAAATGAGCGCGTCAAGGCCGGGATTGGGGACGGGTCCGGCGGCCTCGTAGACGTAGAACCCCTTGCCGGCCTTCGTCCCGTGCCAGCCGCGCTCCGCCATCCGGCGCACGAAGGCGGGGCACTCGTACATCGGGTCGCGGTGCTCGGCCTTGAGGATGTCGGCGATCTTGACCACCGTGTCGAGCCCGATCATGTCCATGAGCGCGAGGGGGCCGACGGGGTGGCCGCAGCCGAGCGTCATCGCGCGGTCGACGTCCTCGACCGACGCGAGGCCCCGCTCGAGCGCGCGCGCCGCGGAAAGCAGCGTCCCGGTCAGGATGAAGTTGACGACGAAGCCGGAGGTGTCGCGCGCGGCGACCGGCGTCTTGCCGAGGGAGCGGGCGAGCGCCATGGCGGCCGCGTGGGTCGCGTCGGAGGTCTCGGCGGCGCGCACGACCTCGACGAGCTTGGTCAGCGGCGCGGGGTTGAAGAAGTGCAGGCCGCAGAAGCGGTCCGCGCGGCCGGTCGCGGCGGCGACGGCGGCGACGCGCAGGCTCGAGGTATTCGTCGCGAAGATCGTCGCGGGCCCGCAGAAAGCGTCGAGGCGCGTAAACAGCGCGCGCTTGACCGCGAGGTCCTCGACGACGGCCTCGATCACGAACTCGCGGTCGGAGAGGGCTTCGAGCGACGCGGCGCCGTTCACGCGGGCCTTCGTCTCGGCCGCGGCCTCGGCGGTCAGCTTGCCTTTCGCGGCCGCGCGGTCGAACTGCTTGCGGACCTTCGCGACGCCGGCGGCGAGGAGCTCGGGCGAGTTCTCCCAGACGGCGACGTCGTGGCCTGAGGCGGCCGCGAGCTGCGCGATGCCCGAGCCCATGACGCCGCAGCCGAGGACGCCGATCTTCATGAGGCCATGGTAGCAAGACGCAGGCGCTTCCTCCTTATCATGGGTTTATCGCCGGGGGCCATGCTAGAATCGTCGCGCCGCAGAAAAGGAGGAGACATGACCAAACTCATCGTTTTGGCCGCGCTGGCGCTCGCGCCGGCCGCCGCCCGCGCCGGAGACGTCACGAAGGAGATGATGCAGAACATGGCCGCCTACGGCGGACCGGGCCCCGAGCACGCGGTCTTCAAGGACGCCGCCGGAAAGTGGGACACCGTCACGCGCACGTGGATGAAGCCCGGCGACAAGCCGATGGACTCCAAGGGCATCGCGGTCTTCCGCTGGATCATGGGCGGGCGCTTCCTCGAGCAGAAGTTCAAGGGCGAGATGGGCGGCGAGAAGTTCGAGGGGACGGGCTACCTCGGCTTCGACCGCATCAAGAGGCGCTACGAGAGCGTCTGGCTCGACGGGATGTCGACCGGCATCTTCTTCGTGCCCGGGACGTGGGACGAGGAGAAGAGGACGCTCACGAGCGAGGGGACCTACTCGAACGCGATGAGCGGCAACGCCGAGGAGTGGTCGAAGTCGGAGTGGACGCTCAAGGGCAAGGACAGCCACGTCTTCGTCATGTACGCCAAGGACGAGAAGGGCAAGCCGTTCAAGATGATGGAGATGACCTACACGCGCGCCAAGTAGCGCTCCCGCCCGGCTTCTACGCGAGGTGCTCGGCCAGGAAGGCCTCGGCCTTCGCGTAGAAGTCGAGGCGGTTGGCGGGCTTGGCGAAGCCGTGGCCCTCGTCCTTGTAGAGGGCGTACTCGACGGGCTTGCCCTTGGCGCGCAGCGCCGCCACGATCTGCTCCGACTCCGCCTGCTTGACCCGCGGGTCGTTGGCGCCCTGGGCGATCAAAAGCGGGATGTCGATCTTGTCGGCGTGGAACAGCGGCGAGCGGGACTCGAGGAACTCGCGCTCCTTCTCGACGTCGCCGACGCGAAGGTCGAAGATGCGCTTCATCGGCTCCCAGTACGGCGGGATCGACTTGATCAAAGTGATGAGGTTCGACGGGCCGACGACGTCGATCGCGCAGCGGTAGACGCCGGGCGTGAACGCCGCGCCCGCGAGGGCCGCGTAGCCGCCGTAGGAGCCGCCGTAGATCGCGACGCGCTTCGGATCGGCGATCCCCTCGGCGACGGCCCACTTCACGCCGTCGGTCAGGTCGTCCTGCATC
>CAYVFO010000025.1:10545-12502 GCA_964450975.1 uncultured Elusimicrobia bacterium | reverse complement strand
TCGCGAGGAAGGCCTCGTCGCCGACCGCGCGCAGCAGCTCCACCGCCTCGCCGGCGAGCGCCCGCGCCCGCGCGCGGTCGCCCACGTGGAGGTACTTCTTGCCGAAGCCGGCGGAGCCGCGGTAGTTGAGCTGCAGGCACGCGTAGCCCAGGCTCGCGAGCCACTGCGCCTCCGCGTGGAAGCCCCAGCGGTCGCGCACCCACGGGCCGCCGTGGACGTTGACGACGAGCGGGAGGCCGGAGGGCTCCGCGCCCGGAGGCGTCGTGAGGTAGCCGCGGATCGTCAGGCCGTCTCGCGCCGGGAAGCGCACGGGCTTCATGTCCGCGAGCTTGTAGGGCGCGAGGCGCGGGCGCGTCAGGAACAAGGACGTCGCCGAGCGGCCGACGCGGTTCCAGCGCAGGAACGCCGGCGACTTGTCGGGCCGGTTGACGAGGAGATACCAGACGGTGTCGGCGTCGTTGCGCGAGACGATCGAGGCGTCGCCGCCGAGCGCGTGCATCGCGGAGAGGTCGGCCTTGAGCGCGGGGTCGATCGCCTTCCACTTAACGCGGTCCACCTCGAAGCAGGCGGCTTCGGCGTGGAACTTGCGCGGGTGGATGAGGACCTGGCCCAGATCGGACTCGGGGTGCTCGGCCAGGACCTTGCCCTCGCCGCCGGCGAGCGGCACCTCGAGCAAGGCGGTCGTGTCGCGGCCGACGGAGGACTCGACGTAGACGGATTGTCCGCCCGGAGCGAAGCCGTGCGCGCCGAGCGCGTCGTCGGGTCCGCACGAGAGCCAATCGCGCCAGCCGTCGCCGTCCCGCAGCCGCAGGATCGTGCCGCCGTCCGGCGCCATCGCCTTGTGCAGGCCGATCTTGAAGTCGAGGTCCGGCAGCCAGCCGATGACGTCGCCGGGGTTCTTCGCCTCGAGCGTCCGCGAGCCGTCCTTGAGGCTGATGCGGTACACGTCGTGGACGCGCGGGTCGCGGTCGTTGAGCGCGACGAGGATCTGGTCCGGGAAGCGGGGCTCGGTCGCCACGATCTGCGCCTGCACGCCGGGATAGGGCGTGAGGTCGCGCGTCGAACCGGTTTCGACGTCGGTCTGATAGAGATGCCAGTTCTCGTCGCCGCCCTTGTCCTGGACGTAGAGGATCGACTTCTCGTCCTCGGCCCACAGGAACACGCGGATGCCGCGGCCGCGGTCGGAGGTCAGCGGGCGCGCGTCCTTGCCCTCGGGGCCGACCCAGACGTTGAGCACGCCGTCGTCCGGGGCGAGGTAGGCCCAGAGGGCGCCGTTCGGGGAGATCTTGGGCGAGGAGCGCTCGGGGTTGCCGAACAGGAGCTCGCGGGGGACGCGCTCGCTAGTCATAGTGCGTCCCGAGCTTCTTCTGGAGCGTGGGGAGGTCGAGCTCGACGATCGAGGTGAAGCCGGAGACCTCCGGGACGGGGGAGGGAACCGGCTTGACCTCGGGGGAAGCCAGGATCGCGTCTACTTTCGCCTTGCGGACCGTCAGATCGTCGCCGTCCTCGACGTCGAGGCGCCAGAGCCACGCCTCGAGCGCGGTCCGCGCGTCGGCCTCGGCCTCCTGTCGGCTCTTGAGCGAGGCGCCGTACACCCGGAGCAGGCGTCCGTCGCGCCGGACGCGGCTGTCCTTGGGGATCGGCCAGGGGTTGTGGGCGGGCGCGAAGGCCCGCTCGAGAGACGAGCAGGCCGTCAAGGACGCCAGCAGCGCGACGATCGTCAGTTGCCTCATGGGGCGGGAATTGGTAAGATGAAGGTCCCTTCCGTCCCCGGGGCTCTGGTGGCGCGTTCGTCTAGCGGCCTAGGACGCTGCCCTCTCAAGGCAGAGATCACGGGTTCAAATCCCGTACGCGCCACCAGATCCCTGGGGCATTTTTTTGCCCGGCGGGGACATCAAACCAAAAAAAAGAGCCGGGGGCGGAGAGCTTGCGCCTTCCGCCCCCGGCCTTTTGATTT
>CAYVFO010000025.1:0-10535 GCA_964450975.1 uncultured Elusimicrobia bacterium | reverse complement strand
TTTTAGGACAGGTGCTTGGAGACGAGCTTCGTCATCTCGAACATGTTGACGACGGACTTGCCGGCGAAAACCGCCTTCAGCTTGTCGTCCGCGTTGATGTTGCGCTTGTTCTTCTTGTCCTGGAGGCCGTTCTTCTTGATGTACGCCCAGAGCTTCTTGACGACCTCGGTGCGGGGGAGCGGCTTGGAGCCGACGACCTCAGCGAGCTTGTCGCTGGGGGTGAGAGCCTTCATGAACGCCGCGTTCGCCTTCTTCGCCATGTTGTGTGTCTCCTGAGAGCCGGCGCCTCGAAGGGCTTTATCCGGCGTTGATACGTCATTGAACATGATTTCTCGACGGAGGTCAAGGATTCCTCGACGGAGAGACATAAATCCGAAGCGATTCCGTCATGGGGGGAGAACGAGTATAATCGACCGCGCGTGGTCTACTCGAACCCCGAGTTTTTCGTCCTCTTCGCCCTGACCTGGGCGCTGTACTCCCTCTTTTCCTCATATAAGCCCCGTTTCGCGGTCCTTTTGGCCGCGTCGCTCGTCTTCTACTTCTGGGCGGGCCTCTTCGACGGCCTGATCTTCCTCGTCGTCATCCTGATCTCCTGGCTCGCCGTCTGGGGCAGCGAGAAGCGCCCGGCCTGGAAGCCCGTCCTCATTCCGGCGGGCATCGTCGTCATCACGGCCCACCTGCTCATCTGGAAGTACGCGGCCTGGCTCACGGGCCAGGTCCAGTCCGTCGCGCCGGGCTTTCTCGGCGGCCGCGAGATCCACCTGCCTCTGCCGGTCGGCATCTCCTTCTTCACGCTCCAGAGCATCGCCTACCTCGTCGACTACTCGCGGGGGACGTGCAAGTTCGTCGGCTTGGCCGAGTACGCGCTGTTCAAGAGCTTCTTCGCGCAGCTGCTCGCGGGCCCGATCGTGCGCGGCCGCCAGCTGTTCCCTCAGCTCGAGGCCCTGCCGCGGCCGGGAATCCAGCAGGTCACGCTCGGCCTTTCCCTGTTCGCGCTCGGCTTCTTCAAGAAGGTCTCGATCGCCGACCGCGTCGCCTACCACGTGGACGTCGTCTTCGCCGATCCCGAGCAGTTCGGCCGCCTCGCTTTGCTCAAGGCGCTCGCGGGCTACACGGTGCAGATCTGGGCCGACTTCTCCGGCTACACGGACATGGGCCGCGGCGCCGCGCACGTCCTCGGCATCTCGCTGCCGGAGAACTTCCTCTCGCCTTACTTCTCGCGCACGCCCTCCGAGTTCTGGAAGCGCTGGCACATCACCTTGAGCTCGTGGATCGCGGACTACATCTTCACGCCGCTCGCGATGCGCTCCCGCGCGCTCGGCGCGCAGGGCCTGTTCTTCTTCTCCGCCGTCCTCACGATGCTGATCGCCGGCGTCTGGCACGGCGCGGGCTGGAACTTCGCGCTGTTCGGCCTGTGGCACGGCCTGCTGCTCGTGCTCTCGCAGCGCGGAATCCTGCCGCGCGACGCCGCGCCCGCGGGCACGGCCAAGTCGTATCTGCAGATGGCGGTCATGCTGCCGCTCGTCATGCTCGGCTGGCTGCTGTTCCGCATCGAGGATATGGCGCGGCTCGGCGCGTACCTGCGCGGCCTCGCCTTCGGCGCCGCGGGCGTCGAGACCGCCATGTCGGGCCGCTCGGTGTGGATTCTCTTCCTGCTGTGCCTCGGACTGCAGGCCGCGCTGTACTACGACTTCGAGAAGAAGGAGTGGACGTTCTTCGAGAAGATCCGCCTGTCCGAGGAGCGCCTGACGCCGTGGACGGGCGCGCTCGCGGGAGCCGCGCTCGCGGCGCTGATGCTGGCCGCGCTCGCGCTGCGGCCCGCCGCGTCGAGGGGGTTCATCTATTTCCAGTTCTGACCGGTACCACCGCGCCCTCCAGGCCGCCTTCCTGCTCGTCCTCGCGGGGGCTCTCGGCGCGCGCGCGTACGGCCTGCGCGCCTCGCGGGGCATGACCGCCGAGGAGGCGAAGCTGCGCGGGCTGTTCTGGATTCCCGGCTCCGGCGCCGTCGCGCCCGCCGAGGTTCTGCCGAGCCTCTACCCCGGCTATTCGCCCGAGGGCGCCGCATGGAGACGCTACTTCCGGGAGCTCTTCGACCAGAACACCTACCTGCCCGGCCGCGACGCGGATGACCGGCGCGTCAGCGCCTCCTCGCTCGGCGCGCTCGGCCTCGCGCGCGAGCAGGGCGCGGACGTCGTGATCTTCGGCATCTCCGACACCTTCATCCCCGTCAATCCCGCGGGACTGGGCCTCCCCGGCAGGGTCCTTCACGTCGGCCGCGGCAATCTCCTGCCGGAGGCCGTGACGTGGTACGCGAGCGCGCTCAAGGGCCGGCCGAAGGCGAAGCTCGCGATCTGGGGGCACAGCCTCGTCTACGGCCGCCGCGATCCCTCCGACGCGCTCGTGCTCGGCGGCGTCCGCGGCCTCTACCGCGACTGGCGCGGCCGCGAAGTCGTCGCGAAATGGGACTACCGCTTCCCGCATCCGTCGTGGGACCTGGTCGTCGGCCCCGGACTGCAGCAGGCCGCCGAAATCGAGAACGAGGGGCTGCTGATTCCCGACGCGATCGCGAACGATCCGAAGCGGCTGACGGAGTTCTTGGAGAGGAACGACGACGGCGCTCACCGCATCGAACGGGGGCCCGAAGACCGCAATCTGGCGGATTTGTCCGTGCGGACCGACAGGACTCTCGCGGCCTTGCTCGAGATCGCCGAGAAGGTGCTCATCTTCCTGCCGCCGACGCACCCGCTGGACCGGTCGCGAGGCCGGCACGGGATGTTTTACGCCATGCAGGGCGGGCTGAACGCCTACGCGTCGGGCGGGACGGTGTTCGTCGACACCGAGGATTGGGACGCCTACGGCCTGACCGACCGCGACTACCTGTACCGCTCGCGCGTTCCGGGATTTTGGAAGATCGATCCGATCCACGCCAACGCGGCGGGCGCGCGCAAGATCACGGCGCGTCTGTCGAAGGCGGCGAAGGCCGCCCTCGGGCTCACTCCGGAGGGTAAAGCTCCGGGCAGTTCCGGCAAAGCGGGTTCTTCACGTCCCCGGAGATGAACTCGCGGCGCAGCGCCATCATGCGCTCGCCGTTCCAGACGTTCTCGAGGCCGTCCGAGACCTTCCCGAGCGGATACTTCGCGTCGTAGTCATAGCAGCACGGCACGACCTTTCCGTCCCACGCGACGCTCATCTTCTCCCACGGCACGCCGCACGAGACCTTCTCGCCCGAGGCGCGGCGCTTCTCGTTGTCCACCGCGAAGTCCGCGAGCTTGTTGACGTCGGGGGAGTCGCCGTTCCAGACGGTGAACTCCTTCGCCGCGAACACGTCGATGCCGGGGACGTTCTCCCAGAACGCGCGCGCCTTCTCGATCGAGCCGCGGTTCATCTTGAAGTTGATCATCGAGAAGTTCACGACGACCGGGTTCTTCGTCTCGAGCTTCTTCTTCAGGAACGCGAGGAGGTTCGCCTTGGACTTTTCGTAGGCGTTCGGCACGCCGCGGATCTCCTTGAAGGAGGCGTCGTCGTGGCCGTCGAGGGAGATGTTGAGGGTGTGGATGCCGGAGCCGAGCAGGTCGTCGGCGACCGCGGGCGTGAGCATGAGGGGATTGATCGACATGCCGGCGCGCACGCCCTTCGAGACGGCGTAGCGCACGAGCTTGCCGAACTCGGGGTGCACGAGGCTCTCGCCGAAGTGGTGGAGCCAGGTGATCTCCGAGCGCGCCGCCTCCGGATTCCGCTCGACGTACTCGTCGATCACGGACTTGAACGTCTCGAAGGTCATCAAGCCCTGGTCGCGCGTCATGTTGTTCGTGCGCGAGCACATGACGCAGGTGAACGGGCACTTGTTCGTGAGCTCGAGGTTGAAGATCCGCCAGGGCCCTTCCTCGCGCTCGAGGCGGTCGCGCGAGCGAAGGCTCGCCTTGAGGCGTCGCCAGCCGCGGAGCAGCGCGCGGGTCGGCGCGGAGCTCTCGGCGAGCGCGACGGCGGAGGATTTGAGGCTCATCCCTTCAAGTATAGCGGCCTCCTCGACGGAGGTCCAGCGGCGCGTCACAATTTTGGTACGGCCTTTTCATGGACCCTTGACGGCGGGCGCCGCGGAGGCCTGTTAGACTCAAATCAGCGCCGAGACTCGAAAACCTTATGGCCCCCTGTCCACCCGACCACTATCTGATCACGGTGTATGAAGCGCGCAATCCCGCGCTGCGCGAGCTCTACCTCGGGACGACGACCTACCTGTCGAACCGGCTGGCCGACGAGTTCGCCGCGCGGCCTCCCGAGGGGCTCTCCCACTGGAGGCCCGAGCACGGCGCGGACCTGCGGTGCCTGGTCTACGCGATCCCGGTTCGGGAGGCGAAGGCCTTCGTGCGGAAGTACGCGAAGCTGCGCCGCCGGTCGTGGCGCGTGCGCTACAGCTAGATCGCGGGCGCTTCGGCGACGAAGCGGATCGCGGCGCGCGCGGACTCGCGCACCTCGCGGGTGATCTCGGGAGTCTCGAGCTCTTCGGGCGTGAACCACGTCCAGGACGCCCCGGGCTCGGGGACGACCTCGCCTTTCGGCGCGCTCATGAAGTAGATGAGGTCGATGTGGTGCGGATGGTTGGGAATCGCCTCGATCTGCACCCGCTGCGGCTGGTGGAGGGACTCGACGCGCTCGTCATGGATGACGGGCTCGGAGGGGCGCTCGACGAACTCGGCCTTGAGGCCTGTTTCTTCCAGCACCTCGCGCAGGACGGCCTCGTCCGGGCTCTCCCCGGGCTCGATGTGGCCGCCGGGCGGAAGCCACAGGCCGAGCTTGCGGTGCTTGTGGAGGAGCGTCCTGCCTTCCCGCACCAGATAGGCGGTCGCGACGAAGCAGTACTCGCGCTTCATCCCTGGGCTTTGTGCGCGGAGGCGAACTTCCGGCGCGCCGCGATGCGCTTCATCTCCTCGGCGGCCGCGGGGTTCTCCTGCAGGACGAACTTGAAGTCGTCGGCGACGAGAGTGAACAGCAAAGTTGGCTCGGCGCAGGTCACCGTCGCGGTGCGGGGCTCGTCGGAGATGAGCGCGATCTCGCCGAGGAAGTCGCCGGACTTGAGCGTCGCGACCTTCGTCGAGAAGAGCACCCATTTCGCGACGGTGATGTCGACCGAGCCCTTGTAGACGATGTAGAACGCGTCGCCTTTCCGACCCTGCTTGAAGACGACCTCGCCCTTCTCGTAGGAGTAGAGCATGATCGCGGGCAGGACCTTCTCGACCTGCCCCATCGTGAGGGGGGCGAAGAACTCCACCTTGCGGAGCATGCCCGCGAGGATGCCGAGCTCGGGGGCGCCGATGTCGAGACGCTTCATGGGAGCGACTCTACGGTTTTTTGAGCGGATTTGACAGCTTCAGACGGGTCAGCTCGGCGACGCCCGCGCCCGCGCCGCGCTTCTCGAGCGTCAGCGCGTCGCCCGCGCGGACGGCGCCCGGCTCGACGACGCGCCAGTAGATGCCGAAGCGGCCCGCTTCGGCGAAGCGCTTGACCAGGCCGGCGTCCTCGTAGCGGGCGGCGAGCGTCGCGCAGGGCTGGCGCCCCTCGCGCGCCTCGAGCAGCGCGGTCCCGGCTCGCCAGAGGTCGCCCACGCGGACGGCGTCCTCATCGAGGCCGCGGGTCGTGAGGTTCTCGCCGAAAGCTCCCGCGGAGAGCGCGCCCATGGACGCCTTCCAGTAGGAGTAGTGCTCCTCGGCGTAGGTGTACACCGCCTTGTCGCGGCCGCCGTGGTAGCGCGGGTCGGCGATGTGGTCGCCGTCGAGGCCGGCGGGGCCGATCGCGACCGCGCCTTCGACGGGCTCCTTGAAGATGCCCGTGACCTTGGTCTTGCCGCGCCAGGCGAGCTCGCGCGGCTTCGCGACGCACACCGCCGCGACGATCACGCGGGAAGCTCCGCGGCCCACTTCGCGAGCTCGGAGGCGAGCTCGGCGGGCTTGTCGAGCGGGACGTGGTGGTGCGCGCCGGGGATGTCGACGCCGCGGGCATTGGGCAGCGCCGCGAGGACCTTCTCGTAGGCGTCGCGCGGCATGACCGTGCTGTGCTCGCCGCGCACGATCAGCGCCTCGGGCGAGATGCGCGGCAGCTGGGGCCAGACCGGGCCGTACGGGAAGGAGAAGGACTTCCAGTCGAACTTCCACGTCCAGACCTCGCCGGTCTTGCGCACGCCGTGCCGTCCGAGCTCGCGCAGGCCGCTCTCGTCGAGCAAAGTGCCGGGCGGCTGGAGGCGGAATTTGCCGAGCATGGCCTCCTCGCTCTCGTACGTCGGCTGCGGGCGGGTGCGCGCCTTTTCCTTGGCGCGCGGGTCGCGGAATTCGGGCAGAAAGTCGATCGCGGCCACGCCGCGCAGGCGCGCGCCGTGGGTTTCCGCGTAGTCGAGCGCGATGCGCGCGCCCATCGAGTGGCCGATCAGGACGAACCGGTCCCAGCCGAGCGCCGCGCGGGCGGTCTCGATGTCGGCCACCCATTTCTCGGAGAGGTAGGGCTCGTCGGTCAGCCAGTCGCTGTCGCCGTGGCCGCGGAAGTCGAGCGCGGCGGCGTGGAAGACGCCTTTCCAGTGCGGGACGACGGGGTCCCACCAATGAGTGTGCGCGGCCATGCCGTGCGTGAGGAGGACTTTCGCGCCCGCGCCGCCCCAGTCGCGGAGATGGACGGCGCCGACCTTGCGGCTCGTCACGGGGCCTTGGCGGCCGTGAACGCGCCCTTCGCGGCGTCCCAGTCGACGGACACGCGGTCGCCCTCGGCGATGCGGCCCTCGAGCTCGGCCTCGACGATCGCGTCGGAGACCTGGCGCTCGACGACCTGCTTGAGCGGGCGGGCGCCATAGGCTTTCTGGGCCTCGGCGCGCTTGAGGATCTCGGCCTTCGCGGCGGCGGTCAGCTCGACGGTCACGCCGCGGTCCTTGAGCTGCTCCTCGAGGTCCTCGATGCGCAGCTCGAGGATGCCTTCCATCTCGGGCCTTCCGAGCTCGTTGAAGACGACGATGCCGTCCTCGCCGACGCGGTTGACGAACTCGGGCCGGAGCTTGGCCTTGAGCGCGGCGAGATACTTCGCGCGGCGCGCCTCGAGGTTCCGACCGGGGGCTTCCTCGTCCTGGCCGGGCAGCGAGAATCCGATGCGGCGGCGGGGCTTGTCCTCGGCCTCGCCGGCGACGGACCCTCCGATGTTGGAGGTCATCATGATGATCGTGTTCGAGAAGTCGACGGTGCGGCCCATGCCGTCGGTCAGGCGGCCGTCCTCGACGACCTGCAGGAGGACGTCGAGCACCTCGGGGTGCGCCTTCTCGATCTCGTCGAGCAGGATGACGGTGAACGGGTTGCGGCGCACGGCCTCGGTGAGCTGGCCCGCCTGGTCGAAGCCCGCGTAGCCGGGAGGCGCGCCGATCATGCGGCTGACGGAGTGCTTCTCCATGTACTCGGACATGTCGAGGCGGACCATGTTCTTCTCGGAGCCGAAGACGGTCTTCGCGGTCTGCTTGGCGATCTCGGTCTTGCCGACGCCGGTGGGGCCGAGGAAGATGAACGTGCCGATCGGCTGCTTCGGGTTGCGCAGGCCCATGCGTCCGCGCTGCACGCCCTTCGCGACCTTGGCGACGGCCTCGTCCTGGCCGAGCACCTTCGCGCCCAGCTCCTTCGGGAGGTCCTTGAGCCGCTCCCGCTCGTCGCGGCCGACCTTGCCCGCGGGGATGCCGGTGCGCAGAGCGATCTCGGCGGCGATGTCCTCGGGGGTCACGTCGCGCGCGAGCTCCGCGCCGGCTTTCGCGCCCTCGGACGCCTTGAGCTCGACCTCGGCGGACGCGTCGTCGAGCAGGTCGAGCGCGGAGTCGGGCAGGTTGCGGTCCGTCACGTAGCGCGAGGCGAGCGCCACGGCGGCCTTCACGGTCGCGGCGCCGATGGTCACCTTGTGCTTCTCCTCGTAGCGGTGCTTGACGCCCTCGAGGATGGCCTCGGCCTCGTCCTTGGAGGGGGGGAGCAGCTTCACGGGGTAGAAGCGGCGCGCGAGGGCGCCGTCCTTCTCGATCTTGCGGAACTCCTCCATCGTCGTGGCGCCGATCACGGAGAGCGAGCCGTCCGCGAGCGCCTCCTTGAGGATGTTCGCGGCGTCCTGGGAGCCCTCGGCGGACCCCGCGCCGACGAGCATGTGGATCTCGTCGATGAAGAGGAGCACGCGGCCCTCGGACTTGCGCGCCTCCTCGATGATCGCGACCATGCGCTCCTCGAACTCGCCGCGCAGCGACGTGCCGGCGACGACCTTGGTGAGATCGAGCTTGATCACGGTCTTGCCCGCGAGCTCGGGGATCTCGCCCGCGATGATGAGCTGGGCGAGGCCGTTGGCGACGGCGGTCTTGCCGACGCCCTTCTCGCCGATGATCAGCGGGTTGTTCTTCTCGACGCGCAGCAGCGTCTTCACGATCTGGCGCATCTCGGCCTTGCGGCCGATCATCGGGGGGAGCTTCCCGTCGACGGCGAGCTTCGTGACGTCGGAGCCGTACTTGGTCAGCGCGGGGTAGTCGCGCGCGGGCAGCGGGCGCCAGCCGGACGGGTGGGGCGCGGGACCGTCGTCCTCGGCGCCCTCGGCGTCGGCGCGCAGGCCGTTGACGAACTGCCGGAGCTGCATGACGCCGCGGACGACGCCGGGCTCGGTCTTGCCGCCGATCGCCTCGCGCACCGCGGAGAGCGAGACGGTCGCGTTGAGCGCCGCGAGGGACTCGGCGTCGATGCGCTGGCGGCACTCGGCGGAGTAATAGGACTTGTCGAGCCACGCGCGAGCGAGCTTGACCTGCGCCAGCCGCGCCTCGAGCGCCTCGCGAGAGAGGCCGTCGAACGCCTGTCGCGAGCCGGCGAGCGAGGCCTCGAGCGCCTTCTCGAGGGCGCGCGCGACTCCGGACGCGGCCTCGAGCTTCGCGTTCGCGAGCGCGATGACCGTCTGCTGGTAGGCGCCCGCCTCGGTGCTCAGCCGCTTGCGCAGCTCGAAGTAGCGGAGGCGGACGGCCTCGAGCGCGGCGACGGCCTTGAGGTGATCCTTCACGTCGTGCGAATTGACGAGCTTGACCGCGTCGACGGCGTCGTTGTGGATGTCCCAGACGCCGTCCCGGTCGTCGGCGGCCTGGTCGCGCAGGTCGAGGAACACGGCCGCGCCGTTCGTCATGACGATGAGGTCGCCGCGCGCGGCGAGGATCGCGACGATCGCGTTGATCTTGGAGGGGACGAGGCCGAACTTCTTGCCGGCGCGCGTGAACGTCTCGATGGTCGCCGTCTCGCCGGCGCCGGTGCGCGAGCGGAGCTCGGAGAGGAACTTCTCGACGAGCTGGGGCTCCGGCGTCCACGCGGAATCCGAGGCGCGCGGCTTGGCGGCGCCCTCGAAGAGGTAGTCGCGGGAGTCGAACTTTTCCAGGAGATCGAGCGCCGCGATGTAGCCGTCGGCGACCTCCTCGGCCATCGCGGAGCCGGGCTCCGGAGCGGGGTTGAGCGAGCCGAGCACGCCGACGAGCTTCTTGTGGACGCTTTCGGGCATCGGCGGGACGTAGCCGGCCTGATACGTGGCGGCCGCGACCCACGCGTTCGCCGCGCGCGCGTCGTAGAGGCGCTGCTGCAGCGCGGGAGAGAGGTTCTTGCGGCCCTCGAGGTCGGCGATGTGCGCCGCGAGCATCGAGCCCGCGAGCTCGAGCGCGGCGTTGCCGCGCAGCGCCTTCGCCTCGGCGAGGGCGGCCTCGTCGCCCGAGGTCTCGTGCATGAGGACGGCCTTCTCGGCCCAGAACGCGGCGCGCGCGTGGTCGGCCGACGCGCCGCTGTTCATGAGGTTCACGGCGCGCAGCGCGGCCTCGTCGGCGGGCGCGTGCGGGCCCTCGAGGCGGGACTTGAAGGAGTGGTAGACGGCGTCGCGGTTCTGGCGGATCGCGAAGTGGCCGTCGGAGACGAGCTCCGCGAACACGGCGCCGGCCTTGTCGGCGTCGAGGCCGAGGCGCGCGCCGATCTGGCCGATCTTCGCGTACGGCACGACCGAGCCGGGCTTCGACGCGTTGCCCACGGCGGCGAGGAACGCCGCCTTGACGCCGGGCGTCGGGCCCCACGCGAGCGTGCCGGCGAGGCCGAGCAGCGGCATGAGGCCGGGGCCGGCGCCGCCGAACTTCCAGATCAGGAACGAGGCGGCGGAGGCGAGCGCGACCGCGAGCGCGCGCGGCCACCACGACTTGGCCGCCGACGCGAAGGTCTTCGCGGGAACGGGGATCGGGGGGATGGATTTCGTCCTCGGCGACGCGGGCGTCGCCGGATGCAGCGCCTGCGGGACCGAGGACTCCTTGCCGGCGACGTCGCCCTTATCCTCGCCCTTCTTCTTCTTGCCCGATGCGTCGAACGCGCGACCCGCGAGGTCCTTCGACGCCGCGCTTCCGAGCTTCGGGTTCAGGGCGACCGCCGCGTTCTGGGCGGCGAGCGTCAGCGTCGGCTTCGCGGCGAGAGACGGCGCGAGAGCGGGGGCGGACAGGGACGGCTGGAGAATCGAGACGGACGGGGCGGGAAGGACGTTGAGAG
>CAYVFO010000024.1:0-25297 GCA_964450975.1 uncultured Elusimicrobia bacterium | reverse complement strand
AGCACGGGCCGTCCTTCATGCCGAACACCGCGAGCTGGCCCTCGAAGCGGAAGATGGAGCCGTACGCGTTCGGCTTGCCCGTCATGACGCAGGCGTCGTTGACGAGGTAGCGCGTCGCGAAATTGTCGGTGCCGTCGGCGATCACGTCGTACTTCTTGAACAGCTCGACGGCGTTCTTGCTGTCGAGCTTGAACTCGTGGAGCTCGACCGTCACTCCGGGGTTGAGCGCGTTGAGGCGCTTCTTCGCCGACTGGAGCTTCGGCGTCCCGACCGAGGGCGTGTCGTGGAGAATCTGGCGCTGCAGGTTCGACTCGTCGACGACGTCGAAGTCCACGATGCCGATGCGGCCGACGCCGGCCGCGGCGAGGTAGAGCGCGAGGGGCGAGCCGAGGCCGCCCGCGCCGACGCACAGCACGGACGCGTTCTTGAGCTTCGTCTGGCCCTCGGGGCCGACCTCGGGCATGATGAGGTGGCGGTGGTAGCGGGCCTTGTCGGCGGTGGTGAGCTCCTGCACGATCAGGCGCCTCCGGCGATCGCGGGGACGATGAGGATCGTGTCGCCGTCCTTGACGGCCGTCGCGAGCCCCTGCTTGTCGCGCACGTCGTCCTCGTTCAAGTAGACGTTGACGAAGGAGCGCAGCTTGCCGTCCGCGCCCATCAGCTGCGGCTTGAGGCGGTCGTGCTGGGCGAACAAGGCGTCGAGCGCCTCGCCCACGGTCTTCGCCGGAACCGTGATCTTCTCCTGCTTGTCCGCGAACGCGCGCAGGGCCGTCGGAAGCCTGATTTCGATGCTCATCTTATCCCTCTAGAACGATTTCCTCTTCGACGAACGAGCGGCCGTCCTCGGTGCGCTGCCACGAGCGCTGGTCGACGGCCTTGCCGTCCTTGATCTGGATGATCCAATACGAGCAGCACGGCATCGCCATCGTCAGGTCGAACGGCGACGGCCACGCGGGCACGGTCGGGTGCGAGTGGAAGAAGCCCACGACGCCGCGGCCGCTTCCGGACAGCTCCGCCTCGACCTTCGCGAGCGTCTTCGGGTCGATCAGGTACTTGTTCGTCTTCGCCGACGCGTCCCAGCCGTTGGGCAGGGGGCGCGCCTCGTCCACTTCGAGCTCGCGGCCGATGACGTCGAAATTCTCGGGGATCGGGCCGATGAGCAGGCCGCAGCCCTCTTCGGGGAACGCCTTTTGGCACGTCCCCACGGCGATGTCCTCCACGGCCCTGTTGATCTTGAGGCTCACGGCGCCCAGAACCTCTCGCCCAGGTAGCGCTCGCCCGAGTCCGGCAGGATCGTCGCGATGACGGCCTCGCGCCCCTGCGCGGCCAAGTCGCGGCCGAGGCGCACGGCGGCGGCGACGTTCGCGCCGCCCGAGGGGCCGAGCAGGATGCCGCCCTTCTTGCCGAGGGCGCGCGCCGCTTCCTGCGCCTCTTCGGTCGAGACGGCGATGCGGCTGTCGGCGACGGCGTCGTCGTAGATCTTCGGGATGATCGAGGTCTCCATGTGCTTGAGGCCCTCGAGGCCGTGCATCGGGCCGTCCGGCTCCATGGAGACGAGGCGCACGCCCGGCTTGAGCTCGCGCAGGCGGCGGCCGGCGCCGACGAACGTGCCCGAGGTGCCGAGGCCCGCGACGAAGTGCGTGACCGCGCCGCCGGTCTGCTCGAAGATCTCGGGGGCGGTCGTCTCGTAGTGCGCGGTCCACGTCATCGGGTTCGAGTACTGGTCCGCGTACCAGAAGCGCTCGGGCTCGGCCTTGAGCATGAGCCGGACCTCGCGGATCGCGCCGTCGGAGCCCTCGAGCGGGTCGGTGAAGAGCAGCTCGACGCCGTAGGCCTGCAGGATCGCGCGGCGGTGCTTGGAGATCGACCCGGGCACGGCGAGCGCCACCTTGACCCCCAGGCGCGCGCCCAGCCACGCGTAGGCGATGCCGGTGTTGCCGGAGGAGGAGTCGAGCAGGACGCGGCCCTTGCCGAGCTTGCCGGTCGCCAGGGCGTCCTTGATGATGTAGTAGCCCGCGCGATCCTTCACGGAGCCGCCGGGGTTGTTCCACTCGGCCTTGGCGAGGACCTTGACCTTCTTGCCGAGCTCGGGGAACGCGAAAGAGAGGTCGAGAAGCGGCGTATTCCCGACCTTGATCCCGTCGAAGGAGGTATCGGCGACGGCAGGCATGAAGGACAGGGTATCATTCCTGACTAAATTGGTCAAGAATGGTGCCTGACGTTGCGTTAGTTGCGTTTCGCCGGAAAGAAGAAGACCCCGGCTTTCGCCGAGGCCTTCTTTGCGGTGCGGCTCTTCGGATCGTTAGAACTCTTCGGAGAACGCGACCGCGCCGGTCACGCCGGTCTGGTACGCGGAGACGCGGCGCTCGAAGAAGTTGGCGAGCTCCTGGACGTCCTGCAGCTCCATGAAGTTGAACGGGTTCTTGGAGCCGAAGACGGGGCGCAGGCCGAGGTTGGCCAAGCGCTGGTCGGCGATGAACTGCAGATACTGGCGCATGCCGGTCGAGGAGAGGCCGGCGATGCCGAAGCCCAGGATGTCCTCGGCGAAGCCGAGCTCGCAGTCGATGGCTTCCTTCATCATGTCGACGACGTCGGCCTCCATCTTCGGCGTGAAGAGAGTGGGGTCTTCGGCGCGCGCGGTCTTGATGATCTCCATCGCGGCCGTGATGTGCATGGACTCGTCGCGGAACACCCAGTTCGTGCCGCCCGCGAGGCCGTTGAGCAGGCCCTTGGAGCGCAGGAAGTAGACGTACGCGAACGCGGCGAAGAAGAACAGGCCCTCGACGCAGGACGCGAAGCAGATCAGGTTCATCATGAACTGCCGCTTCTGCTCCTGGGTCTCGATGCGGTCGAGCTTGTTGATCGAGTTCATCCACTTGAACATGAACTCGCCCTTCCGCTTGATGGAGGGGATGTTGTCGATCGCCGAGAACGCCTTGACGCGCTCCTCGGGCTCGGGAATGTAGGTGTCGAGCAAGGTCAGGTAGAACTCGACGTGCACGGCCTCCTCGAAGAGCTGGCGCGAGAGGTACAGGCGCGCCTCGGGGGAGTTCACGTGCTTGTAGAGGTTGAGGACGAGGTTGTTGCCGACGATCGAGTCGCCGGTCGCGAAGAACGCGACGAGGCGGTGGATGAGGTGGCGCTCGGCGGGGGAGAGCTTGTTGCGCAGGTCGCCGACGTCGTGGGAGAAGTCGACCTCCTCGACCGTCCAGGTGTTCTTGATGCTCGCCTTGTACATCTCGAAGAAGACGGGGTACTTCATGGGGCGGAGCGTGAGGTCGAAGCCGGGATCGAGGATCATTGGAGGTCTCTCCGTGCGGAGCGTCTGGGTATGTACGAAGCTTACATCAAATCGCGGGCGGGCGAGCCCCCTTTCGGGGACTCGCCCGCCTGCAGCGGGTTATCTTACTGGCAGGCCTCGCAGCTCTCCGGGTTCTCCAGGGAGCACGCGACCTTGGCCGCGTCCGTGACTTCCGCCGCGGGAGCGGCGGTCGGCGCCGTCTGAGCGGCGACGGCCTGGACGGTGGCCTTCGCGATCTTGGTCGCGGGGCGCGAGCGCAGGTAGTACGAGGTCTTGAGTCCCTTCTTCCAGGCGTACATGTACATGGAGGACAGCTTGCCGATGTTCGGGCTCTCCATGAACAGGTTCAGGGACTGGGACTGGTCGATGTAGGCGCCGCGGTCGGCGGCCATGTCGATGAGCGAGCGCTGCGGAACCTCCCACACGGTGCGGAACACCGCGCGGATGGTCTCGGGGATCTCGGCGATGTCCTGGATCGAGCCCTCGGCCATCTTGATGCGCGCGCGCATCTCCTCGTTCCAGAGGCCGAGCTTCTTGAGCTCGAGGCAGAGGTACTTGTTGACCTGCAGGAACTCGCCGGACAAAGTCTCGCGCTTGAACAGGTTCGAGATCTGCGGCTCGGTCGCCTCGTAGGCGCCGACGATCGAGGCGATCGTCGCCGTCGGGGCGATGGCGAGCAGCAGGGAGTTGCGGAGGCCCTTCGACATCATCTCCGCGCGCAGCTTCTCCCAGCGCGTCATGTCGGTCGGAACGGCGCCCCAGAGCTCGAACTGGAATACGCCCTTCGCGGCCTTGGTCTCGGGGAACGACGGGTGCTGGCCCTTGACCGACGCGAGCTCGACGGACGCCGAGAGCGCGTGGAAGTAGATCTCCTCGGAGACCTTGCGCGACAGCTCGCGCGCTTCGGCCGAGTCGAACGGCAGGCCGAGCTGGAAGAACGCGTCCTGCACGCCCATGACGCCGAGGCCGACGGGGCGCCACTTCTTGTTGCTGTCGGCGGCCGCCTTCGTCGGGTAGAAGTTGATGTCGACGACGCGGTCGAGATACTTGACCGCGGTGCGGACGTTCGCCGCGAGCTTCGCGAAGTCGAAGCGGCCGTCCTCGACGTACTTCGACAGGTTGATCGAGCCGAGGTTGCAGACGGCCGTCTCGCCCTGCGAGGTGACCTCGATGATCTCGGTGCAGAGGTTCGAGGAGTGCACGACGTTGGCCGGCGAGCCGGTCTGGTTGGCCTTGAGGTTGCTGGCGTCCTTCCAGTTCATCCAGCCGTTGCCGGTCTCGGCCAAGGTCTTCATCATGCGCGCGTAGAGATCGCGCGCCTTGACCTGGCGGACGAAGAGCTTCTTCGCCTCGCCGTCGAGGTACGCCTCGTCGAACGCGGCGCCGTAGAGGTCGGTGAGCTGCGGCATGACCTTCGGGTCGAACAGCGACCACATGCCGTCCTCCTCGACGCGCTTCATGAAGAGGTCGGGGATCCAGTGGGCGAGGTGCAGGTTGTGAGCGCGGCGCGCCGGGTCGCCCGTGTTGTCGCGGAGCTCGAGGAACTCCTCGATGTCCGCGTGCCACGTCTCGAGGTACACGGCGCAGGCGCCCTTGCGCTTGCCGCCCTGGTTGACCGCGATGACGGAGGAATCGAGCGTCTTGAGCCACGGGATGATGCCGTTGCTCTGGCCGTTCGTCGAGCGGATCAGAGAGCCGCGGGCGCGGACGCGCGAGTAGGACACGCCGATGCCGCCCGAGAACTTCGAGAGGAGCGCGATGTCCGTGTAGCGGTTGTAGATCGCCTCGAGGTCGTCGACGGGGGAGTCGAGCAGGTAGCACGAGGACATCTGCGGGTGCCGCGTGCCCGAGTTGAACAAGGTCGGGGAGCTCGGCATGTGCTCGAAGCGCGAGATCAGGTTGTAGAACTCGACGGCTTCCTGCACGGTGTCGGCCAGGCCGCACGCGACGCGCATGAAGAAGTACTGCGGAGCCTCGATGACCTCGCGGGTCTCGGGGTTCTTGAGGAGGTAGCGGTCGTAGACGGTGCGCAGGCCGAAGTACTCGAAGAGCTCGTTGCGCGAGGGCTCGATCGCGTCGTTGAGCTTGCGCGAGTTGGCCTGCACGAACTGGCCGACCTTCTCGGCGATGAGGCCGTGGCGGACGCCGGCGGCGATGGACTGCGAGAACGAGTGGATGTCCTGGTTCTCGACCTCCTTCATGATGTAGGTCGAGAGCAGGCGCGCGGCGAGGCGCGAGTACTCAGGCTCCTCGGCGATGAGGAGCGCCGCGGTCTGGATCGAGAGATTGTCGAGCTCCTTCGTGGTGGCGCCGTCGTAGAGGCCGCCGATGGTCTTCGTCGCGATCTTGAGGACGTCGATGTTCTCGAGTCCCGCGCCCGAGCGCTGGACGGCGCGAACGATCTTGTTGACGTCGACGGGTTCGAGGGAGCCGTCGCGCTTGCGGACCTGCATCGTGGTCGCGTTCGCGTCCTCGTTGGTGTTGTTGCTGGGAGTGACAGGCGTGGTCTGCGCAGCCGTGTTCATCCTTTTCTCCGGTACATTTGGTAGCGTTCTTGTGCTCGAATTCGCGGCGCGGCCCGCGCGCGATTCCGAACAGGGCTCTAGAATAACCTACGGGTTTATTTTTGTAAAGACCTAGATGGACACCCATTCGCGTTAAGGAGTTTTGAGTGTTGTTGAGTGTCGTTCTCTACATCGCGATTTTTTTCTTCTCGGCGTGCGCGCCGTCGGATGCGCCGCGCCGCGCGCTCCCCGATTTTTCGCTGACCGCGGTCACCGTGGACGGCACGTCGCCGCTCGACCTCGCGGCGCTGCGCGGCCGCGTCTGGATCGCGGATTTCGTGTTCACGCGCTGCTCCGGGCCGTGTCCGATGCTCACCGCGAACATGGCGGGTCTGCAGAAAAAGCTGCCGAAGAAGGTCGGCCTGCTGTCGTTCACGGTCGATCCGGACCACGACGGCCCCGAGACGCTCACGCTCTACGCGCGCAAGTTCTCCGCGGACCCGCAGCGGTGGTTCTTCCTGACCGGCGAGAGGGCGGAGCTCGTGAAGCTCGTGCGCGACGGCTTCCTGCTGCCGGTGGTGGAGAACGCCGCGGCCTCGCCGGGCGAGCGCTTCGCGCACAGCACGAAGTTCGTGCTCATCGACGCGGACGGGAAGATCGTCGGCTGGTACGACGGCGACGACGCGGCGTCGCTCGACAAGCTCGCGGCGGACGCCGCCAAGCTCTAGGCGCCCGGGCCTAATCGGCGAGGCGCCGCTGCCGCGGACGGCTTTCGGGCCGAGCGGCCTTATAGAGGAAGACCGCGAGGACGCCGATGAGCAGCGCGAGCACGCCCTGGAAGGTCAGAAAGCACGCGACCTTGAGCGCGGCGAAGCCGGGGGAGACGAAGCGCACGAGCCAGCCCGACGCCTCTCCGAGAAAAGACGAGCCGAAGCCGAGCCCGATCACCCATTTCTTGGTCGAGTCCTCCCACGGCGCGAAGATCGCGAGGTGGGTCAACAACAGCACCATGACCCCCATCGTGGCGAGGTGCGCGTGGGAAACCTCGAGCATGGACGCCGCCGAGCGAGGCTGAGAGAACTCGGCTTCGTCGCCGAGATAGTAGGCTTGCACGGACGCCGGCGCGAGGGACATGCGCTTGAGGTACATCGCGGCGTTCGTGACCCAGAGGCCGCCCGCGAACAGCAAGGTCCAGGCGAGGGTCAGCCGCATCAGCGGGTTGTTCTGGAAGCCGCCGGTCTGCATGTATTTCAACGCGAAGAGCCTACCATTTGGGGAGAAGCGGCATTGAGGACGGCGTGGACGGCGAGGACGCGCCGGACGGCCCGGGACACGGCCTCCGCCGTCAGCGTGGCGCCCGCGATTCCGCGCAGGCCGCGGCGCACGGCGAGCTCATCGTCGAGGCGGCGGCCGACGAGCTGGCGCAGCCAGCGCGGCGAGGCGAGGTAGTCGTCCGGTTCCGCGAACGACAGAATCTCGACGAATGAGACGCGGTCCTGCGGACCCACGACGACCATGATCGTCTCGTTCATCGTCCGCACGGGATGAGACTCGAAGTAGGCCGTCGTCGAGCCCGAGACGTAGTAGGTCCAGACGCGCGACTCGAGCTTCGCGCGCGCCGACGACTCCGCCGCCGCCGCCTGCGCTTCGCTGAGGTACGCGGTGCGGCGCTCCGGCGCGCCGCCCGGGAACGCGAGAGTCAGCGCGTCCTTCTGGGACATGAGCACGCGCGCCTCGGCCCCGGCCGCCCCGAGGAGCAGGGCGGCCGGGACGAGGACGGAGGCTAGAAGATGTACGCGAGTCCGAGGTTCCATTGATTGACGCCGGTGCGGGCCTGATTGAGCATCCACTGATGGTCGGCCTTCACGGCGACCTGAGGGATCGGCTTGTAGGTCAGGCCGGCGGTGTACTCGACGCGGCTGTTGGCCCGATTCTTGGCGTAGATCTCGGGAGTGTCCGCCTGGGTGTCGTAGCGCTCGTACCGGAAGAACGGCGCGAGGTAGTGGCCCTTCGAGCCGTTCCACTGGCTGAGAACGTCGTACGCGCCTTCCACGTATCCGCCGAACATTTTGCTGCCGATCGAGTTTCCGCCCGCCGCGGTGTTGCCGAGGGCGGCGTTGAGCGTGTCGGCGTTGCCGATCTTTCCTTCGGCGTAGAGCGCGCGTCCTTCGAAGCCGCGCCACTCGGCCTTCGCGTGGGTCTCCCAGAGCGTCACGGGCACGGAGGCCGCCGTGAAATCCTGGTCGGCCTGGCCGACGTAGATCGAGCCGCCGACGAGGACTCCCTGGGCGGGCTTCCAATCGACGCGCGTGACCGTCGCGAGATCCTCGGCGGCGCTGCGCGCGCCCGACGACCGGCCGTTGCGCAGGCCCGAGGACGAAGAGAAGCCCGTGACGCCGTTGTTGTTCGTCGCCTGCAGGCCGGCCACGATGTAGGAGCGGTAGGACACCGGCCCGATCTCTCCGAATACGCCCGCGCCGTTCTCGCGCCAGGTCGAGGGGATGATGTTGGTCTCGACGCTCGTGCGCTTGACGCCGTGGAACGTGGTCGGTTCGTGGATTTCGTTCTGCAGTCCCATCGGGACGATCAAGACGCCCGCGCGGGCGCCCATGGGATCGGAGATCTTGAAGTCGACGTACGCCTGCTCGATCGAAACCTCGCCGCGCGTCTTGCCGGTCGAGCCGTGTTCGAATTCGAGCTCGGAGTTGAAGAGGATCCAGTCGTTGTATTTGTAGCCGACGTACAGCACGGCGCGGAGGAAGTCCGCCTCGCTCTTGGAGCCGGAGGCGGATGCGTTCTGCCGGCGGCGGGAGAAGTTCTGATAGGTCATCTCGCCGTAGCCGCCGATCGACACCTTGTTCGGCGCCGCGCGATAGACTTTGGACGCGGCCGGCGCGAAGCCGTACTGGCCGCCGCCCGGCGCGACGGCGGAAGGCTCGGCCGCGGCTTCTCCGAGCTTGAGCTTCTCGATCTCCTGGGTCAGGACGTCGAGCTTGCGCTCGAGCTCTCCGAGCTTGGCGGAGTCTTGCGCCAAGGCGGGCGCGGACGGCGACAGGGCGACGAAGAGGGACAACGACGCGGCTGCGAGGCGTTTCATGTACGGTCTCCTTTCTTGCTGCGGGGGATTCCAGGAATGAAGAACGAGCGTCCTCGGAAGGAAGGGGGATTCTTTCCGAGGACGTAGAGCGCGGTAGACCAGCCGTCGGCGAGGGAGGCGGTCGGCGCGAGAACCGCGACCGCGACCGAGCGCCGAAGCGGCAGGCCGGTGTATGGAGAGACGATGTGTCCGGGGCGTTCCGAGTCCCCGGAGACGGCGACGGACGCGTCGCGGACGGTGAGGGCGCCGGCCCGTCCGGGAAGGGTCACTTCCCAGCCGTCGGCTCCCGCCGGAGCGCCGATCGCGAGGACTTGCCCGCCGAAATTGATCAGAGCGGCGGAGGCTCCGCGCGCCTTGAGGATCTCGCCCGCGCGGTCGAGCGCGATCCCTTTGCCGATGCCGCCGAAGTCGAGCCCCATGCCGGCCCGCAGCTCGATGGCGCGCGCCGCGGGATCGAGCTTCACTTTTCTCCAGCCGACGTTCGGAAGCGCGGCCGGGCCGCCGCCGAGAAGGAGGGGGAGGACGGTGGGGTCGTAAGCGCCTCCGGTCTCTTCCGCGCGGGAAAGAGCCAACTCGGCCGCCGCGAAGAGATCGGGAGAAGCTCGGAAGGCTCCCCTGCCGGCCGAGCGGTTGAGCGCCGAGAGCTCGCTGTCGTCCTTGTAGCGGCTCAGGATGCGGTCCCAGCGCTCGAGCTCCCCGAACGCGGCGTCGATCGCGCCCTCGGGGGCGCCCGGCGCCTGAATCTCGCAGAGCGTGCCCATGACCCAGCGCACGCGAACGGCGCGCCCGTCCTGGGCGGACGCGCCGAGCGCGAGCGCCGCGAGCGGCACGACGGCGAGCGCCTTAATGATATTGAGATTCATTTTCAACAAGGAGACAGTACCACAACTCCTTATTGAAATGCAATATCAATAAGCGGACGGGCAAAAAAGAGGGCCCGCCGTTTTCGGGCGGGCCCTCGTCGCGGCTTTACTTGCCGGACTGGATGCGGGCGATGATCTGGTCGAACGCCTCGACCGGGTACGCGCCGCGCAGCGGCACGCCGTTGATCAGATAGGCGGGAGTGCCCTCGATGCCGAAGCGCTTGGCCTCGTTGATGTCGGCCTCGATCTTCGCCTTCACGGCGTCGCTCTTGGCGTCCTTCTCGGCCTTCGCGACGTCGAGCCCGAGGTCCTTGGCGAGCAGCTTGTAGTAGTCGTCGCCGAGCTTGCTCTGGTTCTCGAAGAGCGCGTCGTGGAACGCCCAGGCCTTCTCGCGGTTCTGCAGGGCGATCGCCTCCATCCACTGCGCGGCCGGCATCGCGAGGGGGTGGAAGGAGAGCGGCATGTGCTTGAAGACGACGCGGATCTTGTCGCCGTGCTTCTTGCGGAGCTGCTCGAGGTTGAAATAGCCCTGCTTGCAGTAGGGGCACTGGAAGTCGGAGTACTCGACGATCGTGATCGGGGCTTCCTTGAGGCCGCGGATGAGCGCCTTGTCGCCGATCTCGGGCTTGAGCGGGTTCTTGAACGCGTTGTCGCGCTCCTTGCGCTCGCGCTCCTCTTCCTCGCGCTGGCGGCGCTTCTGGAACTCCTGCTGCGCCTCGACCACGAGCTCGAAGAACTTCATCTTGTCGGCTTTCTTGAGCGCCGAGAGGACGAGGTCGGGGTTGGCGTCGAGGGCCTTCTTGAGGTCCTCGCGCGTGATCTCGGCGCCCGCGGGGGCGGCGAGAGCGGCGGCGAGCGGCAGGGCGAGCAGGCGGCGGAAGTTCATCAGGGTCTCCTGTCCAACTGGGCGAGAATATCATTTTCGACCGCGCGGATATCCAGCGGGCCGAGCCAGCGCCGCGTGATGCGGCCCTCGGCGTCGATGAGGAACGTCGCGGGCAACGAGCGGACGGCGTAGGCCGCCGCCGCGGGGCCGGCGGCGTCTATAAGAGGAAAGGTCAGGCCGTGGCGCTTCGCGAAGGGGGGGACGTCCTCGGCGAAGGCGGAATCGAGGGACGCGCCGAGGACGGCCGCTTTGCCGTCCAGGCGCTTGTGAAGGGATTCGAGGGCGGGCATCTCCTCCTTGCACGACTCGCACCAGGTCGCCCAGAAGTTGAGGAGCACCGGCTTGCCGCGCAGGGCCGAGAGGGTCACGGACTTTCCGTCGAGAGTCTTGAGGGTGAAATCGGGGGCCGACCGCGACGCCGGAGGGGCGCCGCAGGAGGCGAGCAGGACGACGGCGAGCAGGAGGTGTCTCATGGAGAACGTAAGCCGCCCCCCGCTCGCGAGGAGCGGGGGGCGGTCAGTTTACGCTATCGGCTTAGCAGCCGCAGGGAGTCTTCGGACCCATGGTGGTATCCTCCTATTTCCCGACTTTGTGCGTCTCCAAAATCTGGCGGGCGATCCGTCCGACCCGCTTGAACACCGTCGCGTCGCGCCGCGAGCGCGCGAGCATGATGGCGCCCTCGTACAGCGCGACGATCGCCTCGGCCGTTCCGCGCGAGTCGAGCGCCGGGGCGAAGTAGCCCTTCGCCTTGCAGCGGTCGAGGCACGCGGCCAAGCCGTCCGCCCACTCGTCGAAGAAGCCGGCGACTCGCACGCGGAACTTCTCGTCCAAATCGCTCATCTCGAGGGCGATGTTGCCCACGAAGCAGCCCGCCTTGCAGCCGTTGCCGTCGAAGAACGTCTCCGCGTCCGAGAACATCGCGAGAACCGCCTCCTCGGGGGCGGCCTGCGAGCAGATCGGCTCGGTCTTGCGGGTGTGGAACTCGGCGATCTTGTAGTCGAGCACCGCGAGCGCTAAATCCGACTTCGACCCGTAGTGGTGGATCAGATTGGCCTTGGTCATTCCGCACGCGTCCGCGATCTCGTCTAAGCAGGCGTGGTTGTAGCCCTTGAGGTGGATGACGTGCTCCGCCTCCTGGAGGATGCGCTCGCGTACGGCGGGGTCGGGTTTTCGTCCCATATTTATTGACTGACCGGTTGGTTAATCAAAGTATAACAGAAAGCCCCGGCCTCCGCAAGGGGGGCCGGGGCTTTTGTCCTAGCGGAGCTTCGCGGCGTCGATGAGGCCGGCGCCCTGCTCGCTCGGAGTCATGCCGGGAAGCGGCGTCGCCGCGCGGTTGAGCGCCGCGAGCACCGCGTCCTTGCCGCGCGCGCCCTTGGAGACGGCCAAGGCCGCGAGTCCGGCGACGTGCGGGCACGCCATCGACGTGCCCGAGTACGCCTTGTAGCCGCTCGCTTCCGCGAACAGCGGAACCGTCGAGGGAACGAGCACGCCCGGGGCGATGAACGCGACCTTGTCGCCGCGGCTCGAGAACGTCGCGATGCCCTCGTTCGTGGTCGGGCAGAGCTTCGCGTTCGTCACGCCGGTCGGGCACAGCGCGGAGACCGCGATGGTCTCCGGGTACGCGGCGGGCCAGTTCACGGCCTTGCCGTCGTTGCCCGCCGCCGCGACGAAGACGACGCCCGCGTTCGCGGCCATCTGCAGCGCGTACTGGAGCAGCGGCATCTCCTGCGGAGCGCCGAGGCTCATGTTCGCGACCTGGATGCCGTTCTGCGCGGTCCACATGATGCCGTCCATGATCGCGAAGAGGTTGCCGCCGCCGTCCTTGCTCAAGACCTTCACGGCCCAGAGCTCGGCCTTCGGCGCGACGCCGACGACGCCCTTGTCGTCGAGGGCCGCCGCGATCGTGCCGGCGACGTGCGTGCCGTGGCTGTGGTCGTCGTGCCACGGCGCGTTCTTGTCGAGGGAGTTGTGGCCGCCCGCGACGCGCAGGTCGGGGTGCGCCGGGTCGATGCCGGTGTCGATCACCGCCACCTTCACGCCCGCGCCCTGGTTCGCGGACCAAGCGGCGGGCGCGTTGACGCGGACGACGCCCCACGGCGCCTCGCCGGCGACGGGAGCCTCGGGCGCCTGCGGGGCGTCCTTGACGATCTTGGGCAGCGCCTTGATCGCGGACTCGACGGACGGGAACGGGACCGCGTTCACCGACGCGGGCGCGCTCTCGATCCACTTGATCCAGACGTCGGGCTGCGCGCGCAGCACGCGCGGATCCGCCGAGAGGCGGCCGATCGCGTTCGCGGACAGGCCCGCGGGCGCCTCGACGAGCATCGCGGGGATCGACGGGATCTCGGCGACGACGGTCAGGCCGCCGGCCTTGATCGTCCCCAGCCGGTCGGCCTCGGGGGTGCCGGGCTTGAACGCCACGATGATGCGGTTTTTCGTCGCCGCCTCCGTCATCTCCAGCGCGCCCGCCAAGGGCGCGAGTCCCGCCAGCCCGAGAAGGGCCGGCAACAGAAGTCGTTTCATTTCTCCTCCTTGCGTCTCACCAGGAGCCCCGATGCGCCTGGGACCAAAAGACCTATATAACAAGTAGGACTTTTGGGGCAATAGGAAAAATGCGTCCGGAGGGCGCTATTTTTATGGGGGGCGGCTCAGCGGGGGACGACGCCGATGCCGGCCTTCACGGAGGAGAGATCGTAGACGCCGCCTTCGCCGAAGCCGATCCCGCGCGTCGGGTTCTCGGCGAGCCACAGCGGCGTGTCGAGGTCGACGAACGCGACGCCGCCGAGGCCGCACGCGAGATGAGCGGCGGCGCCCATCGCGAGCGGCGTCTCCACCATGCCGCCGACCATGAGGCCGAGGCCCGAGGCGCGCGCGATCAGCGCGCAGTCCCACGCTTCGAGCACGCCCATCTTCATGAGCTTGAGGTTCAGGACCTGCGCGGCGCCGGTCCGAGCCAGGCGCGCGGCGTCGGCGCGTCCGCGCAGCGACTCGTCGGCCGCGACGGGGACGCCGGACTTCTCGTGGAAGCGCTTGAGGCCCTTCAGGTCGTCCGCGTCCGAGGGCTGCTCGAAGAGGACCGGACGGATGCCGCGCGAGCGAAGGCGCGCGACCAGATCGAGCGACCGCGCGGCGTCGTAGCCCTGGTTCGCGTCGAGCGTGAGCGCGGCGCGCGGGTGGGCGCGATGGATCTCGCGCACGCGCGCGGCGTCCTCGGCGGCCGTCAGTCCGACCTTGATCTTCACGACCTTCACGCCGAGTCCGCGGATCTTCCTCGCCGCGGCGAACGCCTGCTCGGGCGTGCCGAGCGTGACGGTCACGTCGGAGACGACGCGGCTCACGGCGCCGCCGAAGAGCGCGCGCAGCGGAATGCCCGCCCGGCGCGTCCACGCGTCGAGCAGGGCGACGCCGAGCGCGGCGCGCGCGGCGCCCGCGTGCTTCGGCAGCGCCGCCTCGAGCTCCTCGAGCAGAGGGCGCCAGGCGGAGGCATCGCGGCCGAGCCAGCGCCGTCCGACCTTCGCGATCTGGGAGCGGGACTTCGCCGCCGTCTCGCCGTTGAACGCCGGAAACGGGGACGCCTCGCCCCAGCCCGCCCTGCCGTCGCGCAGCTTCAGGCGCACGAACACGGTCTCGAGCTCGGCGGAGGAGCCGCCGGCGATCGCGAACGGCTCGCTCATCGCCACGCGGCGCGGGAAGACGTCGACTGCGGTGATCTCGGCTCCGGAGCGGCTCACGGGAGCTTGGTCACGAGGCAGGAGTCGGAGAACGAGAAGCCGTAGATCGCCGCGCCCTTGCGGTCGGGGATCAGGTAGAGCTCGTGAGGCAGCGAGGCGGGGTCGCGCGTGAGGTCGTAGAGCCGCGGCGAGTCGAGCGACACGAAGCTGCGGCCGTCCTCGTCGAACTCGATGTCCTTGCCGGCGTTGCCCTCATGGAGCCAGAGGTCGTCCTGCTTGACGAAGACGCGCGTCTTGCCCGTGTCCGACGGCGACATGACCGCGAGCGCCTGCGCCGCGTGGAAGACCACGCGGATGAAGGAGCCCTGGTCGCGGTTCTTCTGCGCCAGGCGCAGGCCGTGCGGCTCGACGTCCCACTTGCCGCGCTGCGCGATCTCGGCGTCGCGCGAGGAGACGATGAGCATCGCGCGCATCGAGGTGTCGCCGTCGAGCGTGATCGACTTCTTGTGCGTCGAGCGCGCGCCGAGCGCGATCTCGTTGGTCGCGCCGCCGCAGTCCTTCGACGGCGGGTCGGGGTACTCGACGGCCTTCGGCAGGTTCTCCGGGCCGATGAGCTCGCCGAGCGCGAGACGGATCTCCCGCTCGAACTCCATGTACCCGCCTTCGCCGAGGCGGTCGAAGACGATGCGTCCCTTGCGGTCCACGAGATAGAGCGCGGGCCAGCCCTCGTTCGCGTAGCCCTTCATGACGGCGCGGTCGGAGTCGATGATGACGGGGAAGTCCACGCCGTAGCGCTTGAGGAGGTTCTTCGCCCAGACGGGATCGCGCTGGAACTCGGCCTCGGGCGTGAGCACGCCGACGATCATCAGCTGATGGAGCGCGTAGCGGTCGAACCAGGCCTTGAGCGCGGGCAGCACGCGCACGGAGTTGATCGACGTCGGGTTGATGAAGGCGACGACGACGACCTTGCGCTCGCGCATGCGGCGCAGCGAGAGCGCGGTCGCGTTGATCCAGCCCGCGGCGGGGGGAAGCTCGGCGGCGGGCGGGTTGATCGGGCGCTCGGCGGACGCCGGAGCGGCCAGCAGGGCCGCGAGGAGGAGCCCCCTCACGCGGCCTGTCCCGGGTCGCGGCCGGTGAGCACGATCTCGACGAGCGTCGACAGCCGCTCGGCGCGCTCGACCGAGCCCGTCTTCTGGTAGATCGAGATGAGGTTGCGCAGCATCCGCGCCAGGATGTCGCGCGAGCCGACCGGCTTGCCGAGCTCGGGGCGCCAGTCGTAGCCGTTGCGCACGAGCATGCGCTTCACTTCCGGCAGGCTCATGAGCTTGCCGCCGCGGAAGCAGTCGACGAACAGCGCCTCGCCGCCGTCGCGGAAGCCCGCGAGGAAGTGGCCGGGCGTGCCGACGCCGTACACCGGCAGGCGCAGGCGGCGCGCGAGCAGGAGCAGCAGCACGGTCAAGGTGACGGGGATGCCGCGCCGGGTGTCGATCACGCGCGAGAGGTAGCTGTTGTCGGGATCGTAGTAGCGGGTCTCGTTGCCCGCGAAGCCGAGCGACTGGAACACGTGAGTCGTCATCCGCCTCACCGACTCGGCGATGCCCGCCTCGGGCGGCATCTCGCCGGCGATCGCGGCGGCCGTGCGGTCGAGCCAGGCCGTGTAGACGGCGGCGTCGATGCCCGGGAAGCCGAAGCGCGAGATCAGGAGGGCGCCTTCCTCGAGGTCGGGCAGGCGCGCGCAGGAGAGGCGCACGAAGTCGCGGCGCAGATCTTGGAAGCGGAGCTCGCCCGCGACGGAGTCGAGGCGCACCGCCATCTCGGGGGAGGCCGCGGCGCGCACCTCGTCGATGAACGGGATGATGGAGGACCCGACGCCCAGGATCTGCCGGCGCACGAGCGCCAGGGCGGCGGGATCCTCTTCGTCCAGCAAGGTGATCAGGCTCCGGAGGGCCTTATCGTCGAGCACGCTCGAATTGTAGCGGGGGAGCCGCGCCTTTTCAAGGCTTCCTTTATTAAGCGCCAAATTTGGTTGAATTCCCCGACGGAGCCCCGACGGGAAAACCCCCGAAAATGAGCGCCCCCCGACCTCACGAAGCCCTCGCCGCCCTGCGCGCCCTCGAGGATCTGGCCTCGGCCGATCCGCTCAACGTGCGCGGCGTGCTGGCGACGCTCGTGTCGGTGGACGGCGCCTTGGGCGAGCGCGCGGGCTCCTGGCTCGTGATCTCCGACGGCGACGCGGCCGGCGAGGGCGCGCTCTCCGCCGCCGCGGTCCCCGAGGAGCTGCGCGAGGGCGTGCTCGCCGCGATCTCCGGCGGCAAGCCGCGCCTGGCCGAGTGCGACCTGACCGAGGACGACGCTCTGTTCGGGCCGGGCGGCCTCGCCGGCCGCGCCGAGATATGGCTCGAGCCCGTGACCGGCGAGCTGCGCGAGCGCCTGCGCGAGGTGCGCGAGACGCTCCTGCGCGGCGAGGGCCTCGTCGTCGAGCTCGAGCTCACCGGCGACGGCGCGGGCCGGCGCGTGCACTTCCCGCCGGACCACCCGGCGGTCAAGGCGTGCTACGCCGAAGGCGAGCCCGAGCTCGAGGAGGAGGCCGAGCGCGGCGGCGTGCGCCGCCTCCTGCGCCTGCCCCTCATCCCGATGGGCAAGGCGCTCATCGTCGGCTCGAGCGAGGACTGCCGCCGCATCGCCGAGCTGCTCGACCGGCTCGGCTTCGTCGTCACCGTCGCCGACCATCGCCCCGGCCGCCTGCACGGCGAGGGCTGGGACCGCGCCCGCTGGCAGCTCGTCGAGGGCGGCTGGGACGCCGCGCGGACCGCGTGCCGCCCCGACGCCGACACCTACGTCGTGATCGCGACGCGCTCGCACTCCGCCGACCTGCGCGCGCTCAAGGGCGCGGTGCCGTCGCCCGCGCGCTACGTCGGCCTCGTCGGCCCGCTCGGCCGCGCGGCGAAGCTGCTCGGCGAGCTGCGCGAGAGCGGCGTCGAGCCCCGCCCGGGCGCGTTCTCCGCGCCCGCCGGCCTCGACGTCGGCGCCGAGACCGCCGAGGAGATCGCGCTCGCCGTCGCCGCCGAGATCCTCGCGGTGCGCGCCGAGCGCAAGGGCGGCCGCCCGGCGCGCGCGCGGCCCGCGGGCTCCTCGCCCGCGCAGCGCAAGGGCGGCGTGCGCGTCCCCGGGCTCGTGCTCGCGGCCGGTCGCGGCAAGCGCTTCGGCGGCGCCTCGAAGCTGCTGGCGGCCGTCGACGGACGGCCCGTGCTCCGGCACGTCGTGGAGTCCGCGCTCTCGACGCGGCTCGATCCCGTGATCGTCGTCCTCGGCTCCGGCGCCGAGTCCGGCCTCAAGGCGCTCGAAGGGCTCGACGACCCGCGCCTGCGCGTCGTCTTCAACCCTTCGTGGGCGTCGGGCAAGGCGTCCTCGTTCGAAGTCGGGCTGCGCGAGGTGCCGGCCGAGGCGCCCGGCGTCGTCGCGCTGCTCGGCGACATGCCGCGCGTGCCCGCGTGGCTCGTCGAGCGCGTGCTCGCCGAGTTCGAACTGTCCGGCGCGCTCACGTTCCCGATCGTCGACGGCCCCGAAGGTCCGATCAAAGGCCACCCGACCGCCTACCCGCGCGAGCTCTTCGGCGAGATCGGCCGCCTCGTCGGCGACGACACCGCGATGGCCGCGGTCCGCCGCCACTGGACCGAGGCCGTGAAGATCCCGCTCGAGGACGGCACGACGCAGGCCGACATCGACACCGCGCAGGACCTCGAGCTGCTCAAGGTCCGTCCCGACGCCCAGGAGAGACTCATATGATCCGACTCGCCCTTTCCGTCCTGCTCCTCGCTCCCGCCGCGTTCGCGGCCGCGCCGGTCGATCCGAACCTGTGGCTCGAGGACGTCGAGGGCAAGAAGGCGATCGACTGGGTCAAGGCGCGCAACGAGGTCTCGCTCAAGGAGCTCGGCGGAGACGCGCGCTTCGAGCCGCTCCGGCAGGACATCCGCAAGATCCTCAACGCGCAGGACAAGATCGCGTGGCCCGGGTGGCGCGCGGGCATGGTCTACAACTTCTGGCAGGACGCCGAGCACGTGCGCGGCCTCTGGCGCCGCACGACGCTCGAGGAGTACAAGAAGGCCGAGCCCAAGTGGGAGATCCTCCTCGACGTCGACAAGCTCGGCAAGGACGAGGGCGAGTCGTGGGTGTACAAGGGCGCGTCGTGCCTCGCGCCGAAGTACGAGCGCTGCCTCGTGACGCTCTCGCGCGGCGGCAAGGACGCCTCGATCGTCCGCGAGTTCGACGTGACCTCCTCGACGTGGGTCAAAGGCGGCTTCGTCCTCCCCGAGGCCAAGCACCGGTGGGACTGGAGCGGCGAGGACGAGCTTCTCGTCGGCTCCGACTTCGGCAAGGGGACGCTCACCAAGTCCGGCTACCCGCGCACGATCCGCCGCTGGAAGCGCGGGACGCCGCTCAAGAGCGCGCCCGTCGTCTTCGAGGGCGACGAGAACGACGTCAGCGTCTCCGTCTCGCGCTTCGAGGACGTCTCGGGCGCCCTCGTCGTGCTCCAGGTCTCGAAGACCTTCTTCGAGACCGAGAACTGGCGGCAGACGGCCGACGGCTCCTTCAAGAAGCTCGCGCTGCCGCTCGACTCCGAGCTCGAGGACTGGGACGGCCGCCGCTTCTTCGTCCGCCTGCTCAAGGACTGGACCGTCGGCAAGGCCCTGCACAAGGCCGGCACGCTCGTCGCGATCCCCGACGACGCCTACGATCCCGCCGCGCTCGACGGGAAGGTCGAGACCGTCTACGTCCCCGACGCGCGCTCCTCGCTCGCCTCGGCTTTCTTCGTGAAGGGCAGCCTCTACCTGCTGATCCGCGAGAACGTCGCGACGAAGCTCTACGTCGCGCGCCCGACGAAGACGCAGTGGAAGCGCATGGGGATCGACCTGCCCAGGCTCGGCACCGTCTCCGTCGTCTCGGCCGACCCGCACCGCGACGAGCTCTTCGTCAGCTACACCTCCTTCCTCGTTCCTTCGACTTTGTACTTCCTCAAGAACGCCGACTCCGATCCCGAGCCGATCAAGAGCCTGCCCGCGCGCTTCGACGCGAAGGGTCTCGAGGCTTCCCAGCTCGAGGCGACGAGCGCCGACGGCACGAAGATCCCGTACTACGTCGTGCGCAAGAAGGACGCGCCGAAGAACGGCTCGACGCCGACCTTGCTCTGGGCGTACGGCGGCTTTCAGGTCGCGTACGGCCCGTCCTACCTCGAGACCGTCGGCAAGGCGTGGCTCGAGCGCGGCGGCGCGTACGTGCTCGCCAACATCCGCGGGGGCGGCGAGTTCGGCCCGCAGTGGCACCAGGCCGCGCTCAAGAAGAACCGCCCGCGCGCGTACGAGGACTTCGAGTCCGTCGCGCAGGACCTGATCGCGCGCAAGCTCACGAGCCCGCGCCGCCTCGGCATCATGGGCGGCAGCAACGGCGGCCTGCTCGTCGGCGCCGCGATGACGCGCAAGCCCGACCTCTACCGCGCGGTCGTCTGCCAGGTCCCGCTGCTCGACATGGCGCGCTACCATAAGCTTCTCGCCGGCCACAGCTGGATGGGCGAGTACGGCGACCCCGACGGCGAGGAGCGCGAGGCGATCCTGTCCTACTCGCCGTACCAGAACCTCAAGAAGGGCGTCGCGTACCCGCGCGCGTTCTTCGTGACGTCGACGAAGGACGACCGCGTCCACCCGGGCCACGCGCGCAAGATGGTCGCCGCGATGCGCGAGCTCGGGAGCGATCCGCTGTACTACGAGAACATCGAGGGCGGCCACGGCGCCGCGGCCGACCTCGAGCAGCGCGCGAAGCGCTCAGCGCTCGAGTACACGTATCTGCACCGCTCGCTGGTCGACTAGCGCCCGTCGTCGAAGCTAGACCGCGCCGCTACGGACGCGCGCGCCCCGCCGCGTTATGATGGGCCCAGCAAGGAGGCTCACCATGACCACCACGCACGTTCAATCCAGCGGGTACAAGGAAGGCAAGGTCGCCAAGGCGATCGAGCAGCAGACGAAGAAGGTGCCGTCGGACTGGTTCCTGTGGACCGCGCTCGGCTCCGTCGGGCTGGCTCTCGGCCTGCGCGCCGCGGGGCGCGAGAAGGACGCGAACTTCGTCGGCATGTGGGCGCCGACGGTGCTCATCCTCGGGCTCTACAACAAGCTCGTGAAGATCGAGGGCTCGCAGAGCGAGGCGTACGAAGATGAGGAGTCCGACGCCTAGCCGGCGCGAGCGTCGCCGCGCGCCCGGTCGGGCGCGGCGGCGCTTACTTGGCGGCCGCGAGCTCTTTCTGGAAGCCCGGGTCGGCGAGGAACTTCTCGCAGATGCCGGCGGCGAGCAGGCGGCTGGCGGCGACGTCGCTCGGATGGTGGACGCCCGCGATCACGCGCAGGTCGCCCGCCAGGCGGCCGCGCGCCTCGAGCTTCGCGGCGCGCTCGGGATACATCGCCGCGAGCGAGCAGGCGAAGACGTCGCCCGCCATCGCGTGGGTGCTCGGGTAGGAGGTCATCGAGCTGGGCTTCGGCGCGCACGGCTGCACGCGGGGGTCCGAGAGCCACGGCCGCGGGCGCAGGAACTTGAGCTTGAACGGCTTGGAGACCTTCGAGACCTGCGAGAGAATCTGCGAGAACAGGGGCTTGGCCTTCTCGATCTCCTTGTCGGTCAGCAGGCCGGCGCCTCCGTAGAACGAGTCGAGGCCCGGATGCTCCTGCGCCGTCGCGAGCGCGCACTGTTCCGAGGTGCGCGCGGCCTGCCAGCGCAGCAGCTCGTCGAAGTCCGCTTTATACGCCGCGCTGCCCTTCGCGGGCGGCGCGGCGAGCTTGAAGTCCGAGGAGTCGACGTCGCGCCAGCCGGCGGACGCGGGGACGGCGAGGAGAAGGGCCAGAAGCAGGGGGGTGGGCTTCATGTTCCTAGTATAGCCCGGCGGAGGCCTTTTGCCACCGGGAATTTACGCGCACCGGTGCGCGTGATTATCAGTAGTTGATCGAAAGGACGGTCCAGGTCTCGCCGTTCCAGTCGAGAGTCTGACCCGCCTTGAGGCCGAGCATCGAGTCGGCGAGAGGCGAGGCCCAGGTCAAAAGCCCCTTCGCCTCGTCGGCTTCGTCCACGCCGACGATCTGCAGCTTCTTCTCCTTCCCGGCCGCGTCCTTGAGGACGACGGACGCTCCGAAGCGGATCTGATCCTTGGGGAGGTTGGCCGGATCGACCGGAATCGCGGCTTCGAGCCGCGCGCGCACCCATCTGAGGTCGCGCTCGAGCGTGCGCTTGCGCTTCTTGCGCTCGGGATTCTCCTGCGCGCCGGCGAAGCCCTCGAGCTCGGAGGCGATGCGCGCCTCCTCGTCCTGATAGAGCTTGATGCCGCGCGGCGTGCAGTAGTTCGGGAGCGAGGAGAGGGGGCGCTCGGAGGGATCCTCGTCGGGGCCCTGCGCGTCCTCTTTGACGAACGCCCGGCTCACTTTAGTGCTTTCCGGCGATGAGCGCGCAGGCCTCGTCGAGCGTGAGCGCCTGCTCTTCGCCGCTGCCGAGGGACTTCACCTGCACGACGCCGCGCGCGGCCTCGTCGGGGCCGATGACGAGCGCGTAGGCGGCCTTCTTCTGGTCGGCGTACTTGAACTGGGCCTTGAGCTTGCCCGAGCCCGGATAGACGTCGACCGCGAGGCCCTTGGCGCGCAGCGCGGCGCCGACCTCGAGCGAGCGGCCGCGCAGCTCGTCGGAGAACACGGTCACGACCGCGTCGGGCGCGCCGAGCGCCCCGGAGCCGCCCTTCTCCTCGAGGATGAGCATGAGGCGCTCGAAGCCGATAGAGCCGCCGCACGCGGGCGTCGAGGCGCCGCCGAACTTCTCGGTGAGCTTGTCGTAGCGGCCGCCGCCGCCGAGCGAGCCGGAGAGCGACGCGTGGCGGAACTCGAAGACGGGGCCGGTGTAGTAGCCCATGCCGCGCATGAGGCTCGGGTCGACGACGAGCTCCGCGCCGGGGACGAGCGCCTTCACGGCCTTGATGATCTTGTCGAGCGGGTCGGCGGCCTCGCCGCTCTCGGAGAGCAGGGACGTCTCGAGCTTCGCGGCGACCGGGGCGCCGACGAGCGCGGCGAGCTCCTCGAGCACCTTCTCGCGGCCGATCTTGTCGAGCTTGTCGACGATCACGCACGCGAGTCCGCGCTGAGCCTCGGCGACGCCGGCGGCGGCGAGCGCGGCGTCCACGAGGCGGCGGTCGTTGAGGTGGACCTTCACGCCCGAGAGGCCGAGCTCCTTGAAGACGGCGAGGATCGCGGCGATGACCTCGGTCTCGGCGCCCCAGGAGTCGGCGCCGACGATGTCGATGTCGCACTGCGTGAACTCGCGGTAGCGGCCCTTCTGCGCGCGCTCCGCGCGCCAGACGGGACCGAGATGGAACGCCTTGAACGGGTGCGGCAGCTGCGAGCCGTGCTTCGAGTACCAGCGCGCGAGCGGCAAAGTGAGGTCGAAACGCAGGCCCAAGTCGGCCAAGTCCGTCTTTTCGGCGTGGGCGCGCTCGAGCGCCTCGCCGCGCTTCATGATCTTGAAGATGAGCTTCTCGTTCTCGCCGCCGCCCTGGCCGAGCAGCACGGAGAGGTCCTCGACCGCGGACGTCGCGACGGGCTGGAAGCCGTAGGAGCGGTAGACGCGCGAGATCGTCTCGATCGCGCGCGCGCGCGCCGCGACCTGATCGGGCAGGAAGTCGCGGAATCCCGACGGAGGGGTCGTGGGGATGGCCATGGCGGGTAGGATAGCAAAACGGTAAACTGGGGGCATGAGCGCCGGAAAAGGAGGCCTGACGGTCGTCCACGGGCCCTTCGAGGCGCTCGAGGACGTCTTCGCGGCCCGCATCAAGGAGCTCGCGCCCGGCCCGGGCGGCAAGCCCGTGCTCGTCGTCGCGCCCTCGCGCGTCCTGGCCGACCGGCTGCAGCGCCTGCTCGCCGTCGAAAAGGGAATCCCGACGCTCGGCGTCCACTTCCACACGTTCCACTCGCTCGCCGCGTCGATCGTCGAGGAGGCCGGCTTCCCCGACGCCGCGCTCGTCTCCGACCCCGTGCTCCACGACGCCGTGGTGGACCGCGTGCTCGACCGCGCGCCGTCTTTGGGCATCGCGAAGGAGCTGCGGCCGAAGGCGCTCGCCTCGGCGGTGCGCTCGAGCCTGCGCGACCTCCTCGACGCGGGCGTCGACCCGGGCCAGGTCGCCGAGCACTTCGGCTCGACTTTGCTCCAGGACGAGCAGGAGGCCGCGCGCCTCAACGCTTTGCTCGCGCTGTCCGCCGCCTACGCCGCGGAGCTCAAGAAGCTCGGCATCCTGGCGCCCTCGGCGCTGATCCGCCGCGCCGCGGAGGCCGCGCACGCCTCCAAATGGCTCGCCGGGTTCCGCGAGGTCCTCTATTACGGCTTCTACGACGTCACGGGGCTCCAGCTCGACGTGTTCAAGGCGGTCTCGTCGTCGTGCGCGACGCGGCTTTACTTTCCGTACCGCAAGGGCCATCCCGCGTTCCGCTTCTCCGACGAGCTCTTCGAGCAGCACCTGTCGGGAGCCGCGCTCGAGCCGGCGGACGCCGCCGGCGGCGCCGGCACCGCGCTCGGCCCGGCGCTCGACGCGCTGTTCGATCCGGCGTCGCCGCCGCGCGCGGCGTCCGGCTCGGTCGCGGTGATCTCGGCGTCGGGCGCGCGCGACGAGGCGTGGGCGGCCGCGAAGGAGGCGCTGCGTCTGGCGCGGAGCGGCGTCCCGTACCGCGAGATCGCGGTCGTCGGCCGCTCGCTCGAGCCCTACCGCGCCGCGCTGGCCGACGCGTTCGCCGCGGAGAGCGTCCCGCTCGACCTTTCGTGCGGCGAGCCGGTGCTGCGGCGCCCGCTCGCGAAGGCCGCGCTCGACCTTCTGACTTTGCGCGAGCGCGACTTCCCGGCGCGCGTCGCCCTGGACCTCGCCGGCTCGCCGTACTTCAAGACCGAGCCCGGCCGCGCCGCCGCGTGGCGCCGGCTCATCGAGGGCCTCGGCATCCGCGCGGGCTGGCTGCAGTGGCGCGGCAAGCTCGAGCCGCGGATCGGCGCGCCCGTCGAGCTCCGGCCGCGCCGCGTGCGCGAGGGCCTGCCGGGCGAGGAGATCGCGGCCTCCGACGCGAAGGCGCTGTGGGCGTTCGTCTCCGGTCTCTCCGAGCGGCTCGGGACGCCGCCGGCCGCTTGGTCGGCGCGCGCCGCCGAGGCGCGCGCCGTTCTCGACGAGCACCTCGAGCTCCCGCGCCAGGCGTCGGCCGCGGAGCGCGACGCGTGGGAGGCGGTCGGAGAGGCGCTCGACCAGCTCGCCGCGTTCGACCGGCTCGGCGAGGACTGCTCGTGGGAGCGCTTCCTCGAGGCGCTCGAGCGCAAGCTCTCGCGCGCGACGCGCGACGCGGGCGACGGCTCGCTCGGCGTGCGCGCGCTCGACGCGATGGACGCGCGCGGCGCGCGCTTCCGCGCCGTGATCCTGATCGGCCTCAAGGAGAAGCTCTTCCCGCGCCAGGTGCTCGAGGATCCGCTGCTGCGCGACGCGGCGCGCGCGGTCCTGCGGCATCCGGCCGGGTACTGGATCGGCCGCAAAGCCGCGGGCCACGAGGAGGAGCGCCTGCTCTTCTACCTCGCCGCCGCGTCCGCGAAGGAGCGGCTCGTCCTGGTGTATCCCAGGTCCGACGAGGAGGGAAAGGCGTCGGTCCCGTCGACGTACCTGCGCGAGCTCTGCCGCGCCGCGGCCCTGCCGCCGCCCGGCGAGGGCGACGCGCTGCGCGTTCCGCGCCAGCCCGCCGAGCGCCTGCGCTCCGCGGCCGCGGAGCCGCTCACGCCGCGCGAGGCCGCGCTCTTGACCGTGCTCGACGGCGGCGCGCCCGATCCCGCGCAGCCGGAGCTCGCGGAGAGCCTTGAGCGCGTGTCGGCGCTGAACGAGCCCGGCGCGCCGGGCCCGCGCGACGGGCTCACGAGCCCGCTCGCCGCCGAGATGGACG
>CAYVFO010000023.1:0-25309 GCA_964450975.1 uncultured Elusimicrobia bacterium | reverse complement strand
TACCGGACGTCCAGGGCCGGGTTCCGGGGGAAGAACCCGTTGGGCATCAGCTTGAAGCCGGTCGAGTGGGTGGGCATGACCGGCCAGTCCTCGGGACGCGGGATGTGCGTGACGCCGAAGGTGTACCAGAGGACGAGGTCCTCGCCGTCGAGCGTCGCGTCGTCCTCGGTCCACTCGGGAAGGCCTTTGCCTTCCTCGCCCTGGTTCGGGAACCAGCCGGCGGCGTGGAGCTGGTCGGGGTCGTACTTCGTGAACCAGACGTGGTGGTCGACGAAGCGGCCTTTGCGGCGGACGGGAGAGGAGTCCTTGAGGTAGACGAGGCTGTTCTCGCCGGGGATCAAAGCGAAGCCGGTCGCGCCGCCGAGCTCGTTCTTGCGCGAGGAGCTCACGACCTTCCACTTGCGCGCGGAGGCGAGGCTCATGTCGCGGCGGGCCTTCTTCTCGCTGGCGAGAACGGTCTCCTCCATGATCATCGCGTTTCCGAGCGGGCTTACGCCGGCGCGCACGTTGTGCTCGAGGGCGCGGTTGGCGGTCCCGTCGACGTCGAAATCGAGGCGGAAGTTGAAGAAGTGCTGGTGGTGCGGCGCGACGACTCCCGGGGCGACGAGGTGGGAGTTGTGCGCGGAGCCGTGGTCGAGCTCCGACTCGCTCCGCGCCGGCACGCCCTTGGCGAGCATGATGCCCGTCAGGCCGCACTCGACGCCGATCGTGCCGTCCTGGCGGAACACCCACGAGAGCTGGTAGTCGTAGTTCGAGATCGTCGCGATGAAGGTGAGCACGAGCTCGCGCGCGCGGCGCGACTGGTTCTGGTTGGCGACGAACATGTCGAGGTGCTTCCAGAGCAGGCCGCCGTCGCGCTCGAAGATCGCCATGGCCTTCTCGACCTTGTAGGGCTTGCCGAGGTCGTCGGCGAAGTCGACGTCGACGAAGACGGCGTTCGCCGGGGCGTCCTTCAGCGGCTCGATCGGGCCGGCCATGCGGCCGATGCCGTACTCGCCCTCGTCGAAGGCGTTGCGGAAAGACCAGTTCGGGTCGGCGTCGCCGTACGGCACGAGCATCTCGGACAAGGAGGCGCGGTAGAGCACCGGCCGGAGCTCCTTGCCGTCCTGGTACGCGACGCGGTAGAGGACGGGCCCCTCGCGCGGGTGGAGCGCGAAGCGGAAGTCCCAGTTCTGCCAGCGCACGTGATTGCCCTTCAGCTCGAAGCTCGGACCCTGCGGCTGCGAGACCTTCAGCGGCTTGAGGCCGGGGCGCGCGGGCGGGTTAGAGGCGTCGTCGAAGTCGCCCTTGGCCGTCGAGACGGGGACGATGCCGCTGTCGACGAGGTCGATGACCTTGCGCGCGTTCGCGTCGAAGAGCGCGATGACGCCCTCGACGGGGTGCGCGTAGGGGTTCTTGTTGCCCTCGGAGACGTACGCGAGCGCGCGCAGCAACCGCTTGCCGCTCTTCTTCTCGGCGGCGGACATCGGTCCCGGCGCCCAGAGGTCCACCCAGAGCTTGTCGGGGTCGAGGCCGCGCTTCGTCATCGCGGCGCGCCACTTCTCGTCGGCCTTCACGACGGCCGGGAACTTCTCGAACTCCTCGAGCATGACGTTCGGCTGGCCGCCCGGACGCTCGGTCCACGTCGCTTCCTTGGTCTCGAGGTTCACGACGGATTCGCCCATCTTGTTGGCGGTCCGGTCGTAGACAACGACTCGCGCGCGGCGCGGCGCGGGGGCGTCGCTCCAGGACTTCGCCGGCTCCTCGAGCGCCACGTACGGAGTGAAGACGCCGTCGGCCACGATCTTTTTCTCTTTCAGGATGGCGGACACGGCCTGGATCTCGGAGGCGGACAAGGGATCCAAAGGATGGGGCGCGGCGGACGCGGACAGGGCCGCGGCGAGGAGAAGGGGGGTGATCATGCGCCTACGCTACCAAAACGGGCGGTCAGCGGGACAGGACCGAGGCGTACGTCTCCTCGTACTCGGCGATCATGCGGCGGATCGTGAACTTCTCGGCGACCGAGGCCGCGGCGGCCGCGCCGAGGGCGGCGCGCTTGCCCGGATCGACGGCGAGCTCCTTGAGCGCGTTGGCGAGGGCGCGCGGGTCCGACGGGGGGACGAGGAGGCCGGTCTTGCCGTTCTCGACGGCCTCGGGCACGCCGTCCACCTTCGAGGCGACGACGGGGAGGCCGAGCGCCATCGCCTCGAGAAGGGCGTTGGGCAGGCCCTCCCACAGCGAGGGCAGCGCGTAGACGTCGAACGCGGAGAGCCACGCGGCGACGTCGGTCTTCTCGCCGGGCAGCCAGACGAATTTTTCGAGCTCGCGCGAGCGGATCATGCCCTCGAGCCGCGCTCGCTCGGGGCCGTCGCCGATGATCACGCAGCGCAGCCCGGCGGCTTTGCAGCGCGCCATCGCCTCGATCAAGGTCGCGTGGCCCTTCTGCTTGTCGAGGCGGCCGATCGCGCCGACGAGGAGGTCGTTTCCGCCGAGCCGCAGCTCCAGGCGCTTCTTCTGGCGGTCCACCTTCGACGCGGGCCAGCCGGCGAGATCGACGCCGTTGCGGATCACCTTCACCTTGGCGGGCGCGTAGCCGAGCTTTCCGACGAGGAAGTCGCGGCTCGCCGAGGACTCCGCGATCAGGAGGTCGTCGCGCCCCTTGAGCACGCGGTCGACGAGCAAAGTGAGCGCCGAGCGCGTGCGGTAGTGGACCCGCGGCGAGGTCACGAGCTTGAAGGGGAAGGACACCTTCGGCTTGGCGAGGCGGCAGAGCTGGATCGCCTGGTACATCACCGCGTGGACGAGGTCGGGCCGCTCGCGCTCGATGATCTTCGCCAGCCGCGCCGCGTCGGCGGGCCGCGGCGCGCCCGTCAGGCCGAGCGTCTCGACCTTGTGGCCCTGCGCCTTGAGCTTGCGCGCGTACTCGCCCTCGGGCTTGAGGCTGACGACGCACGCGACCTGGTTCTTCTTCGGGTCGATGAGCGTCGCCAGCGCGTGGAGGGTTTTCTCCGCTCCGCCGACGGTGGTCGACGTCGAGACGAAGAGGATCCGCGCCACGGTCAGCGGAAGAAGGAGCGCACGGCGTCGATCACGCGGTCCACGTCGGCTCCCGGCAGCTCGGGGAACATCGGCACGGACAGGACCTCGCGCGAGGCCTTCTCCGCGACGGGCAGCGAGCCCTTCGCGGCGCCTTTGCCCGCGTAGGCGGGCTGGAGGTGGCACGGCGCCGGGTAGTAGACTCCGGTGCCGATCCCCTTCGAGCGCAGGTGCGCGGCGAGCGCGTCGCGGCGCTCGCCGCGGATCGTGTAGAGGTGGAAGACGGGAGTCGTCCCGTCCGCGCCGAGCGGCGGCAGGCGCAAAGGCAGGCCGCGCAGGCCCTCGTCGTAGCGGGCGGCGATCTTGCGGCGCGCCGCGGTCCAGGCCGGCAGCCTCAGCAGCTTCACGCGCAGGACGGCGGCCTGCACCTCGTCGAGGCGGCAGTTGTGGCCGACGCGCACGTGGTCGTAGCCGGCGGCGGCGGAGCGGCCGCAGTTGCGGAGCTCGTTGACCGCGTCGCGGAGCTTCGGGTCGTTCGTCGTGACCGAGCCCGCGTCGCCTGCCGCGCCGAGGTTCTTCGACGGGTAGAAGCTGAACGCGCCGAGGTCGCCGATCGAGCCCGTCGGGCGTCCTTTGTAGGTCGCGAGGTGCGACTGGGCGCAGTCCTCGATGAGGGCCAGTCCCTTCGCCTTCGCGAGCGCCAGGAGCGGATCGAGATCGGCGGGCTGGCCGAAGATGTGGACGGCGACGATCGCCTTCGTCTTCTTCGTGATCAGCTTCTCGACGGAGGCCGGCGAGAGCGTGAGCGTCGCGTCGTCGGAGTCGGCGAAGACGGGCGTGGCGCCGAGAACGGAGACCGCGGTCGCGGTCGCGATGAAGGTGAACGTCGGGACGATGACCTCGTCCCCCGGGCCGACGCCGGCGGCCTCGAGCGCGAGCTCGAGCGCGGACGTTCCGGAGTCCACGCCGAGACAGAACTTGGAGCCCACCGCGGCGGCGAACTCGGCGTCGAACGCCTTGTTCTCCGGGCCGAGGATGAAGACGCCGGAGTCGAGCACGCGCGCGACGGCGGCCTTGACCTCGCCGCCGATTTCCTGGTGCTGGCCCTTCAGGGTGAGAAGCGGGATGTCGACGGCGATAGCGGTCAATAGGCCCCCTTGCCGAAAATCATGACGGCAGGCGTCTTCACGATGATCTCGAGATCGAGCCCGAGCGACCACTGCTCGATGTAGAACAAATCCAATCCGAAGCGCTGCTCGCTCGAGACGTCCGAGCGGCCCGAGACCTGCCACAGTCCGGTGATGCCGGGCAGGATGTTCATGCGCTTCTTCGCGGTCGCGCCGAACTCGCGCTCGAGCGCCTCGACCTCGCCGGTCGTGAGAGCGAGCGGGCGCGGGCCGACGACGCTCATGTCGCCGAGCACGACGTTGAGGAACTGCGGGAACTCGTCGAGGGAGAAGCGGCGGAGCCACTTGCCGACGCGCGTGACCCGCGGGTCCTTCTTCGACTTGAAGAAGGCGCCCTTCGTGTCGTTGAGGTCCTTCACCGAGTCGATCTTCTTCTCGGCGTCGGCGACCATCGTGCGGAACTTGAACGCCTCGAAGACGCGGCGCTTGAAGCCGTAGCGCTTCTGCGTGAACAGGATCGGGCCCGGCGAGTCGAGCTTGATGAGGACGCAGATCACGAGCCACATCGGCGCGGTCGCGAGCAGCAGGAGAGAGGAGAAGACGACGTCGAAGACGCGCTTCGTGAGGAAGTTGGCGCGCGTCAGCGAGGAGTGCTTGATGCGGTAGGCGGGCAGGCCCAGGTGGTGGTCCATCTGGACCTCGCCCATGCGGATCTCGAGGAGGTCGGGGATCATCTTGAAGCCGACGCCGCGCGCCTCGCCGGCCTCGGCGGCGGCGAGCGCGCGCTCGTGGGTGTCCGGTGTGCGCAGCAGGATCAGCTCGTACCAGTCGGCCGACGCGAGCAGGCGCTCGAGCTCCTCGATCGGCGGGAGCGCGTCGCGCTCGACGACCGTCGCGCCCGGGTGGCGCTCGAGGATGCGCGCGCGCAGCAGCTGCGCGACGGCGCCGCCGCCGACGAGCAGGACGGGCTTCGCGGCCTCAAGGCGCGCGAGGCGCTCGTCGAGCCACAGGGCGAGCGCGTGGCTCGCGCAGACGAGGAGGACGCCGAGCGGGAACGCCGCGGCGAGCATCAGGCGCGAATAGGCGAGGCGCTCGTAGAGGAACGCGGCGACGAGGACGGCGCCGGCGGCGATCGCGCAGGCCTTCACGATCTGCAGGAATCGGTCGGCGGCGGTGCCCCAGTAGGCCGTGTAGAGCCGGTTGAGGTGGAAGGCCGACAGCCAGATGAGCACGGCGGCGGGGAGCGACGCGCGGTAGGGCTCCCAGGAGACGGGGTCGCCGGCGAGCGGGAAGCGCTCGAGGAACGCCGCGCACTCGAAGCGCAGCCAGAACGCGGCCCGGTAGGCGCCCCAGACGGCGGCGGCGTCGAAGACGAGGTGGAAGGCCGTGCGCAGGGCGTGGCGCAGCCACGGGGGCAGTCCGGCGGAAGCTTTCGGGGGGGCCGCCGCCTCGTCGCGGCGGGTCCGGTCTCGCAGGGTCATCCGAGGGGAATTATATCAATTCCCCCGACGGGCCCGGGAGGCTAGGCCGCGTAGAGGGCGGAGAGCTGGGAGAGCATGCGCTCGGGCGAGAAGTCGCGCTTGATCCGCTCGCGGCCGGCCGCTCCGAGCTTGAGGCGCAGCGCTTTGTCGTCGATGAGCTTCTGGCAGGCCTCGAGGAGCTCCATCTCGGTGCGGACGAGGAAGCCGGTGACGCCGTTCTCGACCGCGTCGCGGTTTCCCGAGTTGTCGGAGGCGACGACGGGAAGACCCGCGGCCATCGCCTCGAGCACCGAGTTCGGCATCGCGTCCCAGCGCGAGTAATGGACGAAGAGGTCGAGCTCGCGCAGGCGGTCGCGCGCGGCCTCGGCGGGCAGCCAGCCGGTGACCTCGACGCGGCCCTTGAGGTTCATGTTCTCGAGATGAGTGTTGATGCGCGGCTCTTCTTCGCCGCCGCCGATCCACAGGCATTTGAGGCCGTTGCGCGAGTCGGTCAGGCGCTGGGCGAGGAGCACCCACGCGTCGGGGTTGCGCGCGTAGGCCATGCGGCCCGAGGCGCCGACGAGCAGCCCGTCGTGCGGCTTGGGGTCGAGGAACGAGCCGAGATAGGCGTCGGGGACGACGTGGACGGGGCGCCGGCCGGCGAGCGCGCGGGCCTGAGCGGCCTCGCCGGGCGAGCACGCGACGATTTCGCCGACGCGCGAGGCGGCCGCCTCGACCGTCTTGTAGAGCAGGCGCGCGGCGGCGGAGCGATCCTGTTGGAGGAAGCCGTAGCCGTGCGGCGTGTAGTAGACGCGCTTGATGCCCGCGGCCTTCGCGGCCGCGCGGCCCAGCACGCCGGCTTTCGAGGAGTGCGCGTGCACGACGTCGGGCTTGTGCTCGGCGAGCAGGCGGCGGAGCTTGCGGAACGCGGCGGCGTCGGCGGAGGGCGCTATCTCTCGCGTCATCTCGGGGATGAAGTACGCGGCTTTCGCGCCCGCGCACTTCGCGCGGTACTCGTCGGGAGAGGTCCCGCGCGCGGCGAAGACGAGGGAGACCTCGAAGCGCGCGGGATCGAGCCCGTTGCAGATCGCGGCGACCTGCTCGCCCGTCCCGCCCGGCCCGCCGCATTCGACGACCTGGAAGACTTTTGTCTTGGCCATCAGTCGGCGATGCGGTACCGCAGCAGGCACCACAGGTAGGAGAAGCCGTCGCGCCAGGTGATCTTCTTGCCCTCGGCGTAGGTGCGGCCGCTGTAGGAGATCGGAACCTCGTAGAGGCGGAAGCGGCGCTTGCAGATCTTCGCGGTGATCTCGGCCTCGATGCCGAAGCGCTCGCTCTCGAGCGGCACGGCCTTGATCTTCGCGGTCTCGAAGGCCTTGTAGCAGGTCCCCATGTCGGAGAGGTTGATGTTGTAGAGCGCGTTCGTGAGGAGAGTGAAGAACACGTTGCCCACGTAGTGCCAGAACAGGAGCACGCGGTGCGGGCCCCCGAGGAAGCGCGAGCCGTAGACGGCGTCGGCGCGGCCGTCGAGCAGCGGCGCGAGCAGGCCCGGGTAGTCGGCGGGGTCGTACTCGAGGTCGGCGTCCTGGATGATCGCCCAGTCGCCGGTCGCGGCCGCGAGGGCGGTGCGGACCGCGGCGCCTTTGCCGCGGTTGCGCTCGTGCAGGATCACGGTCGCGCGCGAGCCGAGGCCGGCGAGGATCTCGCGCGTGCCGTCGGTCGAGCCGTCGTCGACGAGGACGATCTGCTTGTCCACCGGGAGGGCGACCGCCTCGACGCGGCGGAGCAGCTCGAGCAGAGTGGCCTTCTCGTTGTAGACCGGAATGAGGATCGACAGGACTTTGCGGCTCATCGCAGCGAGTTTACCATTTCGCGCGGGCGGCTCTGAGCCCACGCCCAGACCGCGAGGAAGGCCGTCGCCGCCTGCTCCGTCTGCAGGGCGGTCTCGAAGGCGCAGAAGACCGCGAACGCGGCCGTCGCGGCGACGGCGACGGCGCCCGCGGGCTCGGCGCGGCGCGCCCAGGCTCCCGCGAACGCGGTCGCGAGGAAGGCGAGGGCGATCAGCAGGCCCGGCAGGCCGCGCTCGGCGAGCTGGTGCAGGTAGAGGCTGTGCGCGTTCGACCAGACGGCCTGATTGTCTACGACGGGGCCGTGCGCGGCGTAGTACGTCTTGTAGCCGCCGGGCCCGAGGCCGGTCAGCGGCCGCTCGCGCGACGCGCTCCAGGCGACCTTCCAGAGCTCGGCGCGGGGGCCGAGCCCCGCGGCGAGGCCCCGCTCGCGTCCGGCCGCCGGCGCGAGGGCGATCACCGCGCCGCCGGCGACGGCGCACGCGAGGACTCCGCCGAGCGCGAGCTTGCGCCAGCGCGGCCGCGCGGCGCCCGCCGCGACGAGGCCCGCGGCGAAGGCGAGCTGGGCCGAGCGAGTCTGCGAGAACGCGAGCGCGGCGAAGCACAGCAGGGCCCCGGCGCCGGAGAGGCGCCGCGCCGCCGCCGTCGAGGCCGCGAGCGCGCCCGCGAGGAACGCGAAGCACGCCAGCGCCATGAGCCAGCCGAAGGTGACGGGGTGGACGGTCGCGGCCGCGCGCTGCATCGCTCCGCCCGCGATCAGCGCGGCGAGCGGCTTCCAGAGCCCGAGCAAAGCGGCCGCGGCCGCGCCGGCGCCCGCGGCCTTGAGGACGCGGTCCTCGTCGGCGGCGGGCAGGGAGGCGAGCATGATCGTCAAAGCCCAGAGGCGGTGCCAGTCCTTGAGCGCGTCCTGCGCGGACGCCGCGCGGTCCGGCGAGAACGCCGCGGAGACGAGGCCCCACGCCGCGTAGGCGATCGCGGCGGCGGCGAGCGGCGTCATGCGCGCGCCGCGTCCGCCGCGCAGCAGGGCCGCGATCGTGAGCACCGCGAGCGCGACGTTCATGCCGGCGATCGAGAGCGGCAGGCACAGGCCGAGAGCGGCCGCGCCGAGGGTGGCCATGGCGGTGGACGTCATCGGGAGCCTCCGAGAGCGGACTCGAGGGCGGCGAAGGCGCGCTCCTCGGAATGCTCGCGCGCGAGGGCGACGCGCGCGGCGCGGCGGGAGCCGTCCTTCTCGAGCGCGGACAGCTCCGCCGGCGCCGCGGCCCATTCGGCGGGCGTCCGGCGGAAGTCGAGGACGCCGCCGAGACCCGCGAGCGACGGCAGCGGCGAGCTGAGCACGGGGCGGCCGGTCGCGAGGCACTCGTAGAGCTTGGCCGGAGCGACGCCCTCGTTGTAGGCGACGGATGCGTAGGGGAGCAGCAGCATGTCCGCCTCCTCGAGCAGGCGCGGCAGCTCCGCGTGCGGCACGGCGTCCCGCAGCTTGACGCGCGCGGGCAGCGGCGGCGGCGCCTCCTTGCGGGGTCCGACGAGCTCGACGTCGACGCCGGAGCCGGCGAGCGCCGCGATCGCGGCGTAGTCGAGGACGCTCCACACCGTGCCGAAGTAGCACGCGCGCGTAAAGCGCTTCGGCGAGGAGGAGAGGAAGAACGGCTCGGAGACGCCGTGATGGAGCTCGAGGACGCGCGGATGCCGTCCCTCGAGCTTCTCGAGCAGCCCCCGCGAGGTGACGGTCACGAGGTCGGCGCGGTCGAGCAGGGCCTCCTCGGTCGCCGCGAGGTCGCGCGGCGGCGTCGGGTGGCCGGCGAAGTTGTCCACGCAGTCGTAGAGGACCTTCGAGGGCGCGACGGCGTCGAGGATCGCGAGCGTCGTCGCGGTCGGCAGGTAGCAGACGGCGAGCGGCGCGGGGCCGAGGCCGAGCGAGCGCAGCTTCGCGACGAGGCGCGGCACGAGCACCGCGGCGTTCGCGGCGCGGAAGGCGCCCGCGGTCGGCGGCAGCACGGCCGGGTTGACGACGACGACGCCCTTCGGCACGGGCTCGAGGGTCTTCGCGGCCGAGGGCGCGAGCAGGCCGGCGGCTTTGCGCGCGACGCGGCGCGCGTCCTTGAGGCCGGGCGAGCGGAAGCCGGTGTTCTCGACGAAGAACACGCGGCGTCCCGCGGCGGCCCAGCGCGCCGCGAACGCGTGGTGGCGCTGACGCGCGGCGCCCCATTCGACGCTCGAGAGGATCAGGACGTCGCTCACGCGGCGGGATCCCCCTGGCGCAGGGCGAAGAAGTCCCAGCCGCCGGAGCACTTGGCCTCGAAATCGGAGATGCCGTCGAAGCCGACGATCTCGGTGCGCTTGAGCAGCAGCGGGTCGCGGTCCGGGCCGCTGACGCCGTAGAGCGAGCAGCCCCCGCGGACGAAGCCCGCGGCCTTCGCGGCGGCGGCGGTCCGGCGCGAAGCCGAGCCGTGAGGCCAGGTCATGACGCGGCACGGCGCGCCGAGCGCGTCCTCGACGAACTTCCGCGAGTCGGCGAGGTCGGCGGCGAGCGCGGCGTCGTCTGCGTCCGCGAGTCGCAGATGCGCGGCGCCGTGCGCGCCGATCTCGGCGCCGGGGACCTTCGCGAGCTCGCGCAGGCGCGCGGCGTCGAGGTGCGGCGGGCGGCCGCCCTCGATGAAGGCCTTGGTCACCGCGACGGTGAAGGGAAGCTTGAGCTTCGCCAGGACGGGCGCCGCGGCGTGGAGCGTGTCGGCGAAGCCGTCGTCGAACGTCACCGCGAGCTCGGGCGTGCCGTCGAGCCTCGCGGAGCCGAGCGAGACCGGCCTGCCGAACCGGCCCGTCGCGACGAGCGCCATCTGCGCGAGGAACGCCTCCGGGGACGTCGCGAGCCCGTACGGGTCGCCGGGAAGCGGCGCTCCGACCGAGTGGTAGCACAGCGCGCGCAGGCCGCTCGGAACCGTCGCGGGCAGAAGCGAGCGCGCGGCGGCGGCGGCGCGCCAGACCGAGTGCTTGAGGCTCACTTGAGCCTCCCGCGGACCGCGCCGAGCAGCGCGTTGAAAGCGGCCTTCGGCAGAGGCGTGGCCGACCAGTCCCACTCGCCGGGAGCTTCGATCTCCGCGCCGCCCGTGCCGAGCTTGAAGTGCGTCACGCCGGGGTTCTTCGCGGCGTCGATGCCGGAAAGATCGAATTCGCGGACGCCCGCGGCCTTGAGGCGCGCGATCGCCTCCCAGTACGCGGCATTGGGCAGGCACGCGGCCATGCCGGACGCGCTCGCGGCCGACAGCCACAAGGTCGCGCGGCCCGCGGCCGTCCACCAAGAAAGGGCGCAGCCGTCGGCTCCGCTCGCGGAGCCGAGCAAGAAGGTGAGCGCCGGGCCGAAGTCCTTCGCGGCCTTCTCGAGCGAGGCGAGCGTGATCCCGTCGTCGAGCTTCTTGCGGCCGCGCGTCTCCTCGTGCAGGGCGAGGAAGCGCTTGAGGAAGGCCCGGTCCGAGCCCGTCTCGAACGAAGGAGCCGCGGCCTCCGCTTTCTTGAGCTGGTTGCGCCACTTGCGGTCGAGCCCGGCGCGCAGGGCCTCGAGGCTCGGCGTCAGGTCGACCAAGACGGTGCGGCCCGAGTCGAGCGCCGTTCGCGCGGGGACGAAGCCCGCGCCGCGCAGAGCCGCCTCGATCTCCGGCGAGGCCGGCACGCGCGGCGCGACGCGCACGACCGAGCGCGGAACGCGCGAGAAGCGCGCGACGACGCCGTCGAGGAGCGCGCGCAGCGCGGCGGCGTCGCGGAACAGCGGGCCCGCGTTGATCCAGGCGAGCGTCGCCGCGCCGAGCGGCGCGCGCCGCGTCAGCGCCAGGGCCATCGCCGCGGGGCGCCCGCCGTCGAGGAGGACGAAGCGCTCCGGCTTCCAGCCGCCGGTCTTGTGCGCGGCCCACGCGTTCGACTGGCGGATGCCGCGGCCCTCGAAGCCCGCGAGCCAGCCGTCCCACTCGCGAGCGGCCTCCTCGGAGCCGACCTCGCGGAAGGTCACCATAGGAAGTGCGCGAGCCTCACGTCGCGGTACCGCTCGGGAGCGGAGGGGGCGATCTCCTCCGGCAGCTCGGGCCACGGCAGCGACGCGAGCCCCGCGCCCGACAGCGCGCGCGCGGCGGCCTCGTCCCCGGCCCGGTAGGCGAACGCGTAGGGGGCGGTCCCGTCGGGAAGGGAGGCGAAGAGCGGCTCCGCCTTGCCGGCCGTGAGCTCGCGGCACAGGCTCCAGAGCGCGCGGCGGCGCGAGACCTCGACGGCGGGGTCGGCGCAGACGAGCGGCGCGGCGAGCTCCGGGCACGGGGCGGCGTCCGGGAAGCCTTCCTTCGACGCCCCGGAGGAGCGCGCGGAGCGCCACGCCGAGAGCAAGGCGAGCGCGGCCTTCGCGCCGCCGAGCGCCAGGAGCGGGCGCGCGGCGGCCTTGAGCGCGGGTCGCCGGCCGGGAATCGGCTCGTGCGCGCGCTGCGGCGGCAGCTTCGCCGCGAGCGCGGGGGAGGCCGCCAACGTTCCGCCGTTGGGGATCGGCAGCGACTTGCGCGGGCTCAGCACGCCGAGCGGCGCGCGCGTCCCGAGGAGGCGGCCGCCGGAGTCGCGCGAGAGCAGCGCGTGCGCGGCGTCCTCGATCACGACGGCGCCGGTGCGGCGCGCGTACGCCTCGAACGGCGCGAGATCCTGAGGCCAGCCGAAGTAGTCCACGGCGACCACGGCCGCGGCGTCGGGCCAGCGCGAGGGGTCCTCCTCGGGGGCGAGCGCGGGAGACACGCCGTAGAACGCGGGCTTGGCGCGGGCGGCGGCGACCGCGGCGAGGACCTCGCGGCAGACGAACGCCGGAACGAGAACGGTGCGTCCCGCGGCGCCGGCCATGGTGAGCGCGTCGGCGAGCGCCTGGCGGCCGAACGCGTAATGCCGGAGCGCGGCGGGCGCGTAGAGCTCCTCGAGGCGCCAGGGGGCCTTCGCGCGCGGCGGGCAGTAGACCGTCGACGTCAGGTCCATCACGAGCCCGCGCGCCGGAGAACCCAGAGGCCGAGAACGGCCCAGTTCTTCCAGTCCCACGGGCACTCCTCGGCCGCGCGCCGTGCGTAGGCGCCGGCGGTCTCGACGTCGCCCTGCTCCATGAGCAGCCGCGCGGCGGAGCGGCACATCGCGCCCAGGCGGCGGCGCATGCGCGCGCGCAGCAGGAAGCCGGGCTCGGCGAAGCCCTTGAAGTGGTCGCGCAGCAGGTGCTCGAGGTTCGTGTTGTGGTAGACGATCTTGTTCGACGCGCCGCGCTCGACGAGCTGGTACTCGCCGAGGATCTCGTCGAGGAACCGCATGCTCCGGCACACGCGCGCCAGGCGCATCCAGAGGTCGTAGTCCTCGACGGTGTTGAACTCGGGGTTCTCGCGGAAGAGGCCGGCCTCGTGCAGCTTTTCCTTGCGCACGAGGACCGCCGAGGGCGACAGGGCGTTGCCGTCGAAGAGCAGGCGCTCGTAGAGGTCGGGCGACCACGGGCCGTTGCGCGTCACGCGCACGAAGGCGCCGTCTTTGACGACGTTCTCCTGGTGGCAGACGAGGTCGGCGCCGGGGTTGGCGTCCAGCTCCGCGACGGCGCGCTCGAGCTTGGCGGGAAACCAGAGGTCGTCGTGGTCGAGGAACGCGACGAGCTCGCCCGCGGCGGCGCGGATTCCGGTGTTGCGCGCGCCGGCGATCTTCTTGTTCTCCTGGCGGATGCAGCGGCCGGCGAGCTTCTTCTCCGCGAGGAAGGCGTCCACCGTCTCCTTCGTCTTGTCCGCGGAGCCGTCGTCGACGACGAGCACCTCGAAGTCGCGGTAGGTCTGCGCGGCGACGGTCTCGAGCGTGCGGCGGATGAACTTCTCGGCGTTCCAGGCGGGAACGACGATCGACACGCGCGGCACGGCGCTAGGCCCTGGCGGCCATCGCGGCCTTCATCGCGGCGAGGCCCTCGCGCAGCCCCATCGGCTTGACGCCGAGCTCGCGCTCCATGCGCGCGGTGACGAAGGTCGTGTTCTTCGGGCGCTTGGCGATGCCGGGGAACGCCTTGCTCGTCACGCCCTTCACGAGGGACGCGTCGAGGCCGAACGCCTCGGCGACGGCCAGCGCGAACTCGCGGCGGTCGACCGAGTCCTTGCCGGCGAGATGGATGATCCCCTTCGGGCGCTTGGCGATCGCGGCCCAGAGCGCGCGGCCGCAGGAGATGTTGTAGAGCGGGTTCTCGTGGACGTCGGTGACCATCGAGACGGACTCGCCGCGCATGAGCTTCTCGTAGATCCACGTGGCCGGGTTCGGGCGCGTGACCGCGTGATTCCAGCCGTACATGAGAATCGGGCGGACGATCGTCCAATGCTTAAGCGTCTCCTGCACGAGGCGCTCGCACTCGACCTTGAGGCGGCCGTACTTGTTGACGGGGTTGACCGGGTCGGTCTCGCGGTACGGCGCCTTCGTCCCGTCGAAGACGGCGTTCGTCGAGACATAGATCAGGTGCGTGTCCGCGCGCCGGCATGCCGAGGTGACGTTGAGCGTTCCGACGATGTTGGACTCGAGGCTCTCGGCGTAGTGGTTCTCGACGTAGTCGACGCTCGCGATGCCGGCCGCGTGGACGACGGCGTCGAACTTGCGCTTCTCGAAGAGGCGGTCGACCGCGCGCTTGTCGCGGATGTCGAGGACGAGATGCTTGGCCTTCGAGCCCGTGACCTCGTAGTCGCGCTGGTGGAGGCTGACGATGCGCCAGCCGGAGGGAAGCGTCTCCTCCATGCCCTTGCCCAGGAGGCCCGTGCCGCCGGTGACGAGGACGGTCTTCACGGGCTTCATCCTCAGGCCTTCTTCTGCTTGAGGTAGAACGTCAGGACGTGCGCGATCGACATGTGCATGTCCTCGACCACCCCGTACTGGTCGGAGGGGACGAGGAGCCACTCGTCGGAGAGGGCCTTGAGCTTGCCGCCGTCGAAGCCGAGCAGCGAGGCGACCTTGAGGCCCTTGGCCTTCGCCGTCTTGGCGGCGCGCAGGAGATTCGGCGAGTTGCCGCTGCCGCTGATCAGGAGGACCATGTCGCCCTTCGCGGCGACCGTCTCGAGCTGGCGCGAGAAGGTCTCGTCGAAGGAGAGGTCGTTGCCGATCGCCGTCATGAAGGCGGTGTTGTCGCAGAGCGAGACGGCCTTGAGCGGCTTGCGGCCCTTCACGGCGGCCGTCTTGCCGAAGTCGCAGCCGATGTGCGCGGCCGACGCGGCGGAGCCGCCGTTGCCGCAGACCCAGATGAAGCGGCCGGCGGCGCGGGTCGCCTCGATCATGCCCGCGATCCGGCCCAGGGCGGCGAGGTCGAGCTTGCGCCACTGCTCGACCGCCTGGGAGCGGTACCAGTCGGCGAACTCGGCGGGGGAGAGGCCTCCGGGGCCCAGGGCGTGGTAGCCGCCGGGGCGGGTGCCTTTGACGGGTTTGGCCATCGAGGAAGTATAGCGAATCAGGCGGCGCGCGCGACGACCCGGACGTGGGAGGAGAGGAGGTTCCGGGCCAGGAGGTCCTGGAAGGCGGCCCGGGCGGCGTCGTCGGCCGCCAGCAAGGTCTTCACGAAGCGAGGGAGGGGCAAGGACGGGTCGTCCTTGGCCGCGTTGCGGACGATGTCGACGTCGAGGCGCCCGGGAGTCTCGAGCGTCTCGATCTCGAGGCCCGCGCGGGCGAACAGGCGGCGGATGCCCTCCACGGAGAGCAGGTTGATGTGGTGCGGGGGGTGCACGCTGCGCGAGCGCTCCCAGAGGACGGCGATGTCGAAGCCGGTGCAGACCAAAGTCGTCGCGAGCAGGCGGCCGCCGGGCTTGAGCAGGCGCCGGGACGCCTTGAGGAACTCGACGGGGGCGTGCGCGTGTTCGATGACCTCGAAGCAGGTCGCGAGGTCGACCGCGGCCTCGCCGGGCGCCACGGCCTCGACCGTCTTCTCGATGGTCGTGAAGCCCTTGCGGCGGCACGTCTCCGCCAGCGCCTTCGCCGGCTCGACGCCGACCAACGTCTTGAAGCGTCCGGCCGCGCGCGCCTCCTCGAGGAAGATGCCGTAGCCGGCGCCGACGTCGCAGAGCGAGGCGTCGGCGGGGAGGCCGAGGCGCCCCGCGAGCTCGGCCGTCATCGCCGCGCGCGGCTTGAAGAGGCGCTCCCGGCGGGCCTCCTCGGTCTTCGCGTAGAAGTCGGTGGACCAGAACTCGACCGAGGCCGCCGTCGCGTAGAACTCGGCGAGCTGGGCGGGCGTCGGGCGCGGATCGAGATACAGCGAGCCGCACGCGCGGCACGTCGAGTAGGCGTAGCCGTCCTTGACGAGGCCGGGCTCGGGGTCGCGGACGCCGCAGCCGGGGCAGTCGACGCGCTCGAACCCGGCTTTGCGCCCGAGCAGGGACTCGGAGTCCCGCTTCGCGAGCTCGAGGTAGCGGTCGAACAGGTCCTTCGGGCGGATGTCGTGCTCTTTCATGAGGCGGGCCATTCTACGATTTCGGCGGCGACGCGGGCCGCCGCCCCGCCGTCGGCCTTGAAGAAAAGCCGCTCGACGACGCGCGCGCGCGCGGCCTCGTCGGGCAGGCCCTGCCCGGGCTTGAACGAGGCCAGCGCCGCGCGCAGCTCCTCGACGGAGGAGAAGCGCGGGATGTCGGCGGCCTCGGGCAAAGCCGCCGCGTCGGGCCCGGCGGGGCGCCACTGCCATGCGGGGACGCCGGCGAGCACGGCCTCCTCGGCGACGGTCGAGGAGACGAAGAGCACGGCGTCGGCCCAGTCGAGGTCGTCGGCGAGCGTCCCGGAGGACAGGGGCGCGCGACCGCCGGAGGCGGCGTACGCGGCCGTGGCGCTCAGCTTGGCGGCGGGATGGTCGCGCAGCCGCAGCTCGGCGCCCGGAACGCCCGCGGCGGCCTCGAGCGCGGCCTCGAGCATCGGAATCTCGGCGCCGAGGTCGAAGGACGGCGCGAGGAGCACGCGGACGCCGCCGCCCGAGCGCGCGGAGCGCCGCGGCTGGACGCGCAGATGATCGTAGCGCGGGGAGCCGGTGAGGCGGACGCGCTCGGCGGAGTAGCCGCAGGACAGGAAGTGGTCGCGGCCGAGCGCGCCCATCGCGAACGCGCGCGCCGGGACGGGGGCCGCGAGCCCGTCGGGCGCGCCGCGCGTCTCGAGCTCCGGATCGAGGAACAGGAAGGTCTTCTCGGTGCCGTAGCTCGCGTGCTGGACGCAGGCGGAGGGCACGCCCGCGTCCTTCGCGGCCGCCCAGGCGGCGCGCGCGTGCGGGAAGTGCTCGAGGAAGTGGACGACGCGCGAAGGCTTCAGCGCCGCGAGCGCCCGGCGCGTCGCGCGCTCGATGAGCAGGCAGCGCGGCAAGCCGCCGTCGAGGAAGCCGCGCAGGAGTCGCTCCTCGAACAGGGGGAACAGGTCGAAGCCGCCCTCGACGAACGCGGCGCGGAACGCGGGATCGCCGCGCCGCCGGAGGTAGGCCGAGAGCGGCCGGAGCTCGAAGGCCGCCTCGAGCGCGTCGCCCGGGTCGAGGAAAGACTGCAGCAGGACGACGCCGGCGCGCGTCGCGGCGCGCGCGGAGGCGAGGCGTCCGGCGCGCGCCTCGAGGCGGCACAGGCGGACGGGGGGTGCGCCGCGCTTCTCGAGCTCGGCGGGCAGCGCCTTGAAGTAGCGGTCGCCGCTCTCGTCGACCGACCAGTCCCAATAGCCGAGCAGCGCGGGGCGTCCGGCGCCGACGGAGGGGCGTCCCGCGAGCGCGCACGCGAGGACGTCGGCGAGCGCCTCGGCGAGGCCCGCGAGCCGCGACGCGGCCGCGCGCAGCCACCAGAGCGGCTCCGGCGCGCGGAAAGGAGCGGACTCGAGGCGGACGTCCCAGACTTTTCCGAGGACTTTCGCGAGCTCGCGCGGAGCGCCGATCAGGACGAGCTCGTCGGCGCCCGCCTCCGCGGCCGCGCGCTCGACGGCCTTGAGCGCGAGGATGCGGCCGAACGCGGGATCGTCCTCGCAGTCCTTGAACGAGACCGGGTGGTGCCACCACGCGGACGCGAGCTCGCCGCCGCAGTCCTGCCGCAAAGTGCGGCCGCCGGAGATCTCCGCGCCGACGCGCGCGGAGACGGCGAGGTAGCCCGCGCGCGCGGCGGCTCTGTCGGCGGCGGAGAGGCTCCTGGCGAGCGGCAGCGTTCCGTCCGCGGCCCAGCGGACGGTCAGCGCGCTCATCCGCGCAGGAACTCGGCGGCGTCGCGCGCGGAGTCGAGCCCGGCGATCGCCGCGCGGCCCATGGCGAGGATCGCCTCCTCGGTCGAGCCGCCGATGTGCGGGGTCGCGAGGACCTTGCGGTGCGACGTCAGGCGCGAGTCGCGCGGCGGCTCGGTCTCGAAGACGTCGAGCGCCGCGCCCGCGAGCTTCCCGGCGTCGAGGGCGGCGAGGAGCGCCTCCTCGTCGACGAGGCCTCCGCGCGAGGTGTTGAGCAGGATCGCGCCCGGCTTCATGCGCGCGAGCTCGCGCGCGCCGATGAGGCCCTTCGTCGCGGGCGTCAGCGGCAGATGCAGGCTCACGACGTCGGAGGACGACAGCAGCTCGTCGAGGCTCGTCAGCGCGACGCCGCGCTCCTTGAGGAACGCCGCGTCCGCCGCGGGATCGGCCGCGAGCACCTTCGTCTCGAACGGGCCGAGCAGGCGCACGAGATCCTTGCCGACGGCGCCGAGGCCGACGAGGCCGACCGTCTTGCCGGTCGTCGTCGTCCCCTTCGGCTGGCCCCACTTGCCCGCGGCGAGGTCGGCCGAGGCCTCCGGCACGCGGCGCAGCAGCGCGAGCATCGCGAGCAAGGCGAGCTCGGCCACGGAGCGGGAGTTCGTGCCCGGCGTCCACGCGAGCTTCACGCCGCGCGCGGCCATGGCCTTGAGGTCGAAGGAGTCGAGCCCGACGCCGAACTTGCTGACGACCTTGAGCTCGGGAAGGGCGTCGAGCAGCTTCGCGTCCACGGCCTCGAGCGCGAGGACCGCGCGGTCGCAGCCCTTCAGGAAGGCCTCGAGCTCCGCGCCCTTGAGCGACGCGCCCGCGTCGTTGAACTTGGCGCCCGGGTGCTTGGCGAGGAGTTCGGCGCGCAGGACCGCGTGCTTCGAGAACGAACGCGAGGCGACCGCGACCTTGCTCACGCGAGCTCCGCCTTGCGTCCCTTCGCGAGGTGCTCGGCGCAGACGGCGCGGAAGCGCTCGTCGGCGGGGACCTCGACCTTCCGGATGCGGCCCTCCGCGTCGGGCAGGATCAGCCCGAGCGCCTTCGCCGAGTTCTTCTTGTCCTTGGCGAGCGCGCCGAGGAAGGGGTCGAGCGGCACGGGGACGTCCTCGAAGCCGGCCCAGTTCGCCGCGAGCGTCGGGCGCATGCGCCGGTAGTGCTCCGCGCCGCCGAGGCCGAGGCGCCCCGCCGCGTAGTTCGCGAGGTCCATGCCGATAGTCACCGCGACGCCGTGCGGGATCGCGAACTCCGTCGCGGCTTCGATCGCGTGGCCGAAGCTGTGGCCGTAGTTCATCACGAGCCGCGGACCCTTGTCGAACTCGTCGGCCTCGACGATGGGCTTCTTGATCTCGAGCGAGCGCCGCAGGTACGCGGTCATGACGGCGTCGTCGGAGAACAGCTTGGCGTAGTCCTTCGCGATCCGGTCGAACTCGGCGGGTCCGGCGATCGCGTGGACCTTGAGCATCTCGCCGACGCCGGAGCGCACGTCCTTGGGGTCGAGCGTCTTGAGGAAGCGCGTCGAGAGGACGATCCTCTTCGGCGGCGTGAAGGTGCCGAGCACGTTCTTGGCGCCGCCGCCGTTGATGGAGCTCTTCGAGCCGACGCAGGAGTCGGCCATCGCGAGCAGAGTCGTGGGAACGAAGGCCCAGTCCACGCCGCGCAGCATCGTCGCCGCGAGAAAGCACGCGATGTCCTGCGTGATGCCGCCGCCGACCGCGACGAGCAGCTGGCCGCGCCGCAGGCCCTTGGCGACGAGGTGCCGCACGTACGCGGGCATCGCCTCGATCGACTTGTTGTCCTCGGCCGCCTCGATCTTGAGGACGGACGGCGACGCGAGAGCGGGGCCGAGCTCGCGCTCGTAGAGCTCGGCGACGCGCGCGTCGATCAGGAAATGGGCGCCGGAGGCGGCGAGCTCCGCGAGCGGGGCGAACGGGTCGTCGCGGAACTCGACCGCGTACGGGCCCTTGTGCGACGCGACGACGAGATCAGACACGGGTGAAGCCGCCGTCGATGACGAGGGACTGGCCGGAGATGTAGGTGTTCTCGGGGCCGCAGAGCCAGGCGACGAAGGACGCGATCTCGGCGGGCTTGGCGAGGCGCTTGGCCGGCACGCGGGCCGCGAGCTCCTTCATGCCCTTCGGGCCGAGGATGCGGCGCGTGAGGTCGGTGTCGACGAAGCCGGGCGCGACGCAGTTGGCGAGCACGCCGGAGGCCGCGGCCTCGGCGGCGAGCGCCGCGGTCATGCCGTCGAGCGCGAACTTGCTCGCCGAGTATGCGGCGCGGCGCTCCTTGGAGACGACGCCGAAGACCGAGGTCACGTTGACGATGCGGCCCCAGCGCTTCTTCGCCATGCCGGGCAGCAGCGCGCGGCACAGCAAAAACGGCGCGCGCGCGTTGACGCGCTGGATCAGGTCCCAGTCGGACGGCTCGATCGCGGCGAAGTCGGAGAGCTTGTTGATGCCCGCGTTGTTGACGAGAATCTGGAACCCGCGGGACGCCATCGCGGCCGCGAAGGCCTCGGCGGAGCCGGCGTGCGAGAAGTCGGCGAGCTCGTAGGCGCAGCCGGCGGGCGCCTTCGCCCCGGCCTTCGTGCCCGTCACCGTGACGGACGCGCCGAGCGCCTTGAGCTTCTCCGCGACGGCGCGGCCGATTCCGCGGGTGCCGCCCGTCACGAGCGCCTTCTTCCCGGCCAAGGGCTTCTTCATCGCTTCCTCGCTCGGTCGCTCAGCTTGTAGCGCTTCTTCCACGCCGCGTCGGCGCAGTAGATGCGGTAGATGAGCTCCATCGTCTTGTAGGCGTCGCGCGAGTCGCCGTTCTTCACCTTGCGGCGCTTGAGCACGCAGTCGGCGAACTCGAAGATCTCGTCGCGCCACGAGTTGTCCTCGTTGTAGTTCGTCGTGACCTCGCGCGGGTCCCCCGCGTCGTTCTTCGCCGCGTAGGCGACGGTCAAAGTCTCGGCGCCGTAGGACTTCGAGCCCGACAGGATGCCGGAGAGCGTGATCGAGCCCTTCTCGAGCGTCACGTCCAGGCGGAAGCGGTGGCGCCACAAAGTGGCGGAGGAGTGCAGGAGCGCGACCGCGCCCGACTTCGCCTTGAGCAGCGCGTACGCGTTGTCCTCGACGTCGTGCTTCCAGTAATCGTTGGAGACGACCGCGCCCACGGGCTCGAGCTCGCCCGCGAACAGGCGCATGAGGTCGACCATGTGGATGCCCTGGTCGAGCAGGATGCCGCCGCCCGCGAGGCGGCGCTCCGCGCGCCAGCCCTTGTCGAACGGGATGATGCGGCTCTTGCCGTAAACGCCGTTGAGGTTGAGCACCGAGCCCAAGCGGCCGGAGCGCGTGAGCCGGAGCGCCTCGCGAACGGAGTCGTGGTAGCGGTGGTTGAAGCCGTACTTGAGCTTGAGAGACGGGCGCTTGCGCTCCGCCGCGATGACCGCGGCGACGTCGTCGAGGTCGCGGCCCGGAGGCTTCTCGCAGAACACGTGGCGGCCGCGCCCGAGCGCGCGGATCGTCGCGTCCGCGGCGAGGTGGTTCGGCAGGCAGACGAACACGACGTCGAGATCGTGCTTGGCGACGAGGTCGCGGTAGTCGGCGTAGCGGCGGACCCCGTCGGGCTCGAGGCCGTCGCGGCCGAACTTCTCGTCGCTGACGGCGACCGTGACGAGGCGCGGGTGCGCGTCGATGAAGCCACGGCGGCGGCGGCCGACGACGCCGTAGCCCGCGATGCCGACGCGCAGCTTGCTCACTTGGCGGCCGCTCCGGCGGCGTACTTGGGGAACAGCGGATCGTCCTTCATCGCGGCCTCGGCCTTCTTGTGGTCGGCGGGCGTGTCCACGCTGACGGTCACGCGCTCGGTGACGGCCATGCGGACGACGTCGCCGTGCTCGACGCAGCGCATGAGGTCGACGGACTCGGCGATCTCGAGCGGCGTCGGCGCGAGCTCGTTGAAGCGCAGCAGGTAGTCGCGGCGGAAGGGGATGATCGGGACCTGGCGGTAGCGCGGAGTCCGCATGTCCGCGCCCTTCTTTCGCGACGGGATCGCCTCGCGGGAGAAGTAGAGCGCGCGGCCCTTCGGGTCGGTCACGACCTTCACGCAGTTCGGATCGTCGAGCTCGCTCTCGTCGGTGATGAGCCCCATGAGGCAGGCGATCGGGCACGACGGGTCGTCGAGGAGGAGGTTCACCGCGTCGTCGACCATGTCGGGCCGCACGAGCGGCTCGTCGCCCTGGACCATCGCGACGATGTCGGCGCGCTTGCCCGTCTCCTTCTCGATCTTGAGCATCGCCTCGGCCGCGCGGTCGGAGGCGCGCTCGTGCGTGTCCTTCGTCATGACGGCTTTGCCGCCCGCGGCGCGGACGTAGTCGAAGATCTCCTTGTCGCACGTGGCGACCCAGGTCTCGTCGACGGTCTTCGCCATCGCGGTGCGGAAGTAGCAGTGGCCGATCATCGGCACGCCGCGGATCGAAGCCATCGGCTTGCCCGGGTAGCGCGACGAGGCCATGCGCGCCGGGACGATCGCGACGACGCGGGGCTTCATCGCGGCTTGCGCAGCCCCTTGAGCGCGGCGCGCACGTGGGAGTCGTAGATGCGGGTCTCCAGGCTGTACGCGACGAAGCCGAAGCCCTGCGCGAGGCGCTTGCGCAGCGCCTTCGGGTCGGGCTCGACGATGTGCAGTCCGCCGGGCTTGCCCGCGCGCTTGGCGGCGGCGCGGACCTTGGCGATCGCGGCCTCGACCTTCGGGTGCGAGGTCTTGCCGACGACGCCGAGCGAGGCGGAGAGGTCGTAGGGCCCGAGGAAGTACGCGTCGACGCCGTCGGTCCGGAGGATGCGCTCCGCGTTCTCGACGCCCTGGGCGTTCTCGATCATCGCGACGACGACGGCCTCCTTCTGGAGGCGCTTGAGGTAGCCGGCGAAGTCGGCTCCGTAGCCGTGCGCGCGGGCGAGGCCCACGCCGCGCCGTCCCTTCGGCGGGTAGTAGACGGCCTCGACGGCGAGCTGAGCCTCCTCTTCCGTCGAGACCGAGGGGACGATCACCCCGCGCGCGCCGGAGTCCATCACGCGCTTGATGAGATCGGGATCGTTGCCCGTCAGGCGGACGAGCGGCGTTCCGCCCGCCAAGTCGATCACGCGGATCAGGTCCTCGCACTCGCGCAGAGTGATCGAGGAGTGCTCGAGGTCGACGGCGACCCAGTCGAAGCCGGCGCGCGCGGCCATCTCCGCGAGCGCGGGGTGCGCGAGCGTGATCCAGGTGCCGATCGTCGGGACGTTCCGGCGGAGCTTGTCCTTGAGGGTCATCAGAGTCCTCGCGCGCGCAGGTCGTGGATCTGGATCATGCCGACCGCGCGGCCTTTCGCGTCCACGACGGGCAGCACGTTGAACGGCGTGCGGCGGTCCTCCATGACGTCGACGGCCTCGGCCGCGAGCGCGTCGGGGCCGATCGTCGTCGGCTTCGCGTTCATGATGGAGCGCACGGTTCTCTTGCGGAAGTCGCCGCCCGCCTCGAGGGTGCGGCGGACGTCGAAGTCGGTCACGAGGCCGACGAAGCGGCCCTTCGCGTCGACGATCGAGGCGGCCCCGGCCTGCAGGCGCGTGATGGTCGAGAGCAGCTCGGTCGCGGTCGCGTCGATCGGCGCGACGGGGTTGTCGGCGCCGGAGCGCATCACGTCGCGGACGCGCAAGGTCAGGCGCTTGCCGAGGCGGCCCGCCGGATGGTTCGCGGCGAAGTGCTCGGACTTGAAGCCGCGGCGCTTCATCAGCGCGACGGCGAGGGCGTCGCCGAGGGCCATCGCGACGGTCGTGCTCGTCGTCGGCGCGAGGTTGAGCGGGCAGGCCTCCGCGCCGATCGGCGTCTCGAGGACGAGCGCGGCCGCCTTGGCGAGCGTCGAGCGGCCGTTGGCCGTCATCGCGATCAGCGGAATGCCGCGCGAGCGCAGGGCGGGCAGGAGCGCGTTGAGCTCGTCGGACTCGCCGGACTTGCCGATCGCGAGCACGATATCGCCCTTCTGGATCGCGCCGAGGCCGCCGTGGGCCGCCTCGCCGGGGTCGAGGAACATCGCGGGGGTGCCGGTCGAGGAGAAGGTCGCGGCGACCTTCTGGGCGACGAGGCCGGACTTGCCGACGCCGGTCAGCACGAGCTTGCCGCGGCAGGCCGCGATCAGCGCGACGGCCTTGTCCCAGCGGGCGTCGACGGCGGACGCGACGCGGGCGAGCGCCTTCGCCTCGAGGGCGAGGACGCGGCGGATCTCCGGCACGGCGGACGAGCGGGGGGTCGCCATGGAGCTATTAAGGTAGCGATTCTACCAAATCCGGCCCCCGGGGCGGGGTCCCTCCCGTCAGAGCGACTGGAGGTCGTGGTAGCGCTTGTACAGGCCGTTTCGGGCGAGCAGCTCGGCGTGCGTCCCGGTCTCGGCGATCCGGCCTTTGTCGAGCACGACGATGCGGCCGGCGTCGCGGACGGTCGCCAGGCGGTGGGCGATCACGAGCAAGGTCCGGTCCTTGGCGAGCTCGCGCAGGGCCTCCTGGATCAAGCCCTCCGTGACGGAGTCCATGGCGCTCGTCGCTTCGTCGAGGACGAGCAGAGGCGAGTCCCGGAGGAACGCGCGCGCGATCGCGACGCGCTGGCGCTGGCCTCCCGAGAGCATCACTCCGCGCTCGCCGACGCGCGTCGCGAGGCCCTCGGGCAGCCGCGAGACGAACTCCTCGCAGCGCGCGCGGCGCAGGGCGTCGCGGACCTGCTCAGGCGAGCGGTCGGGCGCTCCGTAGCGGACGTTGGCCTCGAGCGTGTCGTCGAAGACGAACGCGTCCTGGCCGACGACGCTCACGAGGCGCGTCCAGGCTCCCTTGGCCAAACGCGGCAGAGGCGCGCCGTCGACGGAGACCGTCCCGGAGGACGGATCGAAGAGGCGCAGCGCGAGGCGGGCCAAGGTCGTCTTGCCGGAGCCGGACTCGCCGACGAGCGCGACCGTCTCGCCTTTCTTGAGGACGAGGTCGACGCCGTCGAGCGCGGCGCGGTCGGCGTCGGGGTAGCGGAACGAGACGCCCTCGAAGCGGAGCTCGCGGTCGAAGGAGCTTTTGGCCTCGGAGCCGTACGAGAGCTCGGGCAGGCCCTTCTCCTCGAGCACTTTCGGCAGGAGCGCGATGCGCGAGCGGTACTCGGCGACGCGGATGCGCGCGTCGTTGACCGCCGTGACCTTGGGGACGATTCTTGAAACAACAAAGAGGAAAGTGAGCAAAGTGGCGCCCGACACCGAGAGCCGCGAGACCGCGAGCCAGACGATCGCGCAGAGAAGGCCGTCGCCGAGCAGGCCTTCGACGGAGGCGGCGCGGGCCTGGGCCGAGACGAGCGCCTCGGCGTTGCCGCGAAGCGCGTCCGCGAGCGCGGCGAAGCGGGACGCCTCGCGCTCCTCGGAGCCGGAGGTCTTCACGACGTCGATGCCCTGGTGCACGGCCGAGACCTGCGCCTTGAGGCGCGTGCGCAGGACGCCGTCCTCCTCGCCGAGGGCGCGCGTGCGCACGATCATCGTCCCGACGACGGCCCAGCGCAGGACGCCGAGCGCGGCGACGACGAAGGTCAGCTTCCAGGAGATCGCGAACGCGAACGCGCCGAACACGAGCAAAGAGAGGGCGGCCGCCCAGCCGGTCACCATGAAGTTCAGCGCCTG
>CAYVFO010000022.1:13524-25505 GCA_964450975.1 uncultured Elusimicrobia bacterium | reverse complement strand
GCGTAGCCGCCCCAGTCGCCGCCCTTGATGGAGAGGAGCTTCGCGGTGTCCTGGATCTCGGACGGCAGGTTCGTCTCCGCCGCGAAGGCGTCCTTCCACGGGCCGAGCGTCGCGGGCGTGCCGGAGAGCTTGACCTTCGAGACGCCGGTCAGCGCGAGCTGCTTCTGCGCGAAGCCGAGGCAGCCGGCGAGATCGACCTTGCGCTGGTCGGAGAGGTTCGCCTCGGCGCCGAGGAACACCTCGCGGAAGAACACCGGGAGCCCGCGGTCGCAGATCATGATGCGCACGCTGCCGCCGTCGAAGTGCGCCTGCACGTAGGGCTCCGGGCCCTTCGGCGCGTCGACCGCGTTCCAAAGCCGCAGCACCGAGCAGGGCGCGACCTCGAGTCCGATGAGGTTGAGGCCGAGGCTCTGCAGGAGGCCCTCGATGTTGGAGAGGTTCTCCTTCTGCGTCACGCTGATCAGCACGCCCTGGCGCGGCTTGCCGGTGGCGTCGGGCGGCATCGAGGCCGCCTGATAGTCGTGGGCGAGCGCGTCGAACGGGATCGGGATGTACTTCCTGGCCTCGAGCGGCACGGCGCTCTTGAGGAAGCGGCGCTCGATCGGAGGCATCGGGAAGAAGCGCAGGAGCCCGAGGTGATGCGAGAGCGTCACCACGACGTTCTTCGAGTTCCAGCGGATCTGGGACATCGACTGGCGGATCAAGCCGCCGATCTTCGCCGGGTCGGCGAGGAAGTCGGTGCTCATCGTCATCGTGCCGCCCGCGGTCTTGTCCTTGGCGTCCTGCGGGACGGGGATGCGCACGAGGTGATCGACGGCGAGCTTGCCGTCCTTGCCCATGCGCGTCTCGGCGATGTAGATCGTCTCCGGGCTCAGGTAGAGACCGAGGCACGGCCCGGCCGCCTTCTGGCCTTGGCCGAAGCAGACGGAGTCGATGAAGGAGTCGAGACTGCTCATTTATTCCTTGGCGAACTCCAGGTCCACCTTCGAGCCGGAGCCCGAGGCGGCGGAGTTCATGTAGATGCGCTTGGAATCCACTTGATAGCGGTTGACCAGGATGCTCGCGACCATCTGCGCGCGCTTCTTGGCGAGCGCCTCGCCGTCGCTCTCGCCCGAGGCGGAGTGGCCCGTGAGCCGCAGGTTGTCGAGCGGGTGCGACGAGACGGCGGCGGCGGCCTTCGCGAGCAGCTTCTCGGCGGCCGGCGTGAGCTGATAAGTGCCCGAGTTGAAGGCGAGCTCGTAGGACTTCGCCTCGGCGGCGGCCTTCACGGGCGTCTTCGGCTTGGACTCGGCCGCGGCGGCCTCGGCCTCCGCGGCTTCCTCTTCCGGCGAGCGCGCGTCGGCGGCCTTCGGCGTCACGGCGCGGGCCTCGCGGCCCTTGTCGGCCTTGCCGGCCTTCTTGCCGCGCACGGGGCGCTTGACGACCTGCCGCTTCGGGCGCGGCGCGGCGCGGCCGCCGATCTCGACGCCCGACGGCGCCGGGGCGGCCTTGACGCCGGAGACGAGGGGCTTCGAGCCTCCGTCCAGATCGGCGCTCGGGGCGAGCACGGGTGCCTTCGCGGCGGCCGGCGCGGCCTCCGGAGCGGAGGCCGTCCCGGCGGAGGCGACGGGGACGTCCTTGTCCGCGGCGAGCAGGCGCTCGGGAACGCCGTCGTCGAGCACCTGGATCCACCGGTGCAGCGAGCGCTGGCGGTTCTTGGCGTCGATCGCGGTGAGCACGCACTCGTAGCGGCCGGCGGGCAGGCCCTCCCCGAAGTAGTTGAGCTTGCCGTTCCAGAAGATCTGATGGAACACGGGGCCGCCGCCGACGACGTCCTGGAGCGGCGAGAGCTCCTGGCCGTCGCGCGTCGGCTGCAGGAGCTGGAACTTCCAGGAGACGAGGCCCGCGGGCGGATCGGAGACCGAGAACTCGATGATGACGCCTTGTCCCTTCGACGGGCGGAACGCGGGCGGGTAGACGCCGAGGGAGATCGGCGGGCCGAGATCGTCGCCGACCGCGCTCTCGACGACGAGCGACAGCGGCTGGTTGTAGACGAAGACGATCACGACGCCCTTGAAGTCCTGCAGTCCCTTCGGGATGTCGACCTGCGTGTTGAGCAGGTTGACCTTCACGCGGGGCGGCGCGACGCCGGCGTTGAACAGGTGCGAGGAGATGCCCATCGTGCGGCGCATGTCGAGGACCTTCGCGTCGCCGAGCGAGGTGCCCTCCGGCAGGATGACGGCCTGCGTCGTGCCGAGCGCGAACACGAGCTTCGTGAGCGGATCGAGGATGCGCGACGCGCCCTGCTGGAAGCCGATGCCCGACTGGAACAGGAGCGAGGAAGGGATGCCGAGCGCCTCGGGGTCGCCGTTCTCGCGCATCACGGCGCGCACGCCCTCGACGGAGCGGATGTCCGAGAGGCTCTTCTCGACGGCGTTGCGCAGGCGGGCGCGGATCTCCTTGCGCATGAGCGCCTTGTTCTCGGACGGCATGTCGTCGCCGCGCGAGCGCGTCGGCGCCGGGGCGCGGCGAGCGTTGGGGCGCGAGTCGTCCGCGTCGAGATCACCCGAGCGGGCGCCGCGCCCGGAGCGCGCGGCCTCGCCGTCGGCGATCGTCTCGGGGGCGCCCGAGCGGCGGGCGGCGGCCGCCGGCGAGGGCGGCGCGGCGCCGGCGGGGCCGGCCGTCTCGACGGCTACGGCGCCGGGCTTCGGAGCGGGGCTGCCCGCGGCGCCGCCGCTCGAGTTCATGCGGTGCGTGATCAGGTTGATGTACTCGTTGGCCATCGAGCGCTCGGACGGATCGCCTTTCGTCAAGATTTCCATGAACCGGTCCATCGCCTGCATGTCGTCGCCCTGCTCGTAGAACCGCACCGCGACGCGCATCGGACGGCTCAAGCCCGCCCCGCCGTCGTCGTCCTGGGCGAACGCGAAAATCCCCCCGTCTCCGACGAGGAGGAGGCACGCGAGCGCGGATCGAATTATCGTCTTAAACATGCGTAAAATCGCGGTCCGGACGCACTTCGCCCGAACCGATCAGATCATAATGGAAGGCGGTTACTGAATTATTACGCGATTTTAACCGAATCAGTTCGGCCGCCCCATCGCGGCCAGCCGGGCCTTGGCCTGGGCGTTGCCCGGCTCGACGGCGAGAGCGGCCCGGTACTGCCCCTCCGCGTCGGCGGGGCGCCCGAGGGCGAGATAGCTGTTTCCGAGGTTGATCCGGGCCGCGGCGCGCCGCGGGTCGGCCGCGACGACTCCCTCCAGCATGGCCGCCGCCTCGGCCGGGCGGCCGTTGGCGAGCAGGAGACTGCCGAGCAGAAAGCGCCCCTTGAGCGACGAGGGGCGCCGCGCGACGACCGCCTCGAGGCGCTTGAGCACCGCCGCAGACCAGTCGCCGCGCGAGATCGAGGTCTCGATGGCGCGCAGCTCCATGAGGTCGGCCAGGATCGGCGGGCGCGGGCGCCCGGATTGCGCGGCAACCGAGGCCAAGTTGCGCTCGATGAGCTCCGTCTCGGGCGAGAGCTCGAGCGCCGTCGCGTACGCCGCCTCGGCCTCGGCCCAGCGCTTGTCGAGCGTCATGACGTAGCCGAGGTTGTTCCAGTGATTCGCGTTCGTCGGATGGATCTTCGTCGCCTCGCGCAGCAGCTCCTCGACGTCCTTCTTGTTGCGGCCGGGGTCGCGCAGCAGCAGCGCGGTCAGGCCGAGAGCCGTCTCGCTTGAAAGCGGGTTGATCGCCCACGCCGTCTGGTAGTACTTGCGCGCGACGTCCGGCCGGCCGAGCTGCTGGCCGTAGACGGTCGCGAGGTTGTAGTAGATCTCGTCGTAGCCCGCGTTGGCGCGCAGCGCCGCCTCGTAAGCCTCGGCGGCCTCGAGCGGGCGGCCGCCGCGCGCGTAGACGTTGCCGAGCTCGTAGATCGCGTTGACCTCGCGCGGGCCCCACGCGCGGGACTTCTTGAGCGCCGCGGTCGCCGCCGGGAGGTTGCCCTGGCGGATGAGCTTGAAGCCCGCGAAGTACCAGGCCTCGCGCTGCCAGACGCGCACCTGCCACCACGCCGCGTAGAGGCTGCCGAGCACGATCGCGCCGGCGGCCGCCTTGCGCAGCGCCGGCGCGGGATTCCACGTGAGGACGGCCCCGGCCTCGCGCGCGCCCCGCCCCGCCGCCGCGCCCGCGAGCCACCAGAAGATGAACGCGGGGACCGCGAAGTGCAGCGACACGTTGAGCAGGTTGTCGACGAGGACCGCCGCGACGCCCGCGACCGCGCCCGCGTACGCGGGATCGTCGCCGAGCCGCGTCTTCGCCCAGCGCCACGCGGGGACGAAGAACGCCGCCCAGATCCACGCGAACGCGCCGAGTCCGAGGATGCCGGCCTGGGAGAACACCTCGACGATCTCGTTGTGGGTGTTGTTGGCGTGCGTGCGCATGTTCACGTAGAAGCGAGACTCGTGGAGCAGGTGGCCCTGGTAGAACGGGTAGAACAGCTCGAAGAGCCCCCCGCCTTTCCCGAGAAGCGGCGACTCCGAGCCCATGAGCCAGCCCGACGTCCAGATCAGGACGCGCTGATGGAACGGGCTGTAGTAGCCGTCGCGCTGCGCCATCCCCTTGAACTCGGTGAGGCGGCCGATGAACGACGGCGTGTAGCCCGACGCGATGGTCGACGACGGCCACGCGAGAGCGAGCGCCGCCGCCAGGCCGAGCAGCAGGCCGAACGCGCGCGGCTCCTCGGTCACTTTGGCGCGCAGCCGCGGCGAGAAGAACAGAGCGGCGACGCCGGCCGCGGCTCCGACCCACGAGGAGCGCGTGAGCGTGGCGAGCAGGGCGGCGGTCAAGGCGAGGAACAAGGCCCCGTACGCCCAGCGGCGCGGAACCGACTTCTCGACGAGGAACAGGCCCAGCGCCGAGGGCATCAGCGCCGCGTTGTAGGTCGAGAGGAAGTTCGGGTTGCCGAACGTCGAGACCGCGCGGCCGCCGTACGGATTGAGGACGTTCGGCCAGACGAACTCCTTGTTGAAGTACTGCCCGACGCCGTAGATCGACGCGATGAAGCCCGCCGCGAACGCGAGATGAAGGAAGTCCGTCAGGCGGCCCCGGCGCGTGAGCGCGGCGGCGCCCGCCAGGCCCGCGGCCCAGAGGAAGGCGCCGTACGGATCCCACGCGGCGGAGAAGATGTCGTCGGCGCGGCCCCCGACGCGCCCGCGCAGGCTCGGATACATCGTCCACATCAGCATCCAGGCGATCGTGAACGCGCACCACCAGCCGAGGCTCACGTCGGAGGAGCCGTCGTCCTCGGCGGCGAGCGTCGCCGCGACCCAGAACGCCGCGGCCGCGTTGACGAGCAGGAACATCCCCGAGCGCGCGCCCTCGGCGGCCATCGCGGGCCGGAAGAACTCGGCGTGGCCGAGGTAGCCGCGCAAAAACGAGACGCCCCAGATCAGGATGAACGCCGCGAGCGGCCACTCGATCGTGACGCGCGGGAGGCGGGCGCCCTCCGGCCGCAGCGATTCGCGGACCGCCCACGCGCCCAAGGCGAGCGCGAGCGCGATGTTGAGCAGCGCGATCTGCGTGATGTAGGGGTTGCGGGTGAGGTTCGTGAAGAACAGCAGCGGGCACAGGAAATGCGCCGTCACCAGCAGCCACCGGCGAGCCGCGTTCATGGACGAAAAGCCTAGCAAACTACAGCGGATTCAGCGCGCGGCGGCCTCGTCCAGAGCGTACCAGTCGACGTCGCGCGTCAGCCACATGATCGCGCCCAAAGTCGCCGCGAGCAGGCCGCAGCCCATGAGGAGAGAGAAGTCCTGGAGCTGGAGCACGACGTAGAGGTAGCCGTACACGCACGCGAGCTCGCCGCCGAGGATGGCGGCGCCCTTCCCCCCGCCGAGGAACTTGGCGGAGTAGGAGACGATCATCGCCGAGGCGCCGAGCGCGGCCGCGGCGTAGGAGAGCCAGAAGGGCAGGAACTCCGAGAGCGCGAGCAGGATCATGAAGAAGAGGGCGAGCGCCAGGCCGACCAGCACGTACTGCGCGGGGTGGATGCGCAGGCCGGCGAGCGTCTCGAACAGGAAGAACGCGCAGAACACGAGCGAGACGAACAAAATGCCGTACTTCGTCGCGCGCTCGACGGAGCGGTAGGAGTCGATCGCGGGCAGAAACGACACGCCGAAGAACGAGTTCTCGAGCTCGCCGCGGTCCGGCCAGGCCCCGGAGCGCAAAGTCGCCGCCTGAGGGTACGAGCGTCCGTAGTAGGCGACGTCCCACTTCGCGGCGAAGCCGTCCGCGCGGACCTCGCGCTCGACGGGCAAAAACGAGCCGGCGAACTTCGGATTTGGCCACGCCGACTTGAGCGCCGCCGTCGTCCGCACGCCGAGCGGCGCGAAGCTGACGCCGTCGGAGCCGTTGAGGTCGAGCGGCAGCGCGAACTCGAAGCCGCCGCGCGCGGCGTCGCCGACGGGAGCGTGCGCGCCGGAGGTCCAGCCGTGGAGCTTGGCGCCCGGCAGCATGGAATACGCGCGGCCGCCGATCTTGATGGAGAGGGCTCCCTTGGCTCCGCGAAGGTCGGGAACGGCGACCGCGACGAGCGCGTCGGCCCACACGACGTCCTCCGGCTCGATCTTGAGCGACTTGAAGTCCGGAATCGGGAAGCGGCCGCTCACGCCGATCTTGCCGGAGTAGACGACGGCCTCGTAGATGCCTCGGTGCAGCCGCTTCGAGTCGATCGCTCCGTCGACGGCGAGCTCCGAAGGCAGGAAATAGGCCACGTCGGTCGCCGTCTCGATCACCTCGCGCTTGACCTGCTTGCCGTCGACGACCTCGTTCTTCTCGGTCTTGTAGCGGTAGCGGTACGGCACGGTGAGCACCGGGCCCACGACGGACTGCCGGCCGCCCCAGGTGGAGGTGATCTCCGCGACCGCCTCGTCGCGGCGCTGCTTGCGCTCCGAGACGACGCCGCTCACCATCGAGATCGGTATCAGAAGCGCCAACGTCAGAAACGCCGTGATGCCCATCCGCCAGCCCGCCGAGCGACCTAGAGCCATGATGTTCTCCCGTTGCCGACCCCCTCTTACCGGGCCGGACGCGGAGAACTTACAGGAGGCGGCGCCAGGAGAAGCAGCTCATGACGCCGTGGGCGACGTCGACGCGGCCGTTGGAGCGGTAATGGACTTCGACGCAGTAGCCGCCGAAGCGCTCGACGTAGCCGACGTCGGCCAAGCCGCCGCCCGACTCGTCGGACCACCGCAGCCGGGGCGCGGCCTCGCCGGAAACCTTCAGGATGACGTCCGCCGTCGTTTGGGGCGGGATGCGGTCCGGGACGGCCGCCTCGGCGCCCTCGAAGCGCAGGGCGGTCATCGTCATGCCGCCCTCATTGTAGACGCGCACGAGCGGAGCGCCGCAGAATCCCTGGACCACGACGACGGCCCCCGCGATGACGGCGGCGCCGCTCCAGAAGAGGAGAGATGAGACTTTCCTGGCCACGCCGGGATTGTATGAAAAAGGAACGGCCGACCCTTGAGGGTCGGCCGTTTCACTTGTTCCGTCCGAGGGGATATGAAAGGAGTCCCCGGCGTCACTTGGTCGTCATTACGAGATCTAAGCCGGGGATGGGGTTCGAACCCACGACCTGCTGTTTACGAAACAGCTGCTCTACCGCTGAGCTACCCCGGCGACAAATCGATTTTACTTTATTTCGCGGCCTAGTGCAGGCCCAGGTACGCCTTCTGGACCGCCGGGTCCTTGAGCAAGGTCGACGCGTCGTCGGAGGCGACGATCTCGCCCGTCTCGAGCACGTAGGCGCGCGCGGCGGCCTTGAGGGCGCGCTTGGCGTTCTGCTCGACGAGGAACACGGTCACGCCTTCCTTGTTGATGAGCTCGATGATCTCGAAGATCTTGTCGACGACGACCGGCGCTAAGCCCATCGAGGGCTCATCGAGCATCAGGAGCTTCGGAGCGGCCATCAGGGCGCGGCCCATCGCGAGCATCTGCTGCTCGCCGCCGGACAAGGTGCCGCCGAACTGCGAGCGCCGCTTGCCGAGCACCGGGAAGAGGTGGAAGACGTGGTCGTACTCGCGCTTGAGGTCCTTCTCGCGCCGCGAGTAGGCGCCCATCTCGAGGTTCTCCATGACGGAGAGGCGCGGGAAGATGCGGCGGCCTTCGGGCACGAGCGAAAGGCCCATGCGCATGATCTGGTCAGGCGGCAGGCCCGGGAGGTCGCGGCCCTGAAACTTGACCTTGCCCTTCTCGGGCTTGAGCAGGCCGGCGACGGTCTTCATGATCGTCGTCTTGCCGGCCCCGTTGTTGCCGATGAGCGCGACGATCTCGCCGGCGCGGACCTCGAGGGAGATGCCCTTGAGCGCGCGGATCTTCTTGCCGTAGACGGCGTGGACGCCCTCGAGCTCGAGCATCGCGGGAGGCTTCATCACGCGCCCTCCTTGCCGAGATACGCCTCGATGACGCGCGCGTTGGCGACGACTTCCTTCGGCTTGCCCTCGGCGATCTTCACGCCGTAGTCGAAGACGAAGACGCGGTCGGAGATGTCCATGACGACGCGCATCTGGTGCTCGATGAGGAGCACGGTGACGCCGCGGTCGCGGACCTTGCGCACGAGCGCGACGAGGTCGACGGATTCCGTCGGGTTCATGCCGGCGGTCGGCTCGTCGAGGATCAGGAGCTTAGGCTCCGAGGCGAGAGCGCGCGCGATCTCGAGCTTGCGCTGGGCGCCGTAGGGCAGATTCTTGGCCAGCTCGTTGCCGAGCGACTTGAGGCCGACGAACTCGAGGAGCTCCTTGGCCTGGCGCTCGACGTCCTTCTCCTCCTCCTTCCACGCCTTGGTGCGGAGGAGCGGGCCGAGCAGGAACTGGCTCGTGCGGCCGTGGCGGCCGACCATGACGTTCTCGAGCGCGGTCATGTTGGAGAAGAGGCGGATGTTCTGGAACGTGCGCGCGACGCCGAGGCAGACGATGTCGTGGCACTGGCCGCCGCGGATCTCGGAGCCGCAGAAGACGATCTCGCCGCGCGTGCCCGGGTAGACGCCCGTGAGGACGTTGAAGAACGTGGTCTTGCCGGCGCCGTTGGGGCCGATGACGGAGACGATCTCCCCCTCGTGGATCGTGAGGTTGACCTGGTCGACGGCCTTGAGGCCGCCGAAGTGCTGGGCGAGGTCCTTGACCTCGAGCAGGATCTTCGCGCCCTTGGTCATGACGTGAGCTCCGCCTCGCGGCGCGAGGAGGGCAGCAGGCCCTGCGGCCGGAACAAGGTGACGAGGACGAGGATGAGTCCGAAGAAGAGGTAGCGGTAGTTGATCCACTCGGCCGAGAGCGTCGCCTGAAGCAGCGGAGGCAGGCCGGCGAGGATCAGCGCGCCGACGAGCACGCCCTCGATCGAGCCCATGCCGCCGAGCACGACGATCGAGACGACGAGGATCGACTCCCAGAACACGAAGGACTCGGGGGTGACGAACTGCTCCCAGAGCGCGAACAGCGAGCCCGCGCACCCGGCGAACGCGCCGGAGAGCGTGAAGGCGAGGAGCTTGTAGTGGCGGACCGGGATGCCGGAGAGGCGCGCCGCGATCTCGTCCTCGCGGATCGCGATCCAGGCGCGGCCGACGCGCGAGTCCTCGAGGCGGCGCGACGCGACGGCGGCGAGCGCGACGGCGGCGAGGATCATGAGGTAGTACTGGACGTTCGGGTCGCCGGAGATGAACGCCAGCGGCCGCCACGGCGCGACCTGCATGCCCTTGGGCCCGTTCGTGAGACCGTCGAGGTTGTTGATCGTCAGGCGCGCGATCTCGCCGAAGCCCATCGTCACGACCGCGAGGTAGTCGCCGCGCAGGCGCAGGATCGTCAGGCCGAGCAGAGCGCGGAAGGCGAGCGTCACGAGGACCGAGAGGACGACCGCGAGCGGCGCGGGCACGCCCGCCTTCATCGCGATCGACGTCGTGTAGGCCCCGATCGCGTAGAACGCGATGAAGCCCAGGTCGAAGAGGCCGGCGTAGCCGAGCGTGAAGTTCAGCCCCATGCCGAGCAGCATGAACAGGCCGACGACTCCGCCGACGCGCACGAGGTACGGGACCTCGGCGGCGGCGACGATCCACGGGAAGGCGGCGGCGAGCGCCAGCGCGATCCAGGGCGTCCACGGCGAGCGCAGGATCTTGTTCATGCTAGACCTTCTCCGCGATCTTCTCGCCGAGCAGGCCCGACGGGCGGACCAGCAGGACGACGATGAGCATCGTGAAAGCGATGACGTCGCGCCACTGCGCGCCGTTGGGGATGTACCCCGAGGCGAAGACCTCGAGGAAGCCGAGGATGAAGCCGCCGAGCACCGCGCCGCGGATGTTGCCGATGCCGCCGAGCACGGCCGCGGTGAACGCCTTCGCGCCGGGCAGGAAGCCCAGGTTGTACTTGATCGAGCCGTAGTTCATCCCGTAGAGGACGCCGGCCGCGCCGCCGAGCGCGCCGCCGACGAAGAACGTCAGCGCGATGATGTAGTCGGGGTTGATGCCCATGAGGCCGGCGGTCTGGATGTCGTCGGAGCAGGCGCGCATCGCCTTGCCCATCTTCGTGTGCTCGACGAAGAAGTGGAGCAGGCCCATGAGGACGAGGGCCGAGAGCAGGATGACGAGCTGCAAAGTGCTGATGGTCGCGCCGAGCACGCTCACCTGGCCGATCGCGACGGGCTCGGGGAACGGCATGGACTGCGTCGAGACCCACAGGAACACGCCGTTCTGGAGCACGATCGAGACGCCGATCGCGGAGATCAGGGGAGCGAGGCGGGAGATGTTCCGAAGCGGGCGGTAGGCGAGGCGCTCGACGACGACGTTGACGAGTCCGGCGCCGAGCATGCTCACGATGAACATGGCGGCGAGGGCGAACGGGCCGGAGCCGAAAACGCCCGGCGCGAAAGCCGCGAGGCCGAGCGCCATGAACGAGCCGAGCATGAGCACCTCGCTGTGCGCGAAGTTGATCATGGTGAGGATGCCGTAGACGAGCGTGTAGCCGAGCGCGATCAGGGAATAGATCGCGCCGAGCGTCAGGCCGTTGATTATCTGCTGGAGGAACACGCTCGGATCAGCGGACGGTGTCGAACGCCCTCTTCGCGGCGACCGCGCGCGTCATCGTGACGATCTTGGACGTGGTGTCGCCCTTATCGTCGAACTGCGTCGAGCCGAGGACGCCCTCGTGCTTCGTCTTGCGCAGCTCCTCGATGACCTTGGCGCGGTCCGGGCCGCCGGCGCGCTCGATGGCGGCCATGATGATGTTCGCGGCCTCGTAGCCGAAGTGGTCGAAAGGCTTGCGCTCCTCGGTCGGGAAGCGCTTCTTGTAGTCCTCGACGAACTTCTTGGCGCTCGGGAGCTCGTCGGCGGGCACGCCGACGATCGACAGGAACGCGCCGGTCGCGGCGTCGCCGGCCACGTCGAAGAGGCCGAACGTCATCGAGCCGTCGCCGGAGATGAACGCGAACTTCTCGTCGAGGCCGAGCTCGCGCTGCTGCTTGAGCAGCAGGCCCGCCTCGGTGTAGAGGCCGCCGAAATAGATGCCCTCGGGCTTGGCGGAGTCTCCCTTGATCTTGGTGAGCAGCGCCTTGAAGTCCTTGTCGCCGACCGAGATGCCGTCCTCGGAGACGATCTTTCCGCCGAGAGCGATGAAGCCCTTCTTGAACTCCTCGGCGAGGCCCTGGCCATAGGGCGACTTGTCGTGGAGCAGCGCCATGCGGCGCTTGCCGAGCTTCTTGTACGCGAACGCCGCGGCGTAGGAGCCCTGGACGTCGTCGGTCGGGACGACGCGGAAGACCATCTTCGTCCCGAGCCAGTCCTTCGAGTTCTGCTGGGCCGTGACCTCGGGGTTCGTCGCGGCGGGAGAGACCATCGCGACGGGCGCGCGCGCGTAGACCTTCGCGGCGGGCGTCGCGCAGCCCGAGTTGTAGTGGCCGACGACGGCGACGACCGACCGCTCCTTGCCTTCGACCAGCACGACGCCGGCCTCTAGATACATCTCCACCTTTTCCGTAACCTCTGA
>CAYVFO010000022.1:8161-13514 GCA_964450975.1 uncultured Elusimicrobia bacterium | reverse complement strand
GACGACGCGCGAGTCGGAGACGATCAGGTTCGCGACGTTGACCGCTTCCTTCGGGTCGGCGCGATCGTCGTAGGGCGCCGCGACGAGCTTGTACGGGAAGCGCTTGGCCGCGTTGGCTTCCTCGACCGCGAGCTCGACCGCGCGGCGGAGGCCCTGGCCTTCGGTGCCCATGTCGCCGGTCAGAGGAACGGCGACGGCGATCTTGACGACCTTCTCCTTGGGCCCGCACGCGGCGGCGACGAAGGCGAATGCCGCGAGAATCGCGGCGAATCGGCGGAAGGTCATGGACGGTCCTCTCTAGTCCGAAAATCCAAATAAAATCGCGACCGCGCGATTATGCCTCATACGCCGCCTCTTTGTCTATCATCGCCCCGTGCTCGCCTTCGCTCTCGCCGCCGCGGTCGCGGCCGCGCCGCCGGAACTCGGCGACGTGGGAGTCGAGGTGTTCGCCTCGAGCGCCGTCGTGACTTGGGGAACCGACCGCCCCGCGGCGGGACAAGCCGAGTGGGCCGAGGGCGGCGGGACCTTCACCGGGCGCGCCTCCTCGACGCTTCCGCGCGGGACCGCGCATCGCGCCGTTCTCTCGGGCCTGCGCGCGGGCGCGTCCTACCGCTACCGCGTCTCCGGAGCGATCGGCCGCGCCGAGACGGTCTCGAGCGAGTACTCCTTCGCGGTGCCCGCGCTGCCCGCTCGCGCCGACGCCGCTCCCCCGTCCGTCGTCCTCATGTCGCCCGCGCCCGGCGCGGTGCTCAGCGGCGCGGCCGTCGTTTCGGCGAACGCGGTGGACGACACGGGAGTCGCGAGCGTCTTCTTCCTCGTCGACGGGCAGCCCATCGGGCCGGGGATCTCGTCGGCGCCGTACTCGGCGCGCTGGGACACCTCGATGTCGACCGAGGGCGTCCACGCGCTCTCCGCGCTCGCCTCCGACGCGGCGGGCAACGTCTCCACCTCCGCGGCGGTCTCGGTGTCGGTCGACCGCTCCTCGCCGGTCCTCTCCTACATCACCGCGGCCGGGGTCAGCCCCGGCGCGGCGCTCGTCCGCTGGACGACGGACGACCGCTCCGACGCCGCGGTCGAGAACGGCACGACCACCGCGCTCGGCCTCGTCGCGCGCGCGCCGCCGGGCGCCCTCGTCGCGCACGCGGTCGCGCTCACGGGGCTCGTGCCCGGCGCGCAGTACTTCTTCCGCGTCGTCTCGGCCGATCTCGCGGGCAACCGCTCCGCGTCGCCGGTCGGAGTGCTGTCCTCCCCCGCCGTCGACGGGACGGCGCCCTCCGCCGCCGCGCCCGCGGCCTCCGAGGAGGAGACCGCGCGCGCCCCGCAGCGCATCCTCACGCCCGCGCTCGCCGACGGCGTCAACGACGCGGCCGCGTTCGGTCCCTCCGCGCGCGAGGTGCGGATCTTCGACCTCAAAGGCCGCCGCGTCTTCGAGTCCACGTCCGACTCGCCGGCGCGCCCCGTCGTCTGGAACGCGCGCGACGGCTCCGGCCGCCCGCTCCAGAGCGGCGTCTACGTCGCCGTCGTCGTCACGAGATCGGGCGCCCGCTTCTCGCAGCGCATCGCGATCGCCAAGTAAGATTCACCTTCCCTCTACAGACTCGGCCTCCGCGCGGGAATATCCTTGGGGTATGGCCAACAAACTGCTGCTCCTGCTGCCGCTGATGCTCGCCCGCGCCGCGCATGCCGACTGCCTCGACGCGACCGCGGCCTTCGCGAACGTCCCCTTCGCGGCCTTCAGCTCCCCGTTCACCGCGCAATTCTCGGCCGCCTCCTTCGCCCCGAACATCGACGGCGTGATCGGCTTCGCGCAGTCGCCGGCGTCGGGCTACTCCAATCTCGCCGGCGCCGTGCGCTTCAACAACCAGGGGTACATCGACGTCCGCAACGGCTCCGCCTACACGGCGCAGTCGCCCATCCCCTACTCGCAGGGCGCGTGGTTCCTGTTCCGCATGATCGTCGATCCCGTCAACAAGCGCTACTCGGCGTATGTGACGCCGAGCGGCGGAACCGAGCGGCCCGTCGGCACATGGCTGCCGTTCCGGCCGGAGGCCGCGGTCTCCTCGATCGGCGCGTTCGTCAGCCAGGCCGCCTCCGGCGCGCACCAGGTCTGCGGCCTCGCGATCAACGGAGTCGCCGTCGCGCTCAAGGGCGGGCTGCCCGCGCCGACGCCGTCGCCGACCCCGACGCCGACCCCGACTCCGACGCCGGCGCCCGGCTCCGTGGGCGTCGACCGCTTCGGCGTCAAGAAGCTCTACGCCTCGGCCTCCGGCGGCAAGGACTGGGTCTCCAAGTGGGACAACGGCGTCTCGCGCACCTTCAAGTGGGGCGCCGATCCCTCCGACCCGTGGTTCAAGGGACGCGGCGACGCGACCTACGCCGTCGACGGCCGCGGCGAGTTCCGCGTCAGCGGGCCGGTGCCCCGCATGTACGTCTGGGATCCGGCGTTCGTCAGCTCGTGGCGGAACGTCGAGATGACCGTCTACGCCAAGCGCGTCTCCGACAGCAGCACCTCGTGGGGAGGGATCGTCGGCCTCGCGCGCACCAATCACGGCGCCAACGGCGTCTCGGAGACGGTCGCGGGCTGCGACAGCCGCGGCATCGGCGCGCGCTTCCGCTACGACGGCAAGATCGACTTCGAAAAGGAGACCAAGCACCCGGCCTCGGTCGTCGTCAACTCCAAGGCCAAGTGGCCGGCTCTCCCGTACAACACGTGGATCGGCTACAAGTACGTCGTCTACGACCTCTCCAACGGCAACGTCAAGGTGGAGAGCTGGCTCGACCTGACCGACGGCCTCGGCGGCGGCGCGTGGCAGAAGGTCAACGAGTTCGAGGACAACGGCTCGAACTGGGGCGGCGGCGGCACGCCGTGCAAGGCCGGCGTCAGCCCCGCGCTGCGCCTGACCAACAGCGACGCGCGTCAAGGCAGCGAGAGCGGCAAGCCCAACATCGCGGTCTACTTCCGGTCCGACAACGTGGGGACGAACGGCCTCATCTATAAGAGGATGTCTGTAAGAGAGATTCAGCCTTAATCCCGATCGCGAGCGATCGGGACCTCATGATGGTATGGAAGGTCCTGTATCATTCGCGTGTGGTATAATCTCCAGGCATGATTAAAAACCTGGTGTCAGGCTGGCTCTCGACTCCCCCCCGTTCCGGCGCCCAGCTTCTCGGCAGCGTTCCCTCCGCCGCTTCCTCTAGTAAAGAGGTCCCGCAGCGCCTCACCGACGCGATCCGCCGCTCGCAGGACGCCCTCCTCCGCATGCAGAACCACGAGGACGGCTACTGGTGCGGTCCGATCTTCGGCGACACCACGATCGACTCCGACACCATCATGCTCCTCAATTTCCTCGGCCGGGGAAATTCGATCAAGGTCCGCCGCATCGCCAACCACATCCTCAACAAGCAGAACGCCGACGGCGGCTGGCCCATCTACGACAACGGCCCCTCCGAGATCTCCGCGACGGTCAAGGCGTACTGGGCCCTGAAGTTCGCCGGCCACGCGCCGCACGAGCCGCGCATGGAGTCCGCGCGCAAGCGCATCAAGGCCCTCGGCGGCGTGCACAAGGCCAACTCCTACACCAAGTTCTATCTCGCGTGCTTCGGCCAGTACGACTGGCGCGGCATCCCGTCGATCCCGCCCGAGATCATGCTGTTCCCGAACTGGTTCTACTTCAATCTCTACGAGATGTCGTCGTGGACCCGCCCGATCGTCGTCCCCCTCTCGATCATCTGGGCGTTCCAGCCCGCGATCCCGTGCCCCCCGCACGCGACGATCGACGAGCTCTTCGCCGACTCCCGCCGCTACATCCCGCTGCGCGAGGCCGTGCCCGCGCACTCCTTCGTCTCGTGGACGACGTTCTTCCTCGCGTGGGACGCGTTCCTCAAGGGCATGGAAGGCCGCGGCGGCCACTGGATCCGCGTCTGGGCTCTGCGCCTCGCCGAAGACTGGATCCTCGAGCGCCTGCAGGAGTCCGACGGCCCCGGCGCGATCTTCCCGCCGATCGTCAACGCGATCATGGCGATGAAGTGCCTCGGCTACCCCGACACCGACCCGCGCCTGGTCTCGCTGCTCCAGGAGCTCGACCGCCTCGAAGTTCCCGGCGAGGACAGCACGCGCTATCAGCCGTCGCGCTCGCCCGTCTGGGACACCGCGATCACGATGATCGCGCTCGCCGAGTCCGGCATGGACCGCTCGCATCCCGCGCTCACGCAGGCCGCGCAGTGGGTCATCTCCAAGGAAGTGAAGATGCGCGGCGACTGGGCGGTGACGAACCCGTCCGGCCCGACCGGCGGCTGGCACTTCCAGTTCAACAACGGCTTCTATCCCGACATCGACGACACCGCGATGGTCCTCCTGGCCCTGCGCCACGTGCACCTCGAGGAGCCGAACGCGCAGATCCGCGAGAAGGCGTTCCTGCGCGGCTTCAACTGGCTCATGTCGATGCAGTCCTCCTCCGGCGGCTTCGCCGCCTTCGACAAGGAGAACACGAAGGCCATCCTCGAGAAGATCCCGTTCGCCGACCACAACGCGATGATCGACCCGCCGACCACGGACATCACGGCGCGCGTCCTCGAGCTGCTCGGCTACACCGGCCACGACGCGTCGTACGCGCCGGCCGCCAGGGCGATCAAGTTCGTGAAGGCCGAGCAGGAAGCCGACGGCTCCTGGTACGGCCGCTGGTGCGTCAACTACATCTACGGAACGTGGCAGGCCGTGCGCGGCCTCGTCGCGATCGGCGAGCCCGTCAACTCGGCGTGCATCAAGCGCGCCGCGGCCTGGGTCAAGTCGGTCCAGCTTCCCAACGGCGGCTGGGGCGAGACGTGCGAGACCTACCACGACCCCAAGCTCAAGGGCAAGGGCCCGGCCACGCCGACGCAGACCGCGTGGGCGCTCATGACCTTGATCGCGGCGGGCGAGCTGAAGTCCGACGCCGTCAAGCGCGGCTACGACTACCTCATCTCCACGCAGCGCCCCGACGGCACGTGGGACGAGACGGAGTTCACCGGCACCGGCTTCCCGAAGGTGTATTACCTCGAGTACACGATGTACCGCAACAACTTCCCGCTTCACGCGCTCGGCGTCTACCGCAAGGCGCTCGCACAGGAGAACTAGGCCATGGCGATGTCGATGCAGGCGCAGCTGTCCGTCTTCAAGTATCTCGTCACCCAGAAGATGAAGGGCGTCGAGAAGTATCCGCTCGTCATGATGCTCGAGCCTCTCTTCGCGTGCAACCTCGAGTGCGCGGGCTGCGGCAAGATCCAGTACCCGACCGACATCCTGCGCAAGCGCCTCACCCCTCAGGAGTGCTTCGACTCCGTCGAGGAGTGCGGCGCCCCGATCGTCTCGATCGCC
>CAYVFO010000022.1:0-8151 GCA_964450975.1 uncultured Elusimicrobia bacterium | reverse complement strand
CCGGCGGCGAGCCCCTGATCCCCCCCGAGATCCAGCAGATCGTCGAGGGCTTCATCGCGCGCAAGAAGCCGATCTACCTCTGCACGAACGCGATCCTGCTCGAGAAGAACCTCCACAAGTTCAAGCCGTCGCCCTACCTCATCTTCTCCATCCACCTCGACGGCAAGGAGGAGACGCACGACCGCATGGTCTGCCAGGAAGGCGTCTACAAGACCGCGATCTCCGCGATCAAGAAGGCGAAGGCGATGGGCCACTGCGTCATGACCAACTCCACGATCTTCCAGGGCGAGGACGTCCAGGAGTTCCGCGAGTTCTTCGACGAGAACATGGCGATGGGCATCGACGGCATGATGATCTCCCCCGGCTACGCCTACGAGAAGGCGCCCGAGCAGCAGCTCTTCCTCAAGCAGGAGCAGTCCAAGGCCTGGTTCAAGGAAGCGCTCAAGGACTGGCGCACGAAGGGCTGGGCGTTCAACCACTCCCCCTTCTACATGGACTTCCTCGAGGGCAAGCGCGACTACGACTGCACGCCCTGGGGCAACCCGCTCCGCAACGTCTTCGGCTGGCAGCGCCCGTGCTACCTCATGAACGAGGGCGGCTACGCGAAGACCTACAAGGAGCTCCTCGAGACGACCGACTGGAGCCGCTACGGCCACAAGTCGGGCAACCCGAAGTGCCTGAACTGCATGACGCACTGCGGCTTCGAGCCTTCGGCGGTGTCCGAGTCCTTCTCGAGCTTCTCCAAGTTCGCGGAGATGGTCGCCGACTTCGCGTCGATCAAGGCGCCGAAGAAGGTCCAGGCCTCCTACGACCGCAACGGGACCTACGAAGAGGTTCTCGCGAAGGCCGAGGGCAAGCAGCCCGCCGAGACGAAGCACTAGCTTGGATTCGGCCTTCCTGACGGGCGGGACCGGCTTCGTCGGAGCCAGTCTCGCCCGCCTTCTTTTGAAGCAGGGACTGAAGGTCAAGGCGCTCGCCCGCAAGGGCAACGACCGCCGGAATCTTCAAGGCCTCGACGTCGAGATCGTCGAGGGCGGGCTGCTCGACAAGGACGCGATCGAGCGCGGCGTCAAAGGCTGCCGCTACGTGTTCCACGTCGCCGCCGACTACCGCATCTGGATCCCCAACCCCGCGGACATGTACGCGGTGAACGTCGACGGCACGGAGTCCGTGCTGACCGCCGCCGCGAAGGCCGGCGCGGAGCGCATCGTGCACTGCTCGTCGGTCGCCGCGATCCAGGTTCCCCACGATCTTAACCCCGTCGACGAGACGAGCGAGTATCTCGACGAGTCGCACATCGTCGGCCACTACAAGAAGTCCAAGTGGAAGTCCGACGTGCTCGCGCGCGAGCTCGCGAAGAAAGGCTTGCCCATCGTCGTCGTCAATCCCGCCGCGCCGATCGGCCCGATGGACATCAAGCCCACGCCGACCGGCAAGGTCGTCGTCGACTTCCTCAACGGCCGCATCCCGTCGTACATCGACACCGGCCTCAACGTCGTGCACGTCGAAGATGTCGCGATGGGCCACTGGCTCGCGGCGCGGAAGGGCCGCGTCGGCGAGCGCTACATCCTGGGCGGAGAGAACCTCACGCTCAAGCAGATGCTCGACCTTCTCTCCGAGGTCACCGGCCTCCCCGGCCCGAAGTTCAAGACGCCATACGCGATCGCGCTCGCCTTCGGCGCGGTGAACACCGCGTTCGCGACGCTGACCGGCTCCGAGCCGCTCGCGCCCTACGACGCCGTGAAGATGGCCAAGTACTACATGTGGTTCAAGTCCGACAAGGCGAAGAGGGAGCTCGGCTTCGATCCGCGCCCCGCGAAGATCGCGCTGAAAGACGCCGCGGACTGGTACAAAGCCAACGGCTACGCCAAGGAGACCGTCTCCCGATGAAAGCTTCCCTCCTTCTCGTCCTCCTCTTCGCCGCCGCGCCGTCGAGCGCCGCGACGACCGATCAGCTCAACAAGATCGCCATCGAGGACATCGCGGACCCCGAGCTTCAAGCCAAGACTCTCCAGTGCCTGCGCGCCCGAAACGCGGATTACGACGCGATGGCGGAGGATTATCTCACCGCGGAAGGCGAGCGCTTCGACATCCAGCGCGTCGAGATCACCGGCGTCTATTCCGACGACGACACCAATCCCTTCATGCCGCTGCACTTCGAGAAGCAGGCGAAGCCGTCGTATAAATCGCACGATAAACCTTCAGATGCGGGCCGCAGGCAAGCCGATAAGATTCTTGCCGGTGGCGACAAAGGTGGCTCCGGTCGCCTCATACGGGACGGCATCGCCCTCGGCTCGGCGCTTAGGTTTGCGGAAGAAGACATCAAAGAGTTCGGCAAGGCTGCGAGAGGCGAACTCACACCGCGTGTGCGCGAGACTCTAGCGCCCTACGCCAACAAAGAAATCAACGAGATCGTCACCCACAGCTGGGGCTGCGAAGCGGTCTTCGCCGCCATCCTGCACGGCCTGATTCTCCCGCCCAAAAAGCTGATCCTAACCGGCCCCGCCGACAACGATACCGCGAAGTGGGAGCTCCTCGCGAATCGGACCGGGATGGAAGTACATTGGGCCCGCGCGACGAATGATACCGTCGGGAATTACCTGGGTCCGACCGTCGCCCGCATTATGGAGCGTCCCGTCGATGTCGCCGCCATTCTCGATGCGCAGTGCGGACCCACGTGCAATCGCTATAACCGCCCTACCCGCGCGATAAACCACGTCAATGTCGGGCAGCTCGAAGGGTTTCTCGGCCACGAGCGCCAAGCCTATTACGAATTTCTCAAGCGGGCCGACGTGGTCTCCCTCGACGGCACATCCAAGAAAGTCATCGACGGCACCCTCACGGAACTTAAGCAGCGCCACGAGACGATGAAGGAACCGTACATCGCTCGCGCCCTGGCGGCCGTGCGCCTGCTGTGCCTCACGGAGGCGCAGGAAGCCATCGCCAAGGCCGACCGCGACCGCGGCGTCGCCACCCCGATCAAGGAGCGAGAGATCGCCGTCGCGAAGCCGGAGACCGCCGTCGCGCGGCCGATTCCGACCTCGGAATTCGGCCAGGCCATGCCGGACATCGCGCGCTACGCCAGGGAGTCGTGCGCCAGCCCCGGTTCGGCCGCGCACGTGTACATCAACTACTACCGGAAGCCCTATCTCGAGTATTTCGGGCGCACCGAGAATTGGCGGCGTGAGTTCGACACGCAGTGGCACGCTCTGAGCGGGTGCAGCCGGGATCTTTTTTTCGAGATCGTCACGATGGCGCTCAATCAGGAGACCTGGCGAATCTATGAGCGCGGCTGGCTCGAGGAGCGCGTCGCGCGCTTCTCGCCGCCGAGCGGCGTTGACGTTCCGCCTTCGAATGGCAATGGCTCGGGCGGCGGTCAGCGCTGGAAATCGCCGGACCACAACGAGGTCTGGCGCCGGCTCGAGAAGCTGCGCTAGCTGGTTCGCGGCTCAGCGCCGCAGCCAGCTCCAGAAGCCCGGATCGTTCTGGCGAAGGATCTTGCGCCAGCGCGTGTCCGCAAGCCAGGCGACGTCCTTGTAGGCCCCGTCTTTCTTCAGCGGAACGGAGATCCCCAGGCCGTGGGCGCGCGGTGCCTTCACGGTCGCGTTGGCGAAGACGAGCTGCGTCTTGAGGTGGTCCTGCAGAATCTTGCCGGCGGCGCGAGTTTCCTCGTTGGCTGCGCGCTCCGAGACGAGCCTGACGAAGTCGAAGAGATCGGCGGAATGGCTGCCTTCGAACCGCTGAACGTTCTGCGTGGCGTGAACGATGGCGTCTTTCTCGTCGTGGCGCAGCACGACGTCGGTCCAGCGGTCGAAGTTCTGCTTGAACCGCTCGATCTGGTGCGTGCGGATGGCCGAGGTGGTCTGGATCCCGGGCGCCGGATTGAGCGCGTACTGGAGACCGTACTCCTCCGCGATGATCCTGCCGACGGTCTCCGCGTCCATTCCCGGGTTGTCGACCAAGGGCTGAAGCACGCGCCTGTAGTTGTAGCCGGTGCCGGGCTCGATCTCCTCCGAGCCGACGATCACGTCCGCGCGGCCTCGCAGCTCGTAGATCACTTCCGCCATCTGCATGAGGCACGCGTCGGAAGCGTACACGTCGACGCCGCCGCCCCGCTCGAGCGCCTTCGCGAGGTTCTTGATGGAGATGATCCTGCTGCTCATGTCGTCGGGGGCGATGCCCGCCCAGCCGCCTCCATGTCCGCTCACGACGAGCAGGTGCCGCTTCGCCGGATATAGAACCTTCGACGAGGCGATGAAGCCGGCGAGTTGGCCCCAGTCGCCCATGTCCTGATTCTTCAACGGGACATAGTTGTTCACGGACAGCGGCGTCATCGCGCTCTTGCCGGGCAGATAGAAGAAGCGAGAACCCTGCCATTCGTCGTCGACCGGCGTGTAGCCGGAGCCCTCGCCCGCCTGCCCGACTTGCGCGACTATATGCACGCGCGGCGAGGAGCCAACGAAGGCGGCCTCGTTGATGTCCTGCATGATCGCCGGGGCCAGGTTGTTCTTCCCGTTGAAGAAGAGCATCACGAGCCACTCGGCTTTCGCCGCCGGCGCGGCGGGAGTGTCGACAGGCTTGGCGGCCGGGTGCGAGAACGCCGACGGAGGCACCGGCTGCTCGAAGCCCGCGGCCGCCTTCTTCCACTTGTTGAGCTCGTTGAAATCCGGAGAGACCGGATCGAGATCCATCGGCGCGGCCGCGGCGGTCAGCGCGGCAGAGAGCGCCAGGAGGGATGCCGAGGGGAGCATGCCCGAAGAATAACGCCGGAACCGGCGATTTTCAAGGGAAATCGCGCTACGAAGGGCGTTGCAGCTTGCGCACGATCATGACGCCGCTGGTCCACGCGCTGCGCCCGATGGCGGCGGCGGTCGCCGCGTCGGCGGGATCGGGCGCGCGCTGCTTGAGCGACGCGAGGATCCAGACGCCGATCGCGGTCTTGAGCGCGTCGTCGGCCGGATTCTTCATCGGCGAGAGGTACTGGATCAGGTCGTCGACGGCGGCCTCGCACCGGCGCCTCGCCGCGGAAGGATAGGCGTCGCCGACCTTTGCGCGCATCGCCGCGCCGCCCGCGCCCGGCGTCTTCTTCTCGAGCTGCCTCAAGGTCGCGACGACGATCGCGGCCTGCACCGCCGCGTGGCGCGTGTCGGCGGCATAGCCCTTGAGCTCGGGATATTTCCCGTCCGCGTAACGCCAGAACTGCACGGCGTAGTCGAACGCGGTCGCGGCGATGACTTTTCCCGGCTCGGGAGCGCCCATGGGACGTGAATTATAGAGAGTCTCTACGGCCGCGTCCAGGGCGGTACGCCGCCGGGCGGCTGGCGGTCGCCCGGGATCCGCGGCTCGCAGCGGCCGTTGATGAAGCTCTCGTCGTCGCGACAGGGCCCCGTCGGCGTCGTGCCGGCCGCGCTCGGCATCGAGGCCGGGCCGTATGCGCAGCCTGAGAAGGCGGCGGCGGCGAACAGGATGAGAGGCGCCATGTTCTTGAGCATCCTCCGAGTGTAGCCGCGCGGCGCTTGGCGCGACAGATTCCCGATGTCAGCGGGGACAGGCGGAGCGATGTCAAAAAATCGTCATTATTCAGGGGTTTTGCACAGTTTCCCGGGCGTCAAAACGAAGCCAAAAAATGGGATAATAGACGTGATGTCCTCGTTGATGGAAGAAGAGCTCGAGACCCCCGCCGTCCCCCTCCCCAAGACGCCCGTTTTGATCACGGCCGCGACCAAATGGGAGGCGGAGCCTTTGGCGGCCGCCCTGCGTTTGAAGCGCACCTCCGAGTGCCGCTGGGACGGCTCCTACGCGGGCCGCGCGATCACGCTCCTCAAGACCGGCGTCGGCGCCAAGAGAACCGCCGACATGCTGGGCGAGCTCAAGGCCGGCGACTACGGCCTCGTCCTCTCGATGGGCCTGTGCGGCGCGATGAATCCCGCGGTCAGGTCCGGCGACGTCGTCGCCGACGCGCGCGAGGCCGAGCTCGACCTCGTCCGCCCGCTGCGCGAGACCGCGCTCGCGCTGGCCGCGCCCTTCCACTTCGGCAAGATCCTGCACACCAACATCGTGCTCCAGCCCGCGGCGAAGAAGGCTCTCGGCGAGGAGCAGCGCGCCGTCGCGTGCGACATGGAGACGCAGGCGGTCCGCCGCTGGTCCGGCTCGACGCCCGCGATCGGAGTGCGCGTCGTGCTCGACGAGATGGGCGAGGCGTGCCCGACCGAGACGCCGGAAGGCGAGGGCTTCGGCGCGCAGGTCTCGTTCGCGCTGACGCACATCGGCTCTCTTCCCCTCCTCATCAAGACGGGCCTGCGCGCGTCGCGCGGCATGAAGACGCTCTCTACTTTCATCAAGGCGTACCTGGAGAACATTTGAACGCCACGCTTTCCCGCGCGATGGAGAAGAACACGGCGCTCGTCGAGGCCGCGATGGAGAAGCTCCTCGGCGCGACCGCCGACTTCCCGGAGTCGCTGCGCAAGGCGATGAAGTACTCGCTCTTCGCCGGCGGTAAGCGCCTGCGCCCGACTTTGGTAATGGAAGCGGCGGAGTGCTGCGGACTCGGCGCCAAGAAAGCGCTCAAGGCCGCGGCCGCGCTCGAGATGATCCACACCTACTCGCTCGTGCACGACGATCTTCCCGCGATGGACGACGACGATCTGCGCCGCGGCAAGCCGACGAACCACAAGGTCTTCGGCGAGGCGATGGCGATCCTCGCGGGCGACGGCCTGCTCACGAAGGCGTTCGAGGCCGCGGCGGAGAATGCCGCCGACCTCAAGCTCAAGGGCAAGGAAGCCGCCGAGCTCGTGCGCGTGATCGCGTACGGCGCGGGCGCGGAGGGCATGGTCGGCGGACAGGTCGCCGACCTCGCCGCGGAAGGCCTCGGCAAGAAGCTCACGAAGGCGCAGGCCGCCAAGACGCTCGAAGCCGTCCACCGCCGCAAGACCGGCGCGCTCATCGTCGCGTCGCTCGACGCGGGCGCGGTCCTCGCGGGCGCCTCCGAGTCCAAGCGCGTCGCGCTCCGCGCTTACGGCGAGTGCATCGGCCTCGCCTTCCAGATCGCCGACGACGTCCTCGACGTGGTCGGCGACAAGAAGAAGCTCGGAAAGCGCGGCAGCGACCGCGACAACGACAAGCTCACCTACGCCTCGCTGTACGGCGTCGACGGCGCCCGCGCGAAGGCGCGCGCGCTCGTCGAGATGGCGCACGCGCACCTCGAGGGCTTCGGCCGCAAGGCCGACGTCCTCCACGATTTGGCCGACTACATCATCGAACGAGATAAATAATGGAACTCCTCAAGACGATCAACACGCCCGCCGACCTCAAGAAGCTCTCGCCGTCCCAGCTTCCCCAGGTCTCCGCGGAGCTGCGCGCCTTCATCCTCGACACCGTGTCGAAGCTCGGCGGCCACCTGGCCTCCTCGCTCGGCTCGGCCGACATCACGGTCGCGCTCCACTACGCGTTCGACACGCCGAAGGACCGGCTCGTCTGGGACACCGGCCATCAGACGTACGGCCACAAGATCCTGACCGGCCGCAAGGACAGGATGCACACGATCCGTCAGTTCGGCGGCCTCTCCGGCTTCCTCAAGCGCAACGAGAGCGAGTACGACACCTTCGGCGCGGGCCACGCGTCCACGGCGATCTCCGCCGCGCTCGGCATGGCCGTCGCGCGCGACCTCAAGGGCGAGACCAACCGCGTCGTCGCGATCGTCTCCGACGGCTGCATGACCGGCGGCGAGGCGTACGAGGGCCTGCAGAACGCGGGCCAGGTCCAGACCGACCTCATCGTCGTCCTCAACGACAACCAGATGTTCATCTCCAACCGCGTCGGCGCGCTCGGCACGTTCCTGTCCAAGCTCCTGACGATGGGCGCCGTCCGCAACGCCGAGCACGAGGTCAAGAAGTTCCTCGCGCGCTTCCGCTTCTGGGGCGAGTCGGTCCTGCGCCTCGCCAAGCGCGCCAAAGTGCTCCTGTTCCCCGGCATGCTCTTCGAGGAGATGGGCTTCACCTACTTCGGCCCCGTCGACGGCCACGACGTCGAGCAGCTCGCCGCGGTGTTCAACCACGTCAAGAAGCTCAAGGGCCCGATCCTCGTCCACTGCGTGACGAAGAAGGGCAAAGGCTACGCCGCCGCCGAAGAGGACCAGTACACGTGGCACGGCCC
>CAYVFO010000021.1:0-25544 GCA_964450975.1 uncultured Elusimicrobia bacterium | reverse complement strand
CTCTCCGACGGCGCCGGCTCGATCGGCGCGGTCATCGCGGGCCTCATCGTCTGGAAGACGCGCTGGTACCAGGCCGACGCCGTCGTCACCGTCCTGATCTGCGGCGGCATCGTCTTCACCGCGCTGTGGCTGCTGCGCGACTCGATCCACATCCTGCTCGAGGGCACGCCCGAGCACCTGGATCTCGACGAGATCAAGGCCGCGCTCGGCGGCATCGAGGGCGTCACCGAGGTCCACGACCTCCACCTCTGGTCGCTCACGCAGGGCCAGGACGCGATGAGCGGCCACCTCGTCGTGACGGCGGACCGCGATCACGCCGAGACGCTCAAGGCCGGCAAGAAGGTCCTCGCCGACAAGTTCGGCATCACGCACGTCACGCTCCAGATCGAGCGCCCCGATCATGCTTAAGCTCTCCGCCGTCCTCGTTCTTCTCGCCGTCCCGGCCGCCGCGAAAGTCCGCCTCGGCGTCGTCGTCGTCGTCGACCAGATGCGCCCGGAATATTTCAGCCGTTCCGCGCGGGAGCGCGGCGGCTTCAAGCGCTTCCTCGAGCAGGGGATGGTCTTCACGCAGGCGCGGCATCTGCACGTTCCGACCGAGACGTGCCCGGGCCACGCGACCATCTCCACCGGCCGGCACATGGCGACGCACGGCATCGTCGGCAACGACTGGTACGACCGCACCGCGGGAGCCGAGACCTACTGCTTCTTCGACGCCGTCTACGGCCGCAGCCCCGTCCGCATGCAGGGCCCGACTTTGGCCGACGCGCTCAAATCGGCCGATCCGAAAGCCCGCGTGTTCTCCGTCTCCTCGAAGGACCGCTCGGCGATCGCCTTGGGCGGCCGCAAGCCCGACGTCGCCCTCTGGTTCGACCGCAAGAAGGGCGAGTACACGACGTCTTCCTATTATAGGCGCCCGGCCTGGCTCGACGAGTTCAACGCCGGGCTCAGGAAGTCGGGGCTTCTTCCGGTCACGGACGGCAAGGTGCAGAACGCGGCCTTGGCGGCTCCGGCCGCGATGGACGAGGGCACCGACCGGCTCGTCGCCGAGCTCATGAAGCGGGAGGGCGTCGGCCGCGGTCCCGGCACCGACCTGCTCGCGGTGAGCTATTCCGGCACCGACGTGATCGGCCACAGCTGGGGACTCGAGGTCCCTCAGATGGACGCTCAGCTGTCGAGCCTCGACCTGATCCTCGGCCGGCTGCTCGCGCGCGTCGAGGCGGCGTCCGGCGGCTCGGTCGCGGTCGCGCTGTCCTCCGACCACGGCGCGATTCCCGCGCCCGAGGACGCGTCCGGGCGGGCGCGCGGCGTGCGCCGGCTCGACTGGAACAAGTTCAACGAGGCTCTCGAGCAGGCCATGCAGGACCAGTGGCCGCGCCCCGGCGAGAGGTGGATCGTCTCCGCGCAGGTTCCCCACGTCTATTTCGACCGCGCGCTCGCGGGGCGCGCCGGACAGGACTGGCCCGAATTCAAGCGCAAGGCCGCGCGAGCGCTCTCCGCGGTGGACGGCGTCTCGCGCGCGTTCTCCGACGAGGACGCGGGCGGCCTGCCGGCGTCGGACCCGCTCTCCGCGACGTTCCGCCGCTCGCTGTACCGCTCGCGCTCGGGCGACGCGCAGGTCATCATGGCCGAGAACGTCCTGCTCCACGACATGGCGCCCGGCACGAGCCACGGCACGCCGTGGGACTACGACGCGCGCGTGCCGCTCGCGTTCTGGGGCCGCGGCGTGCGGCAGGGCCGCGTCGAGACGCCGGCCGCGACCGTCGATCTCGCGCCGACGCTCGCGCGCCTGCTCGGGCTCGAGTATCCGAAAGGCGACGGCGTCGTCCGCGAGGACGCGCTCGCGGAGCCGAAGTGACGCGCCGGACCGTCCTCGTCCTCCTCGACGGCGAGCTCCGCGACTTCCGCGCCGCCAAGGCCGCCGCTCGAGGAGCGGTGATCATCTGCGCCGACGGCGGCGCGCGCCACGCGATCAAGCTCGGCCTGCGCCCCGATTTCGTCGTCGGCGACATGGACAGCGCGCCCAAGCCTCCGCGCGCGTGGAAGGGAAAGACGGCGTTCTGGCCCGACTTCGACCCGAACCGCTCCGACCTCGACAAGGCGCTCGACGCGGCGCGCGCGCTCAAGCCCGCGCGCGTGCTCGTCGCGGGCGCCCGCGGCGGCGGCCTCGATCACGAGATGACCAATTTCGCCGCGCTCGAGGCCGGCGCGAAGGGCCTCGATCTCGCCGTCATCGACGAAGGGACCGCGCGCCTGCTCGGTCCCGGCCGCCACGTCCTGCCCGTGAAGAAGGGGAAGCGCTTCTCCTTGCTCGCCGCGCCGCGCGCGGCGCTCACGCTGACCGGCGCGCGCTACGGACTGCGCCGCGCGTCGCTTCCTCGCGGAGCCCGCGGCCTCGGCAACCGCGCCGAGCGCCGCGTCGTCTTGACGGTGCACTCCGGACGCGTCTGGGCCGTTGACGCGGCCCGTTTCCGGGGCTAAACTCACGACGTGCGCCGTCTCCTCCTTCCGCTCCTCCTTCTAGGAGCCTTCGCCGTTCACGCCGCGGCTCGCGCCGGCGGGGGTCAGAGCTACTCGAGCGGGTCCTCGTATTCGAGCGGCTCGTCCTACTCGTCGACCTCGAGCTACTCGTACCGCTCCCGCTCCGGCGGCGGCGACCTCCTCGGCCCCGTGATGATGGCCTACGCCCAGTTCATGGCGCGGCATCCGTTCGTCGGCCTCGCCGGCACCTTGCTCCTCTTGTGGATGGTCTGGGTCGTGTGGGCGGAGCTGCACGCGAGCCCGCTGACGGGCCTGCACCGGCCGCTGCCCGGCGCCTCCGGCGCGGACTCGCAGCTCTCGCACAAGATGTCCGAGGAGGTCGCGCGCATCCGCGAGCGCGACCCGGACTTCGACCCGAAGGAGTTCATGCGCCGCGCGGGCGCGGCCTTCCTCAAGATCCAGGACGCGTGGAGCGCGGGGGACATGGGTCCCGCGCGCGCGTTCATCTCCGACGGCGTGCGCGAGCGCTTCGCGCGCCAGCTCGAGGACATGAAGCACCGGGGCGTGCGCAACCTCATGGAAAGCGTCGAGATCCGCGAATGCGAGCTGCTGGCCGCGCGCGGCGATCGCCATTTCGACGCGCTGTGGGTGCGGATCGCGGCGACCGCGACCGACCGCCTGGTCGACGCCGCGGGCCGCTCCCTGCCGGGCTCGATGGGCCCGTCGAATTTCGAGGAGATCTGGACGTTCCTTCGCCGCCCGGGCGCCAAGACGCTCAAGTCCAAGGGCCTCATCGAGGGCTCCTGCCCGTCGTGCGGCATGACCCTGCCGATCGCCGACGCGGCGCAGTGCTCGGCGTGCAAGAGCTGGGTCAATTCCGGCGAGTACGACTGGGTCCTCGCCGAGATCACGCAGGCGTGCGAGTGGGCGATGCGCGAGCCCTCGCGCGACGTCGACGGCTGGTCGTGGGCGGCCTCGAACGATCCGGCGCTCAACCTCGCCGCGCTCGAGGACAAGACCTCCGTCCTGTTCTGGCGCACGCTCGACTCGAAGGTCCACGCGGACGCCGCGGTCGGCGGCGTCGAGGTCGTCGCGTTCGAGAACGCCGGCCCGACCATGAAGGCTCACGTCATGGTGAAGTGGTCGGCGCGGACGGTCGCCGACGGCGCCGTGGGCATCGTCGAGCCGCGCCGTCACTTCTTCGTCCTCGAGCGCGACCGGACCGCCAAGACCGACGCGCGGCAGGGCCTGCGCACCGCGCGCTGCGCCGGCTGCGGCGCGCCGACGGAGAGCTCCCATTCGAAGGCGTGCGCCTACTGCGGCGGAGCGCTCGACGACAAGAAGAAGGACTGGGTGCTCGCCGAGATCCTGCCGTTCGGAGAATGGCGCCGGCCGAGCGGAGCCGCCGTCTCGCCCGCGCGCGTCCACGCCGGCACGGCGGGCGTGGACTGGGGCGGCGATCTGAGCGCCGCCGACGCGTTCGCCGTGCTCGCGCGCGCGATGGTCGCCGACGGCGAGGTCACGCTCGCCGAGAAGTCGTACTTGACGTCGTACGCGAAGAGCCGCGGGCTGCCGGCGGTGAAGGCGGACGACATCATCGCCGCGGCCCGCGCCGGCCTGCTCATGGGCCCGAACGTCGAGGACGGGGCGCAGGCGGAGATCATCCTGCGCGGCATGATCCGCATGAGCCTCGCCGACGGCGTCGTCAGCGAGGCCGAGCGCGGCGCGCTGCAGACGTTCGCCGCGCGCTTCGGCCTCAAGGCCGACGACGTCCAGCAGATGGTCTACGAGGAGCGCGAGGCGATGGGCCGCGCGGTCCGCGGCGTCGCGTAGGCTTTTATCCTGCTTTTACCCCTCGGGGATTGACAGCGCCCATAGGGGGGGCTATATTAAAGATTCTGGAGGTTACGACAAATAAAATGGCGATAATCGATCGAGTCAAATACGACGGTCCCGCGAACGTGCTCGTCTGGCGCTTTCCCGCCGACGACCTCAGCTGGGGCACCCAGGTCATCGTCAACCAGACTCAGGAAGCGATCTTCTTCAAGGGCGGCCAGGCTCTCGACGTGCTCGGGCCGGGCACCCACACCCTCCGCACCGCCAACATCCCGCTCTTGCGCGGCCTCATCAAGGCCCCGTTCGGCGGCGAGACGCCGTTCGCGGCGGAGATCTACTACGTCAACAAGGCCGTGAACCTCGACGTGAAGTGGGGCACCAACAGCCCGATCCCGGTGCTCGATCCGAAGTTCAACGTGTTCCTGCCCGTGCGCGCGTTCGGCCAGTTCGGAATCCAGGTCCAGGACTCGCGGGCGTTCGTCGCCAATCTATCGGCGACGAACCCGCAGTTCACGACCGACCAGCTGTCGAACTACTTCCGCGGCGTGCTGCTCACGAAGGCGAAGGACTACATCGCGGAGACGATCACGAAGTCGAAGATCAACCTCCTCGAGATCGCCGCGCACCTCGAGGAGATGTCCGGCGCCCTGCAGGGCAAGCTCGCGACCGACTTCGCGACTTACGGCGTCAAGCTCGTCAACTTCTACCTCAACTCCGTCGACGTGCCCGAGGACGACGACACGGTCATCCGCCTCAAGAAGGTCCTCGCGGAAAAGGCGGAGATCGACATCCTCGGCGACAAGTATCAGCAGAAGCGCCAGCTCGACGTCATGGAGAAGGCCGCCCAGAACGAGGGCGGCGGCGCGAGCGCGGGGATGGGCGCGGGCCTCGGCCTCGGCGCCGGCATGGCGATGGGCCAGCAGTTCGGCCAGGCCATGACTCCCGGCGCGGCGGGCTCGCCCGCCGGCGCGAAGTTCTGCGCGCAGTGCGGCAAGGGTCTCGCGGCCGGCGCGAAGTTCTGCGCCGAGTGCGGCGGAAAAGTCGGCTAGCGTCCGAACAGCTTGTCGAGCTTGACGCCGCCGAGGGCTTTGCCCGCGGCTTCCTTTAGCTGCTTGTCGAGGGCCGCCTTCTGCGCGTCCAGCGGCCCGAGCAGCTTCTTGGCGAGGCCGTCCACCTGGCCGCGCGCCTCCTCGGCCTTGCCGCCGTAGGCGGCGGCGAGCTTCTTCTCGAGCTCCTTCTTCTGGACCTCGAGCTCCGCGGAGACGGCCTTCTTCATCGCGCCGGCGACGACGTCGCCGATGTCGGAGGAGAACGCGAGCTTGAGGTCGTCCTCCTTCCCTGAGATCCCGATGCGGACGTTGAAGGAGCTCACGGACTTCAGAGCGTCGGAGACGAGGCGCTTCGCGGTGCCTTCGAGCTCGACTTTCGGCTCGATGGAGACGCCGGAGGTCTCGACGTCGATCGTGCCGGTCCAGTCGTCGCCGACGGAGGCGATGCGGCCGCGCACCTTCGCCTGGCCCGCGGTGAGCGTGCCGCCGACCTCTCCGTCGCCGAGCGGCGTGCCGGCGAGCGAGAAGCCCGCGCCCGTGAAGTCGGCGGAGATTCCCGTCGGATCCTTCTGCTGGTCGAGGCGGCCGTCGAGCGTGAGCGACGGGCCCGCCGCGCTCTTGCCCGCGAGCGTCAGGGTCGCGGGCTTGCCGTAGAGCTTCGGATTCGACGTCAGCCCGCTCAAGACGCCCTTGAGGTCCAGCGAGCCGCCCATGACTCCGTCGAGCCGTCCGGTGATCTTCGCGCCTTCGACGAGCCACTGCGGGTACGCGTGCTCCCGCGGGAACTCGATGTCGACGCCGGCGCGGCGCGACGGCGGAGCCGGCGTCGCGGACTTGCGGGCCGCGGCGCGCTCCTTGGCCATGCGCATGTAGCGCAGGGCGGTTTCGAGCTTCGCGGCGGTCTGCGCGCCGAGCAGGCGGCGGGCGAGGTCCTTCGAGTCGAGCGTCGGCAGGCCGGCCGCGGCGAGCAGCCCATTCAAGTCCTTCTTGCGCAGCTCCTCGGCCTCGCGCAGCAGCGCCTGCGCCTCGGCGACGTCCTTCTGCGCCTCGGCTTTCTGCGCCTCGACGCGCGCGGTCAGCGCCTTGATGCGCTTCTGCGCGTCGGCCGCGGCCTGGACCTTCTTGAGCGGGTCGCCGCCGCCGATGTTCTTGAGGGAGTCCGCGATCTCGCGCGCTTCCTTCTCGATCGCCTTGATCTCCTCGCCCTTGCCCTTCCAGCGCTCCTCGATCTCTTTCGTCTTCGCCTTGGCCTCGTCGAACTTCTTGACGCCCTGGAGCTTGGCGGCGTCCACCTCGGCGGAGGCGTTCGACTTCACGCCGATCGCGGCCGACTTGGCCGGCGCGATCTGGCGCGAGATCGCCTGCGAGAGCTTCGAGGGCGGGGGCTGATCGCGGAGCGCGCCGCTCGACTTGCGCTTGGTGCCGAAGCGCATGCCCTCGAGCGCGGCCTCGCGCACGACGCCCTTGCCGCGCAGGAGCGCGGAGACGTCGGCCTTGAACGCGGCGCGCGAGAGCTCGATCATGTTCTCCATCGGCTCCGAGCGGTTCGCGACGGCGATCGTCTCGATCTCGAGCTCGCCCTTGGCGAAGCGCGTGCTCACGTCTCCGATCTCGACCTTCGCGCCCGCGGCCGCCTGGCCGCCGGCGATCAGCGCCGCCTTGAGCAGCGGGTCGAAGAGGAAGAAGAAAAACGCCCACATGAGGACGGCGAAGCCCGCGAGGCCGAGGATAGGTCCCTTCTTGAGCCAGCTCATCCGAGCCACTCCTGATAGGACTGATACCAGCGCGCGCCCTTGAGCGCCTGCACGAGCTTGAGCTTCTCGACTTTCGCCGCGACGTTGGCGGAGTACCACGCGACGAGGACGAGCGCGAGCTTGTACAGCGGCCAATACAGCGCGAGACCGATCACGAGGTTGCCGAGGACGACGGTGTTGTTGAAGCGCGTGAGGGGGATGATCGGCAGGTCGTAGAGCGCGGTCCAGAGCCCCGCGAGCGCGCCGCTCTTGAGCAGCGCCAAGCCGACCTTGTGCGCGAGGCCGTCGATCGCGTAGCCGACGGGCGTGAACGCCGTCGCGGTCAACAGCGCCATGCCCTTGTTGACGCGCAGCAGGATGAAGACCAGGATGAAAAGCGCGGCGAAAAGGTTGCCTTTGGGCGTCAGGCCCATGGCCGCGCCGAGGGCGAAGCCGGCGGCGAGATGCCGCGCGTCCGAGCCGCCGTGCAGCGCGACGAGCACGTCTTTGACGAGCCGGAGGGGGTTCACGGGAGCGATCTTAGCGAATCGCGGGCGGCTCTGTCAGGTCACGAACTTTTGGCGGGGGCTTGACATCGAACGATTGTTCGACTATATTTATGGCCATGGACAAGACCGCCCTCACGCCGCGCCAGCAGCAGATCCTCGAGCTCCTCAACAAGTTCACGACGGATCACGGCTACCCGCCCACCGTGCGCGAGCTCTGCCGCCTCGCGGGCGTGAGCTCGCCGGACACCGTCCAGTACCATCTCGACAAGCTGCGCGAGAAGGGGCTGCTCGAGGAGGCGAAGGGGCGCTCGCGCGCCGCTCAGGCCACCGGCCTCGAGCGCGTCGCGATGGTCCCGCTGCTCGGCCTCGTCCCCGCGGGCCCGACGGCCGGCGCCTACGCCGAGCCCATGGGCCACGTCCCCGTCGCGGCCGAGCGCCACGATCCGGCGCAGCTCTTCGCGCTCAAGGTGAAGGGCGACTCGATGCAGGCGACGCTCCACGAGGGCGACACCGTCGTCGTGAAGTGGCAGGAAACCGCGTCGAGCAACGACGTCGTGGTCGTGCGCTACGAGGACGGCGAGGCGACGGTCAAGCGCCTCAAGGTCAAGCCCGCGGGGCTCGTGCTCGTCCCGGACAACCCCAAGTACGATCCCTTTCCGATCGGCGAAGGCCGCATCGCCGGAAAGGTCATCTCGCTGATCCGAAAGCTTTAAGTCCGATCGCAAGCGATCGGACATTCGGGCAGTGAGGAAGGGCTTTTAGGCCCTCAGCCCTTGGCGGCGGCTTCCTCGCAGAAGCCCTGGAAGATCTGGGAGGCGCCCATGAAGCGCTCCTCGATTTGATTCGCGATCGCCTCTCGCGTATCGGCTCCCGCGAGCGGCATCGCGCCCGCGATGCCTTCCATCACCCAGCTCATCACGGCCTCGGGGCCGTTGCGGGTGGTGAGCGTCATGTCGGGCAGGGCCTCGATGAGCGAGATCGCCGCTTCGGGGACGTTCTGTCCGTTGAGCAGGATGCCCTTCATCGCGCCGCGGCAGACGGCCGCGACGGCCGCTCGGGGATCGTTGTTGGAGGCGGCGGCGCGCGAGATGAGCGGCGCGATGACCGAGGCGGCGGCCTTCCCGCCCTCGGCGCACTTCGCCTTGTACGCCACGATCGTCTCCTGCGCCTGCTTCTCCAGTTCCTCGCTCATGACGTCATGATATTTCCGCCGGAGCGGGCCGTCAAGACAGGCGAAGCATCGGAGCGAGTTCCTCGCCCACGGCCGCGAGCAGGTCGCGGCGCTCGATCGGCTTGCTGAGCCAGCGCGCGGCGCCGAGCTCCCGGAAGGCGTCGCGTCGCGGCGTCGCGGTCAGGAAGACGATCGGCACGTTCGCGAAGCGGTGGTCGGCGCGCATGCGCCGGCACAGCTCGAAGCCGTCCTGCTCGGGCATGTTCACGTCGAGCAGCACGAGGTCGGGCTTGACCGCGGCGACCTGGTCGAAGGTCCACGCCGAGCCGTAGAGGGCCGTGACCCGGTAGAGGGTCTTGAGCCAGCGCTCCATGAGGCTCAGGAACTCGCTCTCATCGTCGATGACCACGACCTTGGGACGGTCGTCCTTTTTCGTGTCCATGCCGACAGTGTACCGGCCGGGCGGAGACTCGACCACCAAATTTCCGCCAAATCGGGCGTCAATAAACGGTCATGCCCGGCTCAATTCATGAGCTTCCCGAGATGAACGATCTGGATCGGGTGCATGTTGTTGTCGCCGAGCCCGCGCACGCCGATCGTCGTCGCCCCCTGCTCCCGGGCGAGCGCGAGATACTGCAGCTCCTCGGGATTGAGGGCGAGCGAGATGGACGCTTTCTCGTTGAACGCGGCTCCGGACTTCTCCTCGGCGTCGGCCTGGCCTTTGAACTGGGACGCCGTCATCCCCTGCCCGAGGTTGCGGCCGACCGCGATCACGAGGATGTTCTGGAGGATCGTCGCCGTGACTTTTTGGCGGCTGGAGCCTATCACCGCATCAAACGTCACGAGCACGTCGACGCGGTCGCCCGGCTTGACCAGGCTGCGCATCTCCGGATCGATGCCGAGCGTCGCCGCTCGGTACCCGAGCGGAACCTTGACCGACAGCCCGGCCTCGGGCGAGAGGGCGCTCAGCGCCGACTGGCTGATCTGGTTGCCGCGCGGGATGCGCACGCGCGTCACGAGGTTGAGGATCATCTTGAGATCGTTCTGCGTGCGCGCCTCGAAGGCGTCCTGGGCGATCCAGCGCCGCGGGATCTCGACGACCTCGACGTAGCTTTCCTTGAGAGGCGTCCGTTCCGGGATGTCGACGCGCGCGACGAGGACGCGAGTCTTCTCGTACTGGTCGGACAGCGCGCGCTCGCGGCCGCCGAGGACCGCGAGATAGAAGACCGCCGCGCCGGCGGCGAGCACGAACGGGATGACGACGCCTTTTCGTTCCATGCCCCAAGGGTGCCGGAAGCGCGTGTCGAGTCCGTTACGGGACGCTAAAAAGACCGTAAAAAGATCGGAACGCCGCTTGATGGGGATTTGAGGGGCGCCTGCTACGCTTCGAGGATGAAGAGCGCCCTTCTGGCCGCCGCCGTCTTCCTGCTGGCCGGCTTCGCCTGCGTCCCGCGGAACAGGCACGCGAGCGTGGATCCCGTCCGCGCCGCCGCCGATCGCGCCGCCTTGGCCGACGCCGTGGTGGCCAACTGGCAGCCGCAGTCGCGGCTCGCCGCGCGCAAGATCATCGAGCAGTACGGCGTGCCGGACGAAGTGCGCCCCGAGCGCCTGACCTGGACCGGCCGCGGCCCGTGGGCCAGCGTCGTCGTGCACGAGATGACGCCTCCCTACGTCCAGGCCGACGAGCTCGGCGTCCTCGAGCAGTCGGTCCCGTATCCGATGACGCCCGAGCAGATCGTCGCGATAGCGGACTTCGACCGCCACCTCCGCTTCGACGGCGCCTCGGGCCAGCTCGTGTCGCGCGCCGACCGCGAGGAGGTCAACTTCCTGCGCCTCAATCTCGCGCACGAGATCGCCGAGAAGCGACTGACGCCGCGGCAGGCCGTCGAGATGCAGAAGCACTCCCTCGAGCTCGAGGCCGCCGGCAAGACGACGCACTACCTGCTGGGCCTGCGCTTCGGACCGGCTCCCGCGAGGAGGACCACGCCATGAAGACTTTGGTCAACATCCTGCTGAGCGCCCTGGCCGTGCTCGTCGCGGGCCGCCTGCTGCCCGGCGTGTCGATCGACGGCTTCTCGACCGCGCTGGTCGTCGCGATCGCGCTCGGCGTCGTCAACGGCGTGGTCGCGCCCGCGATCGTGATCCTGACGTTGCCGCTGAACATCGTCACTCTCGGCCTGTTCACGTTCGTGATCATCGGCGCTCTGGTGATGGCCGTGGCCGCTTTGGTGCCCGGCTTCTACATCGTGAGCTTCTGGTGGGCGCTCGCCTTCGCGTTTCTATTGGCCGCGATCAACGGCGCGCTGCACGCGATGGCGAGGAGGGCGTGATTTTACACGCACCGGTGCGCGTGATTATCAGTAGTTGGACGGATGGAACTTTTCGGGGCCGTCGATCGTATATATAGGGGAGGGCTGGAATTGACTGACTCTGGAGTCAGTCAACTTGAGGTCGGGCTATGATCAATGCGATCGTCACGACGGTGAAGAAGTTATCCACCGAACTCGCACCGGTGCGAGCTCGAGGAGGACGCCGGCGCCGCCCGCACGCGGCGCGCGGCCGGAGGCGCGTCAGCGCCGGTGCAGCCCGAAGACGAAAGTCGGCGGCGCGGCCTTCGAGGCGCGTATTCCCACCAACTTATTCTTTAGGGCCGACAGACTTCCTGGGGTGAGCAGCGCCGACTTCTCGAGCTTCTCTTGCCCGCGCTCGAGCAGATACATCGCGCCGTCGGTCTTTGCGGGGTCATTCTTGAGGCGGTGAAGCCCGGCCGCGATCTGGATGAGGCCCTGCAGCAGAACCTTCTGCATGCCGCTCGCCTTCATCCAGCCCGCTTCCAGCTCCTCGTGCGCCTCGAAATACGCGCCCTTCGCCCCGAGCTCGTCGGCGCGCGTCAGCCAGGCTCGAAGGTCGGGCTCTTTGGTCATCAGCTGTTCGGCTGGAAGCTACGGAGGACGGATTCGAAGACCGGAAGAGTGGCTTCGAACGAGTCCGCCGGAGCCGTATGGAGAATCTGGTAGTAGTTGGTGCCGCTCTGAATGAAGGCGTGGTGCTCGCGCTTGTTGTACATGAACTTGTTGGAATGCACCTTCTTGACGGCCTGTATTCTGTCGAGGCGGAAAACGGGCCGACCGTCGATGATCTTCTTTTCGACGGGAGGCTGCTTGCCTTCCGGGTCGACTTCCCAGAACGAGTTGGCATAAGCTTCGGCGGTCTTGTAACCGGGACCGGGATTCTTGACGATCAGAATTCGGGATTGCCCGCTTTCAAACACGACCACTTCGCCGCGCACCTCGCTTTGCTCTTCCTTGACGCCCCAGTCGGCGGGCGCGAGGCAGGTGAAGGATTTCTTCGGAGGAGCATAATCGATCATGCGTGCCCCAGCCGCCGTTTCCTTGGTGGGCATTGCGGATTGGCTCTCAGGAGCGGATTGCTTGCAGGCCGTTGCCGCCAAAACGAGAAGAATCGCGAGCGAGGCCCTCATGGAGTGATCTCCTTGGCTTTCCGAACGGCTTCGATCAGCTTGGCGTCGCCGGCGACACGCGCGTATCGCTCGGCGCTTTCCAAAAGAGTGATGCGATCCGCGAAGGACTCGGCGTGATCGGCTAGCCCCAGATAGTAGATCGCCAACAGCTTGAAGCGTTCCGGAGCGAGCTTCGTCTCGATCTCTTTTTCAATCTTGCCGTAGCGCGCCTTATGTTCTCGCCCAACCGCGGCCAAAGCGTCCTTGCCTCGCGTGATCGCCGCGAGGTCGAGGGATCGGGCCTGGATTTCGTCGATGGTTTTTGGGGTTCGTCCTTGAACCATCGAGAGGCGAGCAGCGGAAACCTTTTCGACGTTGGCTATGGTGAGCGCGCGGGCGGGAGAGGCTCCGCCCAGGCGATCCGACAAAGCCTGCTTCCAGCTGTCCGGTCCGTGCATCATGAACACGTAGTCCTGGAATTCGTCATCCCTCTTTACCGAGGCCGGATCATTCTTCAGCTTCGAATGGATGTAGAGGTTTTTGGTGACGTACCCCTCGTGCTCGTATTCGAGTAGCTGCGTGTCGGGAATATTCCCGCGCGCCATTTCCCTCAGCACCGGATCTCGGCGATCCTGCCACGCATGCGTCAGTTCGTGAACCAAGACGACATCGCTGTTCCGGGTGATCGACGTGATCGCCTCGGGGTGAGCCTCGAGATAATTCAGCAAATCCTCTCGCGTCTTGAGAGCATCACGCACGGCGGCTCGGCGGCTGGGAGGTATGTCGTCCATCATCGCGGAAATAGTCAGCTCACGATCCAGCACTACGGCTCCGCGGCGATAGTCGTAAGTGGCGATGACGTCGCCCGGCTTGTCTTCGATGACGATGGGAGGCAAGTCTGGCTTGCCGTCGGGACCATTGATGCGGGCGAGAACGGTTCGTCCGAAAGGGTCCTTGGCTATATGCGTAGAAGCCGCGGCGCGGAGCTTGTCGCCGACCGACTTTTCCTTCACGCTGAAATAGGGAAGGTCGACGCGCGCGCCGGGCGTGCCGGCCGAAACGGGCTGGGCCGCGGCCTGGCGGTCGGCCAAAGTGCGGCCGCCGTCGAAGTAGGCGGCGATGGTCGAAAGCTCGGCGTTCGCCATCGCGCGCAGCTTGTTGGGGTCGGAGTTCGGGTCCTTCAGGGCGGCGTAGAAGCCGGCCGGCAGCTCGCTCTCGAGCGTTTGGAGCGCCGAGAAGTCGGCGAAGGTCCAGTCCGCTTTCGGCTTGCTGATCAGGAGGTTCGCCCGCTCCAGCGCCGCCCTCCGCGCGTCCTGGCGCAGGTCGCGCGCGGCCTTCTCCAGCGCCGCCTTGTCGGCCGGCAGCTTCGACTTGGGGTCGAGGGCGCGGCCGTCGGCCTCGAAGCGCCAGCCCATCGTGGTCAGGCCGGCCTGCACGCGCTCGTCGATGCCCTCCACGCGGCGCCAATCGGCCGGGCCGGCGGTCGCGGCGAGGGCCGCGGGGGCGAGGAGCAGCGAGAAGACGAGGGCGAGAGGGGGACGCATCGTCTTCGATAGAATAAAGAGAACGGGCCGCACCGTCAAGGGCCTCCGCCCGTCGAGAACGCCCCTCGAAAGCCTTGATTTTCTCGACGAGAAATGCTATCCTATAGGGGTCTTAACGCCATCAATCAGTAATAGATGGCAAAAGATGGACAATCTGCATTCGTTCCGAGGTTCCATGTACCTGAAATCGATCGACATCTTCGGCTATAAGTCCTTCGCGGACAAGACTCACGTCGATTTGGAGCCCGGAATCACGGGCGTCATCGGCCCGAACGGCTGCGGAAAGTCGAACGTCATGGAATCCGTGCGCTGGTGCCTCGGCGAGATGTCGTGGAAGTCGCTGCGCGCCGACTCGATGGCGGACGTCATCTTCGCGGGCACGACGAAGCGCTCGCCCCTTTCGATGGCCGAGGTCGTCCTCACCTTCGACAACGCCTCCTCCCTTCTCCCGGTCCAGTTCTCCGAGGTCACGATCTCCCGCCGCCTGTTCCGCTCGGGCGAGTCGCAGTACTTCCTGAACAAGACGCAGTGCCGCCTCCGCGACATCCGCGAGATGTTCCTCGACACCGGCCTCGGCGGCGACGGCTACGCCATCATCGACCAGGGCGGCGTCGACCAGATGATCCGCGCCAAGCCGGAAGAGCGCCGCGCGTTCTTCGAGGAGGCCGCCGGCGTCGCGAAGTACAACGCGAAGCGCGAGGAGGCCCTCCGCAAGCTCGACCGCGTCGACATGGATCTCGGCCGCCTGCAGGACTCGGTCGCCTTGATCGAGGAGCAGGTCAAGAAGCTCGACAGCGACGCGCGCAAGGCGAAGCTCTACCAGAAGTATAAAGAGGAACTGGCGGCGATGGAGGCCGCGCACATCATCCAGCAGGCGACCGCGATCGAGACCGAGCTCGCGGGCATGCAGGAGCGCATCGGGCCCGTCGAGCAGCTGCTCGGCGAGCGCCGCTCGCAGATCGGCGCCGAGGGCGCCAACCACGCGGCCCTCAACCTCGAGAAGACCGGCGAGCAGAACCGCCTCATCGAGGCCAATCAGAAGGTCGCCGAGGTCAAGACGGCCATCGGCCGCCTCGAGGAGAGACTGCAGTCCTCCTCCGGCGCCGTCGCCGCGATGGACGCTCGCGCCGAGGCGTGCCGCGCCGAGGCCGAGTCCGACCGCGCGCGCGCCGCGTCGATCGATCCCGAGATCGCCGCCGTCGCCGCGTCGATCGCCGCCGCCGAGGCGTCGCTCGCCGAGGCCAAGGCCCGCGCCGAGGCGGCTCACGCCGAGCTCGCCGCGATCGAGGCCCGCGCCGCCGAGGCGCAGACCCTGAAGGACGGCCTCGCCCGCGAGGCGCAGGCCAAGCAGCAGGAGGCTTACGAGCTCGGACGCGAGCTCTCGGGCGCCGAGTCCGAGTTCGCGCGCGCCGAAGTCCGCGCCCGCGCCGCGCTCAAGTCCCTCGAGCGCGACGGCCACGGCGCCTCCGAGGCCCGCGCCCGTCTCGACGAGGCCCGCGCCGAGCTCGCGACGTCCGAGACCGCCTTCATCGCCGCCCAGGAGGCCTCGACGGCCGCCGAGGCGCGCGGCGAGGAGCTGCGCAAGAAGCTCGCCGACTTGGGCGAGGAGACGATGCGCTTCCGCTCCGAGCACGCTCAGTCCGCGGCCCGCGCCGAGTCGCTCGAGAGCCAGGGCGGCCAGAACCCGTACTGGGTCGGCGCTCAGTCCGTCCTGAACGCGAACATCCCCGGCGTGCTGGGCACCGTGCGCGGCCTCTTCCGCGTCGGCGACGAGCTCAAGCCCGCGCTCGAGGACCTGCTCGGCGAGCGGCTGTACGCCGTCGTCGTCGAGGACTCGACCGCCGCCCGCTCGGGCGTCGAGCTGCTCGAGGCCGCCGGCCAGGGCCGCGCGCGCTTCCTCGTCCTCTCCGCGATCCCCGAGATCGCCGAAAAGCAGTACCCCGCCGAGGCCAAGCCCGTGCTCGCGCGCCTGCAGTACGACGCGCGCCACGAGAAGGCCCTGCGCTACCTCTTCGCCGAGGCCTACGAGCTCTCCGGCAAGCTGTTCGGCGAGCATTGGGTGTTCGGCGGCGCCGCCGCGAAGGACGGCGTCCAGCCGACGCTCGCCGACTTGGGCGAGCTCAAGGAGAAGATCGGCACGCTCGAGCTCAAGGTCTCGAGCCTGACCGAGGAGCGCTCCGCCACGGAGGCCGCGCTGTCCGAGGCGCTCCAGGCCGCCCGCGAGGCGTCCCGCGCTCTCTCGCAGGAATCGGGCCGCAAGCACGGCCTCGAGGCCCGCGCCAAGCAGCTCGAGCAGTCGCTCGCCAACCACGAGCGCAACGTCGAGCTCTCCACCGAGGAGGCCGCCCGCGCGATCTCCGAGGCGTCCCTGTCCAAGGAGACCATCCGCGAGCGCCGCGCCAAGCGCGCCGACGCGGAAACGCGCGTCAGCGAGGCCCGCATCGAGGAGCAGAAGGCCGCCGAGACGCTCGCGCTCGCGCGCGAGGAGCTCGCGGGCAAGCGCGCCGCGTTCCAGGGCCAGGAAGACCGCCTGCGCGGCGTCGAGCAGGAGCTTTCGGCGTACCTGTCGAGCCGCAAGCGGCTCGACGACGAGAAGTCCGCTCTCGAGGCCGCCATCGCGCGCCTCGCGACCGAGGCCGGCGAGCTCGCGGCGCGCAAGAACGAGGCGCTCGAGTCGCAGAAGACCATGACGGCCGAGATCGAGACGCTCCGCGTCGAGCTCGCCGCCGCCGAGAACGAGGCGAAGTCGGTTTTCGAGCGCCTCCAGGACCTCCAGAACAAGATCGACGCCCTGGGCGAGACGATCAAGCGCCTCCAGGCCGAGCACGACCAGGCGCAGGCCGACCTCCACCAGCACGAGGTCCACGCCTCCGCGCTCAAGTCCAAGCAGGACATCCTCAAGACGCGCCTGTGGGACGAGTGGCAGCTCACCGCCGACGAGGCGAAGAACAAGTACAAGGACGTCGTCCCCGAGGTCGAGAAGATCGAGTTCCTGCGCCGCCGCATCACGGCGCTCGGCAACATCAACATGGCCGCGCCCGAGGAGTACACGGCGCTCGCCGAGAAGCAGCGCTTCCTCATCGACCAGATCAACGACCTGCTCAAGGCCAAGGACGACCTCAAGGCCGCGATCGTCAAGATCAACAACGCGACCCGCGAGAACTTCCGCCAGACCTTCGTCGAGGTGCGCGAGCACTTCCGCCGCCTCTACGGCGTCCTCTTCGAGGGCGGCGAGGCCGACCTGATCCTCACCGACCCCGAGAACATCCTCGAGACCGGCGTCGACATCATGGCGCAGCCCCCGGGCAAGAAGCTCCAGAGCATCATGCTGCTCTCGGGCGGCGAGAAGACCCTGACCGCGATCGCGCTCCTGTTCGCGTTCTTCATGGTCAAGCCCTCTCCGTTCTGCATGCTCGACGAGGCCGACGCCGCTCTCGACGACGCCAACATCGAGCGCTTCGTCTCGCTCCTGCGCGAGTTCCAGAACAAGACCCAGTTCCTCATCGTGTCGCACAACAAGCGCACGATGGAGGCCGCCGACGTCATCTACGGAGTCACGATGGAGGAGAAGGGCGTGTCCCTGCTCGTCTCCGTCGACTTCCGCAAGAAGGTCGGCGGCACCGAGCGCGAGGCGACGAAGCAGAAGGTCGTCCAGCAGGGCCCGTTCGCCTTGCCGGAGGCCGCGGCCGCGGAATCCGAGCCCGCCGTCGAGCCGGAAGCCGACAAGACGGCTTAACAAGGCCGACTTGCGCCGTCCCCCGGGACCTGGTATAACGGGGGACGGTGAAATACGGGGTCATCTCCGACGTCCACTCGAACCTCGAGGCCCTCGACGCGTGCCTCGAGCTCCTCGATGACCTAGGCGTCGACGGCTGGATCTGCTGCGGCGACCTCGTCGGCTACGGACCCGATCCGAACGCCTGCCTCGACAAGATCCGCGCGCTCAAGAATCTCTCGATCATCGGGGGCAACCACGATCTCGCGACGATCGAGCGCCTCGACCTCGAGTGGTTCAACCAGTACGCGCGCGCGGCCGTGCTCTGGACGCGCGGCAAGCTGACGCCGGAGAACCGCGCGTTCCTCGAGAGCCTGACCGCGCGCCTCGACACGCCGCACTTCACGCTCGCGCACGGCACGCCGCGAAACCCGCCCGAGGAGTACCTGCTCTCGCCGCTGCAGTTCAAGGACAACGTCCCCCTGGTCAAGACGTGGCCGCTGTTCGTCGGCCACAGCCACATGCCGCTCTTGTTCCGCTACCAGGAGGGGGACGCCGAGAAGGTGGACGCGAAGTTCCTCGAGGACAACGAGGAGACCTTGCCGCGCATCTACGGCGGCCAGATGGCCCCGTGCGCGCTCAACCCGGGCTCGGTCGGTCAGCCCCGCGACCAGGACAATCGCGCCGCCTGCGGCCTCTACGACGCCGACAAGGGCACGTTCCGCGTCTTCCGCCTGCCCTACGACATCCCGGCGGTGCAGAGGAAGATCCGCGACGCCGGCCTGCCCGAGTATCTGGCGCTGCGCCTGGCCTACGGCCAATGATCAGGGCCCTCGCTTTCGTCCTGCTGCTGGCACCCGGCGCCTCCGCCGCCGAGAAGGAGTGCGCCCAGGCGCGCGCGATGCGCAAGAAGGCCGTCTTCTCTGCCTCGAGCGGCGAGGAGAAGCTCGCCCGCGCCGAGAAGACCCTGCGCGAGGCGCTCGACATCGCCAAAGCGGGCGAATGCCCGTCGGCCGACCTGCTCGCGCTCTGCGGCTCCCTGGCGCGCCTCCATGAGATCCAGGAGCGCTGGCCGCTCGCCGTCCGCTACCGCGCCGACGCGCTCGGCCTCGTCGAGAAGGAGCAGGGCGACGGCTCGCCCGCTCACGCCGAGGCGGAAGCCGAGCTCGCCGCCACCTACCGCAAAGCCGGCCAGTCGCGCGAGGCGATCGCGCACTACGAGCGGGCCCGCAAGGCGCTCGCCAAGACGGCGAAGCACGAGAAGCGCGCCGCCGAGCTCGCGGCGATCCTCGCCGAGCTGCGCGAAGAGACGAAGAACAACATCCGCTGAGGGGGGGTGTTTTTTTTACCGTCCGCGCCGCATTTCATGCTTGCAACCGTTCCGGATGTGTTTTAGAATCCGGCGCCGGTTGAGAAGCCGGCAGCAAGTATTTAATGCCTGACACCAAGTAGGCTTCTGGAGGACGGATGACCAAGACTTCGATCGTGGCTGCTCTGACGCTCGCGTTCGCGCCCGTTTCCGCGCTCGCCGGCTCCGAGCTCGCCGCCGCCGGCGCGGACAAGGCGTTCTTCGAGGCCGCATTCGGCCGCGCTCTCCCGGGCGCCGGTCTCGCCCAGGAGTGGAAGATCCAGAAGCCCGCTCCCATCGCCCAGGTCAGCCTGCCGACGATGAGCTGGTTCAGCCTCTCGGTGCTCGCGCAGCTCGGCGACGCCCCCCAGGCCGCCGCTGCGACCCAGGTCGCCGACATCGACCTCGCGACGCTCCTTAATAAGCAGCTCAAGAGCTCGCTGAAGTTCTCCATGGGCGGCAAGGACGTCTGGGTGTCCGGCGCCTTCGACCGGCAGCAGAACGCCTACGTCTCCATCCTCGTGGACGGCCAGGACGCCAAGTTCTTCAACGTGAAGGGCCTCCTCGACAAGGAAGAGCAGGTCTCCGCCGGGACGAACAACTACAAGCTCTACCTCGCCCCGAACGTCATCAACCAGATGAAGAGCGAGATCATCCTCGAGAACGCCGCCGACGAGGACGACAAGGTCCGCGTCAGCCTCAAGAAGATGCTCGACGCCGTCGGCGCCGCGGGCGCCGAGGCCAAGGTCGGCGACCAGGCCTACAAGGTCTTCTACACCGACGACATCAAGAACGGCGCCGTCGACAAGTCGGCCAAGACGATCACCTTCATCCACACCGAGGCGGGCGGCCAGATCCACGTGTTCCTGATCCCGGCCGAGCTCGTTCCCTCCGACAAGATCGCGGTCTTCAAGATGTTCAAGGACCGTCGCGTCGGCCTCACCCAGAAAGACGGCAAGCTCAAGGTTTTCGAGAATCCCTGATCCCAGGGGCGGCTCGACTACGAGGCGGGTCCGAAAGGACCCGCCTCTTTTTTTCATGGAATTTTAATCGAAAAAGCCTGAGAAAGTGCCAGGCTTTTAGTAATTAACGCTGACACCTCCGTCGTGGGACCTTTGTCGCCGGCCCTGTGGGACCTCGGGCCCATGCCCCGTTTGGGGGCGACTGCTACCATCCTCCTCAGGAGGACCCATGAAGAAGAACGTCTCCCCCAACGGCCGAAAGCACGGGATCAAGTCCCGCCCGACGGCGTCCGACTCCCGCCTGAAGACCACGCTGACGCTCGACGCCGCGTCTCAGGCGTATCACTGGACGACCGACCGCGGCCGCTCCCGCCTCGTCGTCAAGCATTGAAGTTCGCCGTACTCGCGCTGGCTCTCGCGGCGGCCGTACCCGCCCGGGCCGCCAACCCGAGCTTGTCGGACGACTTTCAAAGCATGACGCAGTGGCTCAGCCATGAGATGGCTCAGGGCCTCGCCTTCAACGCCGGCTCCAATTTCGATCCGCCCCGTGAGGTCAAAGGCTGGTATCTGCAGCCCGACCTGTCGCTCGGTATAGGCCGCATCCCGTTCAACAAGAAATCGTTTCCCGCACTGACGGTCCCGGCGCTCAATGAAAGAGGCGGCTCCTCCATCTTCCCGAACCAGGTCCTGTTCCCGAACCTCGCGCTCCACTTGCGCATGGGGCTCCCGTGGCGCGGCGACGCGTACATCCGCCTCGCGGACGCCACGACTCCCCCGGGCTACAAGATATCCCCGACCATGACCGCCCAAGTGCAGACGAACTCCTACGGCTTCGGCCTGCGCCAGCACTTCGACCTGTGGGAGGAGGACCTGCCCAAGGTGGCCCTCGGCGCGCACTTCAACCACGTGCGCGGCCGCACGCGCCTCAAAGGCAAGTTCAACGTCAACGTCGACAACAACTTCACGGCCGACAGCGACCTCAACGGCGAGATCGACTGGAACATCAACAGCTTCGGCCTGACCGCGATCTTCCACAAGAGCTACGACGCGTGGACGCCGTTCTTCGGCCTCGGCTACAACTACGCGACCGGGTCCGTGCGCTCCAAGCTCGACCTCAAGTCGCAGACGGTGCTGATCTCCGACGTCCACGGCGAGAACTCCGAGCGGCCCGAGCAGAGCCAGGGCCGCTGGATCACCGGCGTGCAGTACGCGCGGCCCACGTGGAGCGTCTTCCTCAACGCCGAGGTCAAGGCGCTCGGCCAACTCCAGTACCGCTCCTGGATCGCCCAGATCGGCGTGGCCTTGCCCTACGAGGTCGGCCGCGGTCCCAAGATCATCTACAAGAAGCGCCGCCCCGAGGACGCCGAGCGCATCCGCCGCGAGCGGGAGCTCGAGCGCGAGGCCTCGAAGCCTGCGCCGAAGACCAAATCTCAGTACAAGCCGAAGCCGGTCGAGGACGAGCCCGAGATCAAGCCGATCAAGCGCAAGAAGCTCGACGCGCCGAAGCCTGAAACCCAGCAGCCCGAAATGATCTTCCTCCAGTGATTTCCCGCCGCCGATCGCCGAGATCCCTGACCGCCGCGCTCTGCGCGGCTTTCGTATTTAATTCGTGGGGTCCGTCGGCCTCGATGGCGGTCGCTCAGCAGGTCGCGGGCCGGTCGGCTTCGGTGTCCGTGGTTCCCCAGATCAATGTCGTGCCTTCGGGGATATCCGTTCCCAATCTGTCCGCCCCGCAGGCTTTGACGATGCCGTTGTCGTCGCCGTTGCTGTCCGCTCCGATTCCGACGCTTCAAAGCGCCGTCGCCGTTCAGGCCGTCCCGTCGGCTCTCGCCGTCAAGCCGCTCGCCGCCGCGAGCAAGCCGGACGTCGTCAAGGCGATCAAGCCGGCCGTCCTCAAGCCGTCGGCGTTGGAGGCGATCAAGCCTTCGGCCCCGTCGGAGTCGTTCGGAAAGGCCGCGGCTGAAGACTTCCACTCGCGCCTCCGGACCGGCGAGACGATGTCCGGCAAGGGCGAGATCGCCGACGCCGTCGTCGCGTCGGTTCCCTCGGCCCTGAAGCCGTCTCTGTCCGCCGCGTCCGTCCGCGGGGACCGCGAGTACGGCGTCCCCGCCGCCCTCGAGCCCGCCGCCCCCAAGAAGCCGGAGGGGGAGAAGCGCGGCGCGCTGTTCCCGCTCGCGCTCGCCGCGCTGTCCGGCGCGATCTGGGGCGGCATCGAGCTCGCGCGCTGGGGCACGGAGGCGTTCACCGCGTCCTCGGCCGAGCCGGCGGCGGGCGTCACCGTCCTCGCCGTCGCCGCCGTCGGCGCGATGATCCTCACCGGCGCGTTCGTCGTCCACACGGCCATCGAGACAGTCGCGTTCGTCGCCGCGATGTGGCGCGGCCGCAAGGTCACCGACGCCGAGCTGCGCGAGGTGCTGCGCGCCGAGGTGCTCGAGGGCCGGCTCGACGGCAACGCCGCCGCGCTCGTGCGGCCGTACCGCCCCGACAACCGCTTCAAGGACTTCACGTTCGCGTTCGCCTCGCGCGGCCTGATCTGGGTGCGCCCCGAGCTCGCGGCGACGCCGTGGCTGCTGCGCACCGTTCTCCTGCACGAGCTTCAGCACATGAAGGTCCGCGCCCCGCGCGGCCCTCCGCGCGGCGCCGTCCGGCGCATCCTCTCCGGCCTCTGGTCGGAGATGCGCGCCCGAGCCGCCGAGTTCAAGGGAACGCGCGCGCTCAAGAAGATCAAGGTGCCCGCGCTGCAGCGCGCGCTCACCCTCACGCAGACGTCGCTGCGGCTCTCTCGCCCGTACGACGTGCTCGTGCTCAATCCCGACACCAAGGAGCTCGAGGACCCGAAGCTCTACGACGGCCTCTCCGAGGGCGCCGCCCGCGTGGTCCAGGTCAAGAACGGCGCGCCCGCCGCGGCGCTGGCCGAGGCCGCGAAGAAGTACCGCGCGATCGTGCTCGGCGCCGCGTCGAGCGCGCTGCCCAAGCCGAAGACGAAGGACGCTCTCAAGCTCGAGTCGGTCCTCAGGCAGCTCGACTCGCTGCACCTGCTCGCGACGCGCGGCGTCGCCAAGGGCGATCCGTTCGCGGACACGAGCGAGGCGTCCGTCTGGGCCGACCTCGTCGAGCGCTCGCAGCGCCTTAAGGTGAACGGCAACAAGCGCATGCAGTCGCGCTTCGAGGGCGAGGTGCGCAAGCTCTGGAACCACATCGCCGCGACGCGCCTCAAGGGCGTCGAGGTCTCCGGCGTCATGGACGGCCTCTACGGCGGCCTGCGGGACCGCGGCTTCGCGTTCCTCTCGTTCGGCCCCGACGACCAGGGCGTGATCGCGTGGGAGAAGCTGCTGCGGTACTGGGAGGCCGAGGACGGCGGCCAGTTCAAGGTCACGCGCGTCGACCTCGAGGACGGCGGCCACCTGCTCATCCTGCGCAAGGTCGAGGCCCGCGTCGGCCTCTGGCTGCGCCCGATCGGCGGCGGCCGCATCACCGCCTCGGTCCCGAACGCCTCGTTCACCGAGGAAGGCCGCGCGACGGCGCGCAAGTCGCTCGAGGAGGCCGGCTTCGGCGGGCAGCTCGAGCTCTTCGACAAGATGGACGTCGTCGTCCGCCACGTCTTCGGCGCGGACGTCGGCCGCCAGGAGATCTACGTCACCGTGCCGCGCCGCAACAAGAGCGCGATCGTCAAGTACGTGAGCTCGTCGTCGCAGGTGCTCGACTCGCAGGCGAACTTCGAGACGCACCTCATGGACTCGGCGGACCTGCAGGGCGTCAAGCCGGTCTGGCGCCTCGGCATCACGGGCGCCGCGGGCTCGATCCTCTGGGTCGACACCGGCCTCGACGCGACGCACGCCGACTTCGAGAACCGCCTCGACGTCATCGACATGGTCGACGAGGGCCCCGAGGACTGGATCGGCCACGGCACGCACGTCGCCGGCATCTCGGCCTCCGGCAACGAGGGCTTCCTCGGAATGGCGCCCGACGCGAAGGGCTGGATGGCGAAGGTGTTCTCGCGCGACCAGCCGGGCGCCTCCGACGGCGAGATCATGGGCTCGGCCGCGATCGCCCTCAAGAAGGGCGTCGACGTCATCAGCCTCTCGCTCGGCAGCCGCGGCTCCTCGTCCGACAACCTCGCCGAGTTCTTCTCGCAGCTCACGAAGCAGAAGAACGCCGCGGGCGAGCACCCGATCGTCACCGCGAGCGCCGGCAACGCCGGCCCGTTCGACCGCACGCTGTCGCAGCCCGCCGCCGGCGCGGAGGTCATCGCCGTCGCCGCCGCCGCGAAGAGCAAGGACGACGGCGTCCCCGAGATCGCCTTCTACAGCTCCGTCGGCCCCGACGTGGACCGCCGCTTCGCGATCCGCCGCCTGCGCTTCAAGCCCGACATCACCGGCATCGGCGGCGACGTCACGACGACGCCGGGCTCGAGCAACGTCTACAAGGACGGCGTCTACTCCGCGAAGTCGAAGGACGCCCAGCCGTCGGCGTCCGATCTCGAGGACGGCAAGCACACCGGCATGTCGGGCACGTCGATGTCGAACCCGTCGCTCGCCGGCATCCAGCTGCTCGTCAAGCTCGCGATGCGCTCGGCCGGGGCGATCACGCCCTTCGTCGCCGAGAACATGGCCTTCGCCGTGAAAGCCGTCCTGCAGGCGACCGCGCGCGACATGGGCGTGCCGATCTGGTTCCAGGGCGCCGGCCTCGCCGACGCGTGGGCGGCCGTGCAGCTCGTCGCGAAGTCCGGCACGAAGTCGCTCGGCCAGGGCGCGCGCGGCCTGATCGCGCGCCTGACGAGCGCGCCGGTCGAGCGCTCCGCCCAGCCGTGGGACTGGCTCGAGCGCCTGAAGGGCGTGCTCGACGCCGAGGACCGCGTCTACCGCGAGGCGGAGCTCGCCAAGAGCGAGGCCGAGGCGCGGAACGAGGACGACGCCCCGGAGGAGGACTCGCCCGAGCCCGGCCTCAAGCAGCAGATGGGCGCGACCGCCCAGGCCGAGATCCAGCGCCGCTTCAACGCCGCGCGCGACGCCGAGCTGCCGAAGCTCCTCGAGGCGCTCAAGGACGACGTCTGGCTCGTGCGCATGCGCGCGGCCGCCGTCCTGATGAACATGCGCTCGCCCGACGCGCTGTCCGCGCTCGCGCAGGCCGCGCTCAACGATCCGGACGCGCGCGTCCGCCAGACCGCGTTCCTCGCGATCGCCGAGACGCCGGGCCACTCCATCGACGCGCTGCTGCAGAAGGCCGCCGCGAACGCCTCCTGGGACACCGGCGTCTACGCCGCGTTCGCGCTCGTCAAGCGCGGCGACCGCGCGGCCATCGCGCGCGTCGTCAGGGAGCTCGGCAACCCCGACAAGCGCGCGCGCTACGCGTCCACGTGGCTGCTCGGTCAGCTCGGCTCCCGCGCGACGCCCGCCGAGGCCGAGGGGCTGTCGGCCCGCGTGAAGGACCGGGCCGAGCGCGGCAACATCCGCCACCTCGCGTCCGCGGCGCTCTCGAACCTCGCCGACGCCGCCCCCGAGGCGATCAGCGACCGCGTCGTCAACGACCTGCTCGACGCCGCCGGCCCGGAGAACCTCGCGCTCACGCGCACGATCGCGAAGGTGTTCCCGGTCGCCGTGCGCAGCAAGGCGTTCGTCGCGCGCCTGCGCTCCGAGCCGCTCAAGTCGATCGTGACCGCTTTCGTCGTCAAGAACCGCGCCGCCGTCGGCCGGCCGGGCGCGCTCAGCGAGCTCGTGCAGCTGCTCGCGCGCGCCCGGC
>CAYVFO010000020.1:10496-28374 GCA_964450975.1 uncultured Elusimicrobia bacterium | reverse complement strand
CGATGCCGGCGGCGAGCGCGAGCGGAGGAGAGCCTATCGACGCGAGGAGCCCGAAGGAGACGAGGACGCTCGCGCCCCGGGCGGTCACCGGCGCGGGATCGAGCGGCGGCGGATGCGGAAGGAGGACATCAAGGACGGACGATACGTCTTCATGCGCGGCGGCACGCGGTACGGGAAGCCCTCGAGCGCCTTGCGCTGCAGCTCCTGCCCGATGAACGCCTCGATCGTCGGGACGAGCTTTTCCTCTTCCAGCGCGACGAGCGTCGCCGCGTCGCCGGTCGCCATCGCGCGGCCGGTGCGGCCGATGCGGTGGACGTAGTCCTCGGGATGCTCGGGCACGTCGTAGTTGATCACGTGCGAGACCTCGGGGACGTCGAGGCCGCGGGCGGCGAGATCGGTCGCGACGAGGACGGTGTGCCGGCCCTCGCGGAAGTCCGCCATGCCGCGGTCGCGCTCGCCCTGCGACAGGTCGGAGTGTAGCACGACGCAGCGGATCGCCTTGCGCTGCAGCCAGCCCGCGACGCGGTCGGCGCGCACCTTCGTGCGCGTGAAGATGATGACGGAGTCCACGCCGTCGGCGCGGATGAGCGCCTCGAGGAGCGCGGCTTTCTGGTCCTCGGTGATCGGATACAGGAACTGCGTGACGGTCGACGCGGTCGCGCGCGGGCGATCGACCTCGACGCGCACGGGCGCGCGCATGAACTCGTTGACGACGCGCTCGACCTCGATCGGGATCGTCGCGGAGAACATCAGCGTCTGGCGCTCGGCCGGAAGCATGCGCATGATGCGGCGCACGTCGGGCATGAAGCCCATGTCGAGCATGCGGTCGGCCTCGTCGAGGACGGCGACGCGCACGTTCTGGAGATTGAAGGTGCCGGAGCGGATGTGGTCGAGCAGGCGGCCCGGCGTCGCGACGACGACTTCCGCGCCGCGCTTGAGCTCCTGCGTCTGGTTGTGGAATGACGCGCCGCCGATCACGGTCACGCAGCGCACGGGAGAGAATTTCGCGAGCTCGGAGATCGCGCGCTCGACCTGGGTCGCGAGCTCGCGCGTCGGCGTGAGCACGAGCGCGCGCACGCGAAGGCCGGCCTTCGCGCCGCCCTCGGCCTCGCGGTCGGCGAGCAGGCGCTGCAGAAGCGGAAGAGTGAAGGCGACGGTCTTGCCCGAGCCCGTCTGCGCGGAGCCGATGACGTCCTTGCCGGAGAGGGCCTCGGGAAGGGCGCGCTCCTGCACGGGCGTGGGGGCTTCGTAGCCGAGGGCTTGGATTCCCTGGAGAAGCTCGGGGCGGAGGCCGAACTGATTGAAAGGCATCGTGGACTACATGGTAGCAAACCGCCGACGGGGGCGCATGTAGGCCCAAGGACCCATGCGGCGCCCCCCTTCCGGTGTATACTAAGGAGGATGCTGCGCCGAGCCCTCGCGGCCCTGCTGCTGGCCGCACCCCTGAGCGCCCAGACCGTGCGCGTCACGGTCCCGACGATGCCCGTTTCGCCCGTCCCCGGCGCGATCGGGATGTCGGCGCCCGCGCTCGACATCCCCGGGCTCACGCCGTTCTCGATCGCGCCGTCGCTCACGCCGTATCTCTCCCCCGCGTCCATCCCCGTCGCGCCGACGCCGGTCGTCCCGACGGCGCTCGAGGCGGCGCCGCTCGCGGCGGCCGCGACGCCCGACAAGCCGTGGCAGGGCGGCAAGCTCGGAAAGCGCAAGCTCGCGCTCGCGCCCGCGACGCCGCAGGACGGCTGGGCCAGCCGCTTCAACTTCAAGCCCGCGTCGGAGCTGTTCGACGGGCAGGTCCAGCTCAAGGACCAGGCCGGCGCGACGTTCGTCGCCGTTCCCAAGGGCCACGGCGAAGTCCGCGTCCACATCCTCAAGCGCGGCCCCGAAGCGGAAGTCCGCCGCGTCGAGGGCACCGACGGCCTCGGCGGCAAGGCGCTGCTCGACAAGGTCGCCGGCCTCGCCGGACAGGGCCACCGCCCGCACGACTACTCCGACGCCTCCGATTTCATGTTCTCGAAGGCCGACAACATCGTCCTCAACGGCGTGCGCGGCGTCATCGACGCGTATTCGGGCATCTTCGTGCCCGGCACGAGCAAGGGAGGCTCGGACTATCCCGAGCCCGGCGACCAGAACCGCGACGGCTTCCCCGACAACAAGGGCATGAACGTCGAGCACACGTGGCCGCAGTCCTTGTTCGACAAGGCCCTGCCGATGCGCTCCGATCTCCACCATCTGATGGCGACGTTCATGCACCCGAACTCGGTGCGCGGCCACATGCCCTTCGGCGTCGTCACCGGCACGCCGGACTACGAGAATAAGGCCGGCGCCAAGCGCGGCAACGGCGTCTTCGAGCCGCCGGACGCCGTGAAGGGACGCGTCGCGCGCGGCCTGCTGTACTATTACGTCCGCTACAAGGACTCGCGCATGTTCGGCGCCAAGTCCGTGCAGTTCTGGAATCAGCAGATCGAGGTCCTGCTCGAGTGGAACCGCCGCTTCCCGCCGGACGCGTTCGAGGCGAGCCGCAACACGCTCGTCGAGAGCTTCCAGGGCAACCGCAATCCCTTCATCGACGACTACCGCCTGGCCGACCGCATCGGCGCCGAGAACCTGCGCGCGGGGAACCGCGGCCGCCCTGTCGAGTTCAAGGGCCAAGGCTTCTCCACAGACTCAAGGCGTCGATCCTCTCGACGTCATCGCCGCTAAACCTGTATATTAGCGGCATGAAAATTCTCCTTCTCTCCCTCGTCATCGCCGCGCCCGTTCACGCCGCGGAACCCGCGAAGGCCCCGGCCAAGCCGGCCGCCGCTCCCGCCGCCGAGGCGCCCGCGAAGGATCCCTACAAGACCGACGATCAGCGCTCGTTCTACACGATCGGCTTTCTCATGGGCCGCAACGTGGCCTCCTTCAATCTCACGCCCGCCGAGGTCAAGATCGTCCAGGCCGGCCTCTCCGACGCGGCCCTTCAGAAGGGCCCCATCGTCGACGTCCGCTTCCACCAGTCGCGCATCAACGACCTGCTGACCAAGCGCATGGGCGCGGCCGCGGAGGGCGAGAAGAAGAAGGGCCAGGCCTACGTCGACAAGTGGCTCAAGGACAACAAGGACAAGGCCAAGGCGATCCCCGGCGGCGGCTGGATGATCGAGGAAAAGGAAGGGACGGGCCCCGTCGCGGCGAAGACCGACACGATCAAGGCTCACTACCGCGGGACCACCGTCGACGGCGTCCAGTTCGACTCGTCCTACGATCGCGGCGAGCCGACGGAATTCTTCCTCGGCCGCGTGATCCCGTGCTGGACCAACGCGTTCTCGATGATGAAGGTCGGCGGCCGCGCGAAGCTCGTCTGCCCCTCGGACGTCGCCTACGGCGACCCGGGCCGCCCCGGCATCAAGCCCGGCGCGACTTTGCTCTTCGACGCCGAGCTCGTCGAGATCCTCAAGCCCGCCGAGCCCGCGAAGGACGCGAAGAAGAAGTAGCGTCTAGCGCCGGCGGCTGAGCCGGCGCATCATGCAGTCGTTCGAGACGACGAGCAGGCCCGCCTCCCGCGCGAGGCGCTCGCCCTCGTCCGTGTAAACCCCGTCCTGCAGCCAGACCGCCTTCGCCTTCTTGGCGATCGCCTCGAGCACGGGCGTCAGCGCCTCCTCCGGCCGCCGGAACACCACGACGCCGTCGAACGGAACCGCGATGTCCGCGACGCTCGGCCAGCATTTGCGGCCGAGCAGCTCCTTGTGACCGGGGTTCACGGGGATCACCTCGTAGCCGCTCTCGAGCAGATACTCGGAGACGTAGTGCGAGGGGCGCTCGGGCTTGGGGGACAGGCCGACGACCGCGAAGGTCTTGAGCTTGAGGATCGCGTCGACGGCCTCGTTGGAATTCGGCTCGGGGAGGCGGCAGGACTCGCCGTCTTTAGGCGGCTTCGACGCCAACGTGGGCCTCGCCCTCGTCGATCTCGACGTGGGCGACGAAGGAGCGGCAGCAGACGCCGCAGTCCTGGTCGATCGACTGGCCGTCCATGTCCGCGATGACGTGGAGCTCGGAGCCCTCGCCGCAGTGCGGGCACTCGATCGTGACCCACTGATCGAGGCGCTCGGCCGTCGTCTCCACGCTGTGCTCCTTGAGCACGGTCTCCATCACGCGCTCGGCGGTCTTGCGCTCGTGCGCGTCGGCGTGGTCGTGCTCGGCCGCGGGTTTCTTCGTCTTTTTAGCCTGCTTCGCGGCCGGCTTGGCCTTGGTCTTCGGCATGTTCTCAGTGTAGAGGGCGAAGCCTAAATCGTCAAGGGGTGACGATGCTGATGCGGCGATTCGCCGCGCGGTTCTCCGGCGTGTCGTTCGGCTTCACGGGGCGGAACTCGCCGTGGCCGGCGGCCGAAAGCTTCGCGGGATCGAGCCCGGCGTGCTCGTGCAGCCAGCGCGCGACGGCGGTCGCGCGCGCCGACGAGAGCTCCCAGTGTCCGGCGAAGCCTCCGAGCAGGCCTTTCTTGAACGGCGCGTTGTCGGTGTGGCCCTCGACGCGCCACGCGCGCGCGGGCAGCGCCTTGAGCGCGGGCCCGACGCGGCCGAGCAGCGCCGCACCCTTGTCGTGGATCTTCGCGCTCCCGTCGTCGAACAGGGCGGAGTCGGAGAGCGACAGAGCGAAGCCCTCGCCCGCCTGCTCGAGGCGCGCTGTTCCGGCCTGCAGCTCCTTGAGCACCGCGTCGGCGACGCCGCCCATCTCCTCGCGCGCCTTGAGCAGCGCGGCGGATCGCTCCGCCTCGAGCTTGGCCCGCTCCTCGGCGGCGCGGCGCTTCTCGGCGTCGGCGCCGGCGAGCCCCGCGGCCAGCCGCTCGCGCTCGGCCTTGATGCGGTCGAGGTCCTTCGCGGCGCGGTCCTTCGCGTTCTGGTAGATCGTCTTGAGGCGCTCGACGGCGAGCTTCTCCTTGACGGCGTCTGAGAGCTTGCGCGCGAGCTCGTCCTTCTCCGCGAGCGCGGCGTTGAGCTTCTCGCCGAGCGCGTCCTTGCTCGCGCCGAGCGAGGAGGCGAGGTCCTTGTTGGACTTCGAGAGCGTCGTGATGCGGCCCTCGGCCGCGGCGGAGCGGCCCTCGAGCTCGACGATCCGGGCCTCGAGCTCGGCTTTCGAGGCCTTGAGCGCCTCGATTTCGTCGGCGCTCGTCTTGAGCTCGGAGACGAGCGTGCCCGCGCGCGTCTGCAGGTCCTCGATCTCCTTGCGCTGCTTCTCGAGCTTGGCGCCCGCGCAGGAGGCGAGCAATGCGGCGGCCAACAGGGGAGCGAATCGGAGGGTCGTCATGCGCGCGATTTTATCAGATTCGCCGGCGCAGCAAATCCTTGGCCAAGGCGACGCGCGGGACGCCCTTGATGAGGCGCGCGGCCTCGGAGGCGGACTCCTCCGAGAGATGCGTGAGCAGAGCCGCGCCGCAGCGCGAGGCCTTCGCGAGCTCGATCGCCTGCCGCGGCGTCATGTGGCCGGGGATCTTGTCGTCCTCGCCGAGCGTCGCCTCGACGAGCAGCAGGTCGCACGCGGAGGCGAAGCGCGCGAAGCCGGCGTCGTATTCCATGTCGCCCGTGTAGGCCAGGCTCGCGGCGCCGCGCGTGACGCGGTAGCCGAGCGCGGGAGCCGTGTGCGGCACCGCGCGCGCCTCGACGACCCAGTCCGGCCCGGCGACCTCGCCGCCGTCGGGCAGCTCGCGCACCTCGAGCCCGTAGCTCTTCGGATCGAGCCACGGCTCCCACGCCTTCGCGAGCGCGCGCACGAGCGCCTTCGTCCCCGCGGGCCCGAAGATCCGCAGGCGGCCGCCGAGCGGGCGGTAGTCGTAGCGGAAGGCGAACAGGAGCGCGGGCAGGTCGCCGCAGTGGTCGGGATGGACGTGCGTGAGGAAGAGGTCGGAGACCGCGTTCAGGTCGTGCCCCGCGCGCGCGAGCTGGCGCACGTTGCCGAAGCCGAGGTCGAAGAGCAGCACGGCGGGGCCCGCCTGCACCGCGTAGCCGGCGGGGTTGCGCACTCCGGCCCCGCGCCCCGGCGCGTAGTTGCCCGACCCCAGGACGGTCAATTCCAGCGACATGGCCATAATGATAAAATAAGGCTACCGGTTTAGATAGTAAAGGAGCGGTGACATGAAGACCCCTTCCCTCGACAGCTTTTCCACGCGCAAGACCCTGACCGCCGGCGGCAAGAAGTACGAGTACTTTTCGCTCGCCGCGCTCTCCGAGAAGGGCTACGACCTCTCGAAGATGCCGTTCTCGATGAAGGTGTTCCTCGAGAACCTCCTCCGCCACGAGGACGGAACCGTCGTCAAGAAGGGCGACATCGAGGCGGTCGCGAAGACCGTCGGCCTCAAGCCCGCCGAGCGCGAGGTGTTCTTCATGCCCGCGCGCGTCGTCCTGCAGGACTACACGGGCGTCCCCGCGGTCGTCGACTTGGCCGCGATGCGCGACGCGATCAAGAAGCTCGGCGGCGACCCGAACAAGATCAACCCCTTCCAGCCCGTCGACCTCGTCGTCGACCACTCCGTCCAGGTCGACAATTTCGGCACCTCGGACGCGTTCCAGAAGAACTCGGACATCGAGTTCTCCCGCAACGCCGAGCGCTACGCGTTCCTCAAGTGGGGCCAGAAGGCGTTCGCGAACTTCCGCGCCGTCCCGCCCGAGACCGGCATCGTCCACCAGATCAACCTCGAGTACCTGGCGAAGGTCGTCTGGAGCAAGGACGGCGTCGCCTACCCCGACACCGTCATCGGCACCGACTCGCACACGACGATGATCAACGGCCTCGGCGTCGTCGGCTGGGGCGTCGGCGGCATCGAAGCCGAGGCCGCGATGCTCGGCCAGGCCATGCCCCTCCTGATCCCCGAGGTCGTCGGCTTCCGCATGACGGGCCGCATGCCCGAGGGCGCGACCGCGACCGACGCCGTGCTCACCTGCACCGAGATGCTCCGCAAGAAGGGCGTCGTCGGCAAGTTCGTCGAGTTCTACGGCCCCGGCGTCGCCGAGCTCTCGCTCGCCGACCGCGCGACGATCGCGAACATGGCGCCCGAATACGGCGCGACGATCGGCTTCTTCCCCGTCGACTCCCGCACGATCGACTATCTCAAGCTCTCCGGCCGCCCGGACGACGAGATCGCCCTCGTCGAGGCCTACTGCAAGGCGCAGGGCCTGTGGCGCGACGACAAGATCGAGCCCGCGTTCGCGGAGTCGATCTCGCTCGACCTCGGCACGGTGAAGCCGTCGCTCGCCGGCCCGAAGCGCCCGCAGGACCGTCTCGAGCTGGGCGCGGTCAAGAAGCAGTGGAACGACGCGCTCCCCTCCTTCCTCAAGGAGAAGGACAAGAAGGGCAACACGCCGGCCCCGGCCGGCACGAAGGCCAAGGTGAACGGCGGCGAGATCACGCACGGCGCCGTCACGATCGCCGCGATCACGTCGTGCACGAACACCTCGAACCCGTCCGTGCTCGTCGCCGCCGGCCTCGTCGCGCAGAAGGCCGCCGCGAAGGGCCTCTCGGTGAAGCCGTGGGTGAAGACGTCGCTCGCCCCGGGCTCGAAAGTCGTCATCGACTATCTCAAGTCGGCGGGCCTGCTGGAGCCTCTCGAGGCGATGAAGTTCCACCTCGTCGGCTTCGGCTGCACGACCTGCATCGGCAACTCGGGCCCGCTGCCGCCCGACGTCGCGAACGCGGTCGTCGAGACCAACCTCGTCGTCTCCGCCGTCCTCTCGGGCAACCGCAACTTCGAGGGCCGCGTGAACCCGCTCGTGAAGGCGAACTACCTCGCCTCCCCGCCCCTCGTCGTCGCGTACGCGCTCGCCGGCACGGTCGACCTCGACCTGACCACCGAGCCGCTCGGCACGGGCAAGGACGGCAAGCCCGTCTATTTGAAGGACGTCTGGCCGACGAACAAGGAGGTCGCCGACGCCGTCGAGAAGCACGTCACGCGCGACACCTTCATCAAGCGCTACAAGGACGTCTTCGCCGGCGACGCCGCGTGGCAGGCGATCAAGGTGACCCCCTCCGAGCTCTACGCCTGGGAGCCGAAGTCCACGTACGTGCGCCTCCCGCCGTACTTCGAGGACTTGAACCTCAAGCCGCGGACGCTGTCGGACATCAAAGGCGCCCGCGCGCTCGCGGTGTTCGGCGACTCGGTCACGACCGACCACATCTCCCCCGCCGGCAACATCGCGAAGGACTCGCCGGCCGCGAAGTACCTCGAAAGCCAAGGCGTCAAGCCCGCCGACTTCAACAGCTACGGCGCGCGCCGCGGCAACCACGAGGTCATGATGCGCGGCACGTTCGCCAACATCCGCATCAAGAACCTCATGCTCGAGGGCGTCACGGGCGGCTACACGCAGCACATCCCGACGAAGACGCAGATGAGCATCTTCGACGCCGCGATGAAGTACGTCGCCGAGAAGACGCCGCTGATCGTCATCGCGGGCAAGGAGTACGGCACCGGCTCCTCGCGCGACTGGGCGGCGAAGGGCCCGGCGCTGCAGGGCGTGAAGGCCGCGATCGCTCAGAGCTTCGAGCGCATCCACCGCTCGAACCTGGTCGGCATGGGCGTCCTGCCCCTGCAGTTCAAGGACGGCGAGTCCGCGCAGACGCTCGGCCTCACCGGCTACGAGAGCTTCGAGATCCTCGGCCTCGGCGCCCTCAAGCCGCGCGCGCTGATCACCGTGAAGGCGACGGGCGACAAGGGGACGAAGGAGTTCCAGGCGATGTGCCGCATCGACACCGCTCTCGAGCTCGAGTACTACCGCTACGGCGGCGTGCTCCGCTACGTCCTGAGCCAGATGCTGGCGGGCTCGGGCAAAACCCCCGTCGCGGCTTGATTCTCGGCGGTTCCGGGAGTATACTGGGGCTATGAAGAGGCTGACGGGCCTGTTGGCCGTTCTCGCTTTGGTCTCGTGCTTCGGGCGCGTCGCCGCGCTCGCGGCGCCGGCCGGCGACCCGCACGCCTGCTGCCGCGGCGAGGCGACGGAAGCCCCCGCGCAGTCCTCGCTGTCCGAGTGCTGCCCCGTCCCCGCCGTCACCGCCTTTTCCGCGCCGCGGACCCAGCTTCCGTTCGTCGGCGTCGTCGAGACCCCCTCTTTCGCGGCGCCGTCGGCCGCGCTCGTCGTCGAGCTCCGCTCGGCGTCTCCGCCCGGTCCGCAGACTTTGCGCTCCGCCGTTCCCTCCCGTGCCCCGCCTCTCGCCTGACGCCGTCTCAAGAGCAAACGTCGGGCTTTTAATTTAAACAGAGAGGTTCACTCATATGAAAAAGATTCTTCTGACGCTCGCCGTCCTCGGCGGAGTCGCCGTCGCCGCTTACGCCGCCGACTGCTGCGGCCTGCAGCTGGACTGCTGCAAGGTCAAGGCGTCGTGCTGCGACGCCGCTAAGAAGTAGGACGAACATTCGAACGGGCGCCCCCGGGCTTCGGCCCGGGGGCGCCTTTTTCATGGAACAATGGAACTCGAACTCTTCGCGCGAAGAGTTCCTTAAGCCTGGCACCGTTTCCTCTTGCGCGCGCGTCGGACGGGGCTTATACTTCGAGAGATGCGCCCCCTCCTGGTCGTCGCCGCTCTCTTGTGCGCCTCGCCCGCTTTCACGGAGAACGAGGCCGACAAGGCCCAATCGGGCCAGCGCTTTCTGGAGGAGGGCGGCAGCGGCTCGGTGCGCGACGGCGGCGGCGGCGCCGGCGTCGACGGATCCGGGAGCGCATCCGACCGCGAGACCGCGCTGTCGCAGGTGAACTCCGAGGGCAAGTCGAAGGGCCTCAAGACCAAGGAGCCGCCGAAGGCCGGCGGGGCCACGATCGACAGGGCGATGAACGGCGGCAAGTACGCCGTGGGGTTCGGCGCGGCCGGGTTCGTCGCGGGAGGCCTCATTGGAGGTCCCGGAGGCGCGGTGGCCGGCGCGGCCCTCGGGGTCGGCATCGGCTTCGTCGTCGGGTTCGCCCTGGGCGGCAAGCCGTCGGGCGGACTCGACAGCAAGATCGAGGATCGCAACAGCCGCATCGACGCGGCGATGCGCGGCGAATGAGCGCTCCGACGGCCGAGTCGAACCTCCGCGGAATGGGCATGGTCGTCATCAACGCCGCGTTCGTGCTTCAGATATCCTGGCTTCCGACGATCTTTTACCTTGAAGGGTCGGATCATTTCACCCCCGCCATGGCCGTCTCGATCCATTGGCTCGCGCTCGGCTTCTTGGTCGCGGCGCCGCTCGCCTACGGCTTCCGCTTGCGCCTGCGCGGCGCGGGAACGGACGAGCTCAAGACGTGGCTGCTCCGGTGCCAATTGCCCCTCACGATATACGCCCTGCTCGTGCGCGGGACGGTGAAATTCGTCCCGAGCCTCACGCTTGGAGTCATCGCCGGTATGATGATCGCGGGAATACTGCTCGTGCTCTACGGCCTCGCGATGCGCAAGGAAGGCGCCCCCGCGTGAGGCAGGACCACAATCTCCGCGGCATGGGCGTGCTCGTGATGTTCGCCGCGTTCGCGCTGACGGTCTCGTGGCTGCCCGCGCTGGGCTATCTGTCCGGAGCGGGCTGGGCGAGCGCCGGACTCGTCGACGGCTGCCACCGCTTCGCGTTCGGCTTCCTGCTCGGGGCGCCTTTCGCGTACGGCGCCGGCGTCTGGCGCGAGAGCCGGCGGCCCGGCGCCGAGAGCGGCCTCGTCCTCGCGTGGCTTCTGCGCTGCCAGATTCCGCTGACCGTGTACGCGTTCCTCGTCTACTGGATCATGCGCGTCGTGCCGCAGGCGACCGTCGGCGTGATCGTGATGATGATGGGCGCGGGCGTGCCGCTCGCCGGCTACGGGTGGATGCTCAAGCGCGAGGGCGAGCTCGAGTCCGAGCCTACTTGAGCTCGGAGGGCCAGGTCGGCTTCACGGCTTTGAGGATCGAGTCCGCGAGCGAGCGAGCCGAGTCCTCGAACGTCCAGACGCGCGAGACGTCCGAGCCCGACCACAGGACCTCTCCCGTCGGCACGAACACGAGCCGCACGGTGACGCCGAGGCGGCCGTCCACGGTCAGCGTCCGGGGCTCGCGGCGGATGACGCGCGTCGTGCGGTAGCCCTGCAGGACGGTCTCCTCGCCCTCGGTCCACGTTCCGTTCGCGTTCTGCACGCGCTTGGTCTTCTTGACGTAGACCGGGTCCTGGTGCGTGTCGACCACGTCGGCCTCGGTGATCGTCTCCGCCGGCGCGCGGTAGTCGGTGATGCGGCCCATCAGGAGCGCGTCGACGTTGAGCATCTTGCCGAGCGTCTTCGCGGCCTTCGGGTCCTCGGCCGTCATCTTGCGCTCGCGCAGGATCTTGTCGACCTGCGCGCGCTCGACGACGTTGTAGCCCGCCGCGAGCAGGCCCTGCTCGAAGGCGCCGGAGACCGTCTCGCCGGAGCCGAACTGGTTCGAGTAGTCGGCGAAGCCGATCACGGCGACGCGCTTGACGCGGCGGAAGTCGAACCCCGGCTTGACCGCGACGGTCGCGGTCGCGCAGGCGCCGAACAGGGCGGCAGCCGCCAGGAGGAGAGGCTTCCTCACCCCCGTATTGTAGCCCTATTTCGTCACAGCGCCCATTGCGAAACGTTGACGCCCGCGAGAGCGTCCCGTCCCGAGGCGCGGCGGCTCGCGTCGAGGCCGAGCCAGAACGTCTCGATGGAGTCGAGGGCCTTCTTGCCGCCGCGGATGAACTTCTTCTGGTCGAAGCCGGGCGCGTCGAAGGTCTCCTCGAGTTCGCGCCACACGTTGACCCCGTGGCCCGCCTCGATCTCGGCGTGGAACTTGAAGAAGCCGAGCGGAACGGGGTCGAGCCCGTCCGCCTTCCGGCGGACGTTGAAAGTCTCCAGTCCGCGGATGAGCTGGCGCCAGAAGTTGCCCGCCTCGAGCTCGGGGCCGCCGCCGAGGCCGGAGGCCGCCCACGTCTCGATCGCGAACGACGCGCCCGCGCCGACCATGCCGTCGTGCGAGCCGTAGGTCTTGTCGAGGCCGTTGAGGAACTTGCGCGTGGAGTCGGACGCGGACTCCCAGCGGCCGAGCTTCATCGGCTCGAGGCCGAGCACCGCGCCGGCGTCGCGCAGCCAGTTGAGGTGGGCGTTGGCGGTCGAGAACGTGCGTCCCTCGACCGAGCCGGTCCGCGGGTCGAGGCCGACGCCGCACTCGTTCATGAGGATGTTGCGCGCGCAGCGCTCGCCCTCGATCGTGGAGGCGTTGACCATGCGCTTCACCTGGAGCACGAGGAAGTGGTTGGAGAACACCGAGAACTGCAGGAGCAGATCGGCGACCTGGTCCTCGTCCGCCTCGCCGCGGGAAAACCACGTCGTGAAGGGGTTGTCGGTGATCACGGGATGGGTGAACAGCTCGCGGCGCACGACGTTCTTGAAGGCTTCGAGACCTTTCATGCCCCCAGTATAGCGCCGGGCCAGTGTTTCTGTGAAGTAGCTAATATTGACATTAGTATTAACTCATGGTTTACTAAGGCATGGACCTCTATCAGCTGCGCTACTTCCTCGAGGCGGCCCGGGAGCTGAACTTCACGCGGGCGGCGTCGAACCTCGGCGTCTCGACGCCGGCGGTGTCGAAGAGCATCGCCTTGCTCGAGCGCTCCGTCGGGCAGCCGCTGATGACGCGCACCAAGCGCTTGGTCCAGCTCACGCAGGCCGGCGAGCGCCTCAAGGGCCACGCCGAGAAGGTCTTCGACGAGATCGAGGCCGCCCGGCTCGACCTGCGCGGCGAGTCCGCCTCCCCCGCGATGCTCAAGATCGGCTCGCGCGAGATGATCACGAACTACCTGCTCGGCCCCGCCCTGCTCTCCTACCGCAAGCTTCATCCGCGGACGCGCTTCGGCGTCTACGAGCTCGGCCCGCGCGAGATGGCGCAGGCGCTCCGCAAGAACCAGATCGACTTCGCGTTCTATTACAGCGCGGAGGTTTCCGATCCCGCGCTCGAGATCAAGCGCTTGGGCCGCGTCGAGTCCCACGTCTACGCCGCGCCGTCGCTCTGGGCCGGGAAGAAGGCGCCGAAGTCCTTCGACGAGGTGCGCGAGCTGCCGTTCATCGCGCCGCGATACTTCGGCGCCGATCCCGCCGAGCCGAGCCTCGACGGCTTCCCCGATCAGGAGAACCCCCGCCGCGTCCAGTACGAGGGCGAGTTCCTCGAGACGCACCGCCGCTACGCGCTCGACGGCATCGCCGCCGCCGTGCTGCCCGACTTCCTCATCCGCCGCGAGCTCAAGCAGGGTCTCGTCGTCCGCCTGCCCGGCCCTCCGCTCGGTCGCGACATCTACCTCATCAAGCGGCGCGGCCGCGCGCTGCCGAAATCCGTCGACGAATTCGTGTCCGCGGTCGCGACCGCGATCAAGCGCGTCGATTACTGACGGCCGAAAGGCCTTCCCGCCCCTGGGCACGGCGGCTCATGCGCGGCGCGCCCGGCATTCGCTAGCATGCCCGCATGATCAAGCTCGTCCTCGCCGCTTCGCTCGGCGCCTTCCGCGCCCCCGGCCTCGCTCCCGCGTCCGCCCCGCTCGCTCCCGCTCTGACGACTTTGGCGCCGCTGCTCTCCGCCCCCTCGCTCTCGGTCCCCGAGAAAGTCACCCCCGGCGTGCGCGAGGCTCTTCGCGCGCTTCCGGAAGGCGCGCGCCTCGGGGTGGTCGTGTCCGTCGTCCAGGACGAGTCGCCGCTGCCGAAAGGCGACCGCAAGGCGAAGACCGACGAGCTCCAGCGCCGGTTCAAGAACGCGAGCGCGGCCGTCGTCTCCAGCCTGACCGCGATGGGCGTCCCGTACGAGGAGAGCTGGCTGATCTCCTCGTTCAAGGCGGAGCTCACCGCGAAGGAGATCGACGCGCTGGCGGCGCTGCCAGCAGTGGAGAACGTATACCTTCCGGCGCCCCTGCGTCCGGCGTACTAGCGATCGCGGCCTTCTCGAAGCGCGAGCACATCCGCGAGAGCGCGTAGTAGAACTCCTCGTCGTCGTAGACGAGTTCCTTCTCGTCGTTGAGGATTTCCCCCATCTGCGCCTCGGAGAGCTTCGTTACCCCGTTCATCCCCTTGACCGCCTCCGCCATGCACTGCATGCTGACCTTCGTCTGCGGGGGAATCCTCCTGACCTCCCTCTCGCGCCTGACATCGTAGATCACGCTCGCCATTCCCGCCGCCAAGAGAACCGTGACGAGGATTCTCATCAAGCTCATGGTTGTCTCCCCTCAGCCCGCTCCGTCATAGCCGCCGCCGCTCCAAGAGCTCGTCATGTCGCGCCGCCATTCGGCCTTGAGGTCGAGCATCCCGTCCTCGCGCGGCGCGGCCCAGCCGGCCTCGATCATCAGGTTCTTCAGCGCGTCGCGGCGCTCGGCGCACAGCGCCAGAGTCCGCTCCGCGGAGGCCAGGCGCTTCTCCTGCCTGGCGACCGCCATGGCCACTTCCTCGCTCGGTCCGGCCAGCACGGCCAGCGCCCGCGCCTGCGCGACGCGTCCGCGCGCGTCGACGACGGATTCCTGCGCGGACTTCGCGGAGGTCACGGCCTCCATGTACATCAGCGCCGCCTCACCCATCGCGGTCAGCGAGGACGACTCGCTGCCCGGCCACTCGGAGCCGTGCGGGAGGCGAACTTCCGAGTAGATGCCCCGCATGTTCTCCGCGTGGTGCGTCCGTCCGATCTGGCGGATGATCTCGGCGGCGACGGAGGCCCTCGTCTCGGCCATTGCGGCGACGGCGCGCCCGGCGGTCAGGAGCAGGAGGACGGCGATCAGGATATTCTTCACGGCATCACCTCCAGATCCACGCCGATCGCCGCGTGCAGGTCCAGCGTCCCGCCGTCCGGACTGAACTCCGCCCAATTCCGGGCGAGCAGTTCCCCCCGGATCGAGGCGGAGCGCTCGCGCAGCGCGGCCAACGTCTTGCGGGCGATCTCCCCGCACTCCTCGATGACCCGCAGGTCGTCGGCGACCTTCTGATCGCCGGGCGCCAAGGCGGCCATGGCGCGCGACGAGCGGATGATGCTCTCGAGCGTCCTCACCTTGTCCCGCCACTCGTCTTCGGTCTCGGAGGCCTTGATATAAAGGAGCACGAGTTCGCCCCGCGGAGTCAGCGCGCGCAGTCTGTCCGCGGCGATCCGGCGCCCCTCGGCCTTCTCTTTGGAAACGGCGACCTGCGCCGAAGCTCCTCCGGCGAGGCACGCGAGCATCGCGACGACGGCGATCAACTTCTTCATGTTCGAGCCTCCTTGCGTCATGTCCTGAGGATAGCCGGGAAGGCGGCGCGGGCCGAGGAGCGGAGGGCCCGGCCGGCGCCGGAAAAGCGCCCATGGAAACGGCGGCGCGCCGAATGCCGTTTAGTTATGTGCTATATAACTATGGTGACGCGCTCCCCCGCCTTCGCCGCCGCGCTCGTCCGCGCCCGCTCCGCCGCGGGCCACCGCTCCGCCTGGGCGTTCCACAAGGCGCGCGGGCGCGGCCTCGGCGTCGCGTACGTGAACTATCTGCGCCTGGAGGCGGGGACGTCCCTGCCGAAGCCGGCCACGGTGCGCCGCCTGCTGTCCGCGCTGGGTCTCGAGCCGGGAACGCCGGGGGCCGCCGAACTAGCGCGAGCCTACGCGCGGACGCTGCTCGGGTCCGACGAGCTTTACGCCTGCCTCGACGCTGCGCCCCCGCGCGCCGACCGCGCGCCCGAGGCGGCGCGCCTTTCCGAGGATGCGTCCCGCGCGACGCGCGAGGGCCGCACCGCGCATCTGACGCTCGCGCAGTATCGCGTGATCGCCTCCGACGCCGGCGCCTACGTCTGCAACGCGATCCTGGTGAACACGGGCGGCTGGATTCCGCTCGCCGACCTCGCGCGGGAGGCCGCGCTCCCCGTCGCCCGGGTCCGGAGCGCCGTGAAGAGCCTGACGCGGGCCGGACTGGCCGACGTCTCGGAGCGCGGCGTCCGCAGCGCCTTCTGGAACAAGTACCTGGCCGGCGCCCCTCGGAGTGCGGCGTTCGCGGCGATCCAGGCGCGCTTCAACGAGCACCGCGCGCGCTGGGTGGAGCGGAAGGGGCGCGGCGTTCATCACGCCTATCTGCTCGTGCGAGCGCGAGAGCCCGACTTGCGCCGCTTCTATGCCCACCTCGACGAGGCGGTGTACATGTCCTCGCTCTACGGGGACGCGGACCGGGACGAGGGCGGGGCGATGCACCTCGTCGAGGCGCGCGTGACGCGCCTGGCCTAGCTCAGGCTTTCTTGAGCTTGAACCGCGTGATGCGGAAGCGGTGCAGGTTCAGCTCGGACTTGCCGCCGACCACGAGCTCGGCCATCGACTTGCCGACGATCGGGCCGAACTTGAAGCCGTGGCCGGAGAAGCCCGCGGCGACGTAGGCGTTGGGCGCGTCGGGCAGGCGGTCCATGATGAAGTCGTCGTCGGGCGTGTTGTCGTACCAGCAGACGTGGCCCTCGAAGTCTTCGAAGTCCGCGAGCTCGGGGATGAAGGCCTTGAGGAACTTGCGGCAGGACTTCTCGAACTTCGGCGTCGACGTGCGCAGGTCGTCGGGATCGGCGGCCTTCACGACGGGGCCCTTCTTGTGGCAGCCGATCTTGATGAAGCCCTGGATGTGGACGGGAAAGCCGTAGAAGCCGCCGGTGAGCGAGGCGAAGACGGGGAAGTGCTCGGGGCGGTAGCGGCCGCGGCTCGCGAGAGGCCGCAGGAACAGCTGCTCCTGCTTCGTGATCTTGATCGGGATGCCCCACGGCTTGAGCAGCTCGTTGGTCCAGTAGCCGGCGCAGAACACGAACTTCTCCGCCTCCCAGACCTTGCCCGTCGAGTCCTTCACGGACTTCACGCCGTTCTTGTCCTTCTGGATGGACACGACCTTCACGCCGTTGCGGATCTTCACGCCCTTGCGCTGCGCGATGGACGCGGTGGCGGCGACGGCGCGGTTGGCCCAGATCATGCCGCCGTCCGGGTGGAACAGCGCCCACTTGAACGCGCCCGACTTGTACATCGGGTAGCGCTTCTTGACCTCGGGCGGCTCGAGCTTCTCGAAGCGCACCTTGCGCTCCTTGAGCACGGCCATCGAGAGCGCCTCGTAGCCCTTCGCCTTCGGCGCGAGCTCGAGCAGGCCGTTCTGCAGCAGAAGGGTCTCCTCGGCGAGCGCGTTGAGCTCGAGCCAGAGGGGCATCGCCTTGAGAGCCATCTCGGTGTAGAAGGCGTCCTTGCCGTAAGTGAGACGGAAGACGCGCAGGTGGTCGCCGGAGGCGGCCCACTGGTTGGGGACGTCGCGCGCGTCGAGCACCGTCACGGACTGGCCGGCCAGCGCGAGATGGTAGGCGGTCTGGATGCCCATGATTCCGCCGCCGACGACGATCACCGAGTTCTTGACGCTCATCTCTGGAAACGACCTCCGATCTTTCGCGCGACTCCCTCGGGCGGCGTGCCGTGCGCTACGCGCATCCACTTGCCGCCCTCGGCCACCGCCTGCTCGCCGAGCTGCACGTCCGCCGTCACGACCGTCGTCGCCGTCCCGCCGTTCCACGACCGCGCCCGGACCCGGTCGAGGATCACGTCGTCCGCGGCCTCCTCGCGCGTGAACGTCACGCGCAGATTGCCGGGCCAAGGACCCCCGAGCGTCCGAAACGCCCCGTCGAAGAACAGCTCGACTTCGATCGCCGCGCCGGCGTCCTCGCAGAGGCGGCCGAAAATGGCCGCGATCCGCTCGGTGTCGGCGTCCTCCTGAGCCGCGTGGGCCGGACCGCCGTAGCCGTAGGCGGTACGGACCAGATTCGTCCCGTCGACGCAGAAGAATCGGCCGCTCATCCTAGCTTATTTTAGCAAAAGGGGGTCCGAGGACCCTTGACGCCTCTTCCCGATCTCTTTACACTGGACGCGTCGGCATTCCTCTAATATGAGACCGAAACGCGCGCCCCTCGCGCTGGTCGTCATGATGTTGTCACTGCCTGCGAG
>CAYVFO010000020.1:0-10486 GCA_964450975.1 uncultured Elusimicrobia bacterium | reverse complement strand
GTCCCCGCGCCCGCCCCGCTCTCGTGGCGCGTCCAGCCCGCGGCCTCCGGCGCCGCCGGCGTCTCGTTCGCGCCGCAGGCGGATCCCTCCGTCGGGCTGCTGCGCGGCTTCAAGGCCGCGCTCGCCAAGGCGCCCGAGACCAAGGGGCGGGTCGAGGTCGAGGCCGCGCTCGACTCGCTCATCAAGGGCGCCGACGAGGCCCCCGCCGCGGAGCGCCAGGACTGGATCGACTCGCACCTGGGCGAGCTCAACGCCTCGGTCCGCGCCCTCGGCGCCGGGGAGCCGGACGCGCTCGCCCTCGACGCCGCGTCCCGCGCCTCCGCGCTCAACAACCGCGCCGAACGCTGGGAGGAAGGCCGCGAGCTCGCCGAGCTCGCGCTGCAGCGCGACCCCGAGTTCCGCGACGCGCTGATCGCCCGCTCGCGCGCGAGCGCCGGACTCGGCGACTGGGCGCGCGCCTATTCCGACGCCGACGCCGTCCTGCGCAAGGCGCCCGAGGACGCCGGCGCGTGGACCGCGCGCGCGGCCGCGTCGTACGGCCTCGGCAACTATCTGCAGGCGGTCGAGGACGCCCGGCGCGCTCTGGCGCTCGACGCGAACGACAGCACCGCCTACGCCCTCATGAAGCTCTCCGAGGGCCGCGCGCAGCCCGCGCCCCGGTTCGAGAACTCGAGCCTCGCGACGTCCGTCGAGCGCGAGTACCACGGCATGGTCCAGCAGCTCAACCAGGTCGAGTCGATCCGCCGAGCGCCCGCCGAAGCGCCCGAGGACAAGGCGATCCGCCGCCACGTCGAGGCCGCCGGCGCCAAGCTCGCGGTGAAGGACTACCACGGCGCGCTCGACGAGGCCGACAAGGCCCTCGCTCTCGACGCCGGCTCCGTGCCCGCGCTCTACTACCGCGCCGCCGCGCAGAATCTGCTCGGACGCTACGGCGACGCCGAGCGCGACGCCTCGAAGGGGCTCTCGATCTTGCCGTCCACGTCCTGGCTGCGCGACGCGCGCGCCTGGGCGTACCTGCGCATGGGCCGCTACGCCGAGGCGATCGCCGACGCGAACCACTCGCTCGAGATCGACCCGAAGAATCCGTACGCGTTCGCCAACCGCGGGCACGCGCACGAGGCCCGCGGCGAGCTCGAGCAGATGGCCGCCGACCTCAAGCGCGCCGCCGAGCTCAACGCGACGTTCGAGCCCGACTATCGCGACACCCTCCGCCGCCACGGCCTCAAGTCCGAGCTCATTCCCGGCCGCCTTCGCGTCGAGGATCCCGAGCCCGCCGCTCCGTCGCGCGGCCGCTCGTTCGCGGTCGTCCTCGTCTTCTCGGTCGCCGGCGGCCTCTTGATCGGCCTCGGCCTCATGCACGTCGGCTCCGGGTTCCGGGACCGCAAGACGAAGGCCTCGCCCGCCCAGTCCGCGATCGAGAACCGCTACGAGCTCGGCCGCGCGATAGGCCAGGGCGGCATGGGCGTCGTCTACGAGGCGCGCGACAAGAACCTCAAGCGCCAGGTCGCGATCAAGATACTGCGCGACGATTTCCAGCTCGACGACGCCGCGAAGAAGGCGTTCGTCGACGAGGCGCGCACCGTCGCCGAGCTCCAGCACCCCTCGATCGTCGACATCCACGCCGTCGAGCAGGACGAGCGCGGCCTCTACCTCGTCTTCGAGCGCCTCGAGGGCCGCACTCTCGACGAGCTCATCGCCGAGCGGAAGCGCCTGCCGCTGCCGGAGATCAAGCGCGTCCTCGGCGCGGTCTGCTCCGCTTTGACCTACGCGCACGGCCGCGACGTGATCCACCGCGATCTCAAGCCCGGCAACGTCATGCTCACGAAGGACGGCGCCGTGAAAGTCCTCGATTTCGGCATCTCTCGCCACGCGGCGCGCGCGGGCAAATCCGCCGCGACGACGCAGACCGTCGTCGGCACGCCGCACTACATGGCGCCGGAGCAGGAGTACGGCTTCGTCCGCCGCGAGAACGACGTGTTCGCGCTCGGCGCGGTGCTCTACGAGATGCTCACCGGCGTCCGCCCCTACGAGGGTCCGACGCCCGCGAAGCTCGCCAAGTCCTACCTGCGCGCCTCCCGGCGCGTGCCGCACGTCAGCCCCGAGCTCGACGGCCTCATCGATCGCGCTCTCGAGCCGGATCCCGACAAGCGGACGTCCTCTCCCGCCGAGTTCTGGGCCCAGCTCTCCGCGATTCCCGACGCGGCGGCTTAAAGGCCGGCGCGGGCCGCGATCGCGGCCCACTGCGTCTCCGTCACCGGCTGCACCGACAGCCTGGACTTGTTGACGAGCGGCATCGCCTCGAGCTCGGGCATTCCGCGCAGCTCGTCGAGCGGCACGAAGCGCGGCGCCTTCGCGACGAACTTTACGTCGACCTGGAACCACACGGGCTCGGCCTTCGTCGCGCGCGGTTCGTAGTAGTCCCCCTTCTTGTCGAACTGCGTCGGGTCGGGGTAGGCGGTCTTCACGACCACCGCTTCGCCCGCGACGCCCGGCGGCTCGGCGTTCGAGTGGTAGAACAGCACCCGGTCGCCGACTTCCATCGTCTTCATGAAGTTGCGCGCCTGGTAGTTGCGCACCCCGTTCCAGCCCTCGACCTTCTTCTTCGCGAGATCGTCGATGCCGAAGACGTCGGGCTCGGACTTCATGAGCCAGAGCTTCACTTGCGCCTCCGGAGCTCGGCCGCGGCTTTCGCCGGCTTCTCCCAGCCCGGCGCGCGGCGGATCGCCTCGTCGTAGGCCTCGAGCGCCTCTTTCCTGCGGCCGAGGGCGGCGAGCGCGGCGCCGAGGTTGCTCCACGGCGCGGCGCCGGGCCCGAGACTGGCGGCGATGCGGAACTGCTCGACGGCCTGCTCCTTGTAGCCGGTCGCGTATTTCGTGAGGCCGAGCGAGTCGTGGAACGACGGGTCGCCGGGCGCGAGCTCGACGGCCTTCTCGAAGCGCTTGCCCGCGTTGCTGTAGTCGCCGGCGGCCATGCGCTGCTGGCCGCTCATCGCGTAGGCCTGGGGATGATTCGGGGCGCAGTCGACGCACTGCTCGCCGAGCGCCTGCAGGTCGCGGAACTGCCCGTTGCGGATCATCGTCATGCCGGCGAGGGCCGCGGTCCAGACCAATAAGACGAGACGCGCCCGGCTCTCGGCCAACAGCAGACTGGCCGACAAGGCGAGCCCCGCGGCCGGGAGGTAGAGGTAGCGGTCGGCGACGGGGTTGTAGAAGGCGAACGGGAGCGCGTGCAGGAACGGAGCCAAAGCGACGGAGATCAGGAGGAGCGAGAACAGCACGGAGCGATTCTTGCGGAAAAACCAGCAGAGGCCGGCGAACGGAAAGATCGCTAGAGCGTACGACTTGCTCAGCGAACGGAACAGACACGCCGGCCACGGCAGAATCAACGACGTCAGATACCAGCCCAGAGACGAGACCGGCTGCCTCGAGGCGGCGGAGACTTGAGCCGGAGCGGGGATCAGAATTCCGAAACGGAAAACGCCGTACGCGATCGCCACACCCGCTAGAGTGGAAAGGTCGTGCGCGATTGTTCGCCACTTCCTACCTTGAAGCACGAATTCCCACGTAGCGATCAACGGAACACATACTAGCGCCGTTTCCTTAGCGAGCAGGCCGGCCGTCATCGCGAGCACGGCTCCACGGCGGCGGCCATCGATCCAGAGAATAAGCGAAGAAAGCACGGCGATCGCCGCGAGCTGATGCCCTCGGAACGCCGCGAAGAACACCGCCTCCGTCGACAACGGGAAGAACAAGAACATGAACGCCGCGAAGCCCGCCGCCAGTTCGGACGCGCCCAGGCGCTTCGCGAGCAGGCGGACGAGCCACGCCGCGCACGCGTGCAAAGCGATGCCGAACAGCCGCCACGCCGCCGGAGAGCCCGAGAGACCGTAATTCAGGAGCGTGGCCAAAGGCTGCCACGTGCGCTCGCCCGTCTCGCCGAAGTAATTCCGCGAGAGCAGGCCGGACAGGACGCCGGAGAAGGGCTTCGTAAAGAGCGGATTGGCCGCGACGTAGGTGAAGTCGTCGAAGAACACCTCGGCGGGCAGGATCATGCCGAAGGAGACGAGCGCGGCGGCGCAGAGAGCGGCCCCGGTGAGGGCCTCGCGGCGGCTGGAGTCGGTCAGAGCTTTTCCTTTATGTTCGAGAGCAGGCGCGCGGAGCGCGCCTTCGCGGCGGCGTCCGGAGTCCGGCCGCCCCAGCGGCGATTATAGTGTTCCTCGGCGAGCTCCGCCACGTCCGCGAGCTCCGGCCGCGCGGCCGCGACCTCGCGCGCGAACTCGCGCGGGGTCTGCCAGCCCGCGCGCTTGAGGCCCGCGCGGGCGAGGGCGGCCTCGGCGCGCTCGTACTCGTCGGCGCCGCGGCGCCACGCGGACAACGCGCGCGCGAGCGCGCCGGCGAGCGCGAGCAGGAGGCCGATCACGAGGCCCGCGCGCAGGATCTTCGAGAGAACGGAGCGCAATCGGTCGAGGCCGCGGCCGAACCCGAGGCGGATGAACGCGTCGCGCTGCGTGTACTGGTCGTAGCCGACGACGCGGCGGTACCACGCGCCCTGCGCGGCGTCCGCCCAGCGCGAAAGTCGCTCGAGGACCGCGTCGGCGGAGGCGCCGAAGCCGCTCTGCGCGGGCGTCGGGTCGAACGTGACCCAGCCTTTGCCGGGGACGTAGGCCTCGACCCAGGCGTGCGCGTCGCTCTGCCGGACGTCGAAGGCGCGGTCGTACTCGTTGAACGCGTCGGTGTGGAAGCCGGCGACGAGCCGCGAGGGGACGCCGGCATGACGGAGCAGGATCGCGCCCGCGGTGGCGAAGTACTCGCAGTTTCCGCGCTTGACGTCGAAGAGGAAGTCGCCCAAGCCCGTGCGCTTGCCGTCGGAGTACGTCGAGTACGCGTAGCCGTCGGCGAGCGCCTTTCCGATCGCGGCGATCTTCGCCTCGGGATCCGCGGCGCCCTCGGTCATCTTGGCGGCGAGGCCGGCGATCCGCCCGCCGGGATCCTGCGGGACTTCGAGAGCGGCGGCGAGCGCCTTCACCTCGAGCCCCTCGGCGGCGTCGCTCGGATAGCGGCCGGGCGGCAAAGTTCGCACCGTGTAGCGCGGGCCGTTCGCGTACGGCGCGGCGGGGCTCACGCCGCCCGCGTGGTCGAACCAGACGGGCTGGTCGAAGCCCTCGACCTTCCACGCGCCGCCGACGCTGAAGACGACCGTCAGCGGCATCGGATAGAGGTTGATCTCCCACTCGCCGTCGGGCCCGTCGGGCGGATCGACGAGAGTCCAGTGGCGCGCCGACTTCGCGGCCCACGCGCGCCCGCGCTCGGTGCGCAAAGTCTTGCCGCGGCGCTTGAACTTGAAGTCGAGCGGGGCGCGGCTCCACGCGCGGCCGTCGAAGCGGTCGAGCGCCGAGCCGCGCACGTACGCGCCCGGAGGCGCGTCGCCGGCCGGCTTGACGCGCATCACGCGCGCCGACGACCGGCGGATCGAGCCGTAGTGGCCGAGCGAGACGCGGTCGGTGAAGCCCATGACGCTCTGGCCCTTCGTCTGCAGCTTGTCGAGACCGGTCGCGACGAACGGGTTGAATCGGCGCAGGCTCTCGACGCGCGGCGCGGTCATGAACACGGTGATCCCGACGACGGCGCCGGCGCCGAGCAGGCCCGCGAGCGACGGGCCCCAGCGCCGCGCCTCGCCGGAGGGCTCGCCCGCCTGGATCATCAGCCACGAGGAAGCGAACACGAGCCACGCGAGGAACAGCGGGAAGTACCACAGGTCGATCGTCAGGCCGGAGACGAGCACGAACGCGAGATAGATGATGAGGAAGACCTGCCGGAGCTCCGAGCGCGACCACGGGTTGAGCAGGCGGTTGATCAGCAGGTAGGCGAGCAGATGCGCGTTCGCGAGCGCGACCCCCGACCATTTCCAGTCGACGAGCACGAGGAAGCCGAGCATGGCGACGGACAGGACGGTCCACAGCCGCGCCGGCGGAAACGGCCCGCCGCGCTCGTGGAGCCAGATGCCCAGCGGCACGACGGGGCCGAGGGCCAGCAGGCCGCGCGCGTCGGTCTCGTCGATGAGGAACATCGCGAGATAGACGAGCGCCGCGCCGAACAAGGTGAGGCGGCGCAGGCCCTTGGAGTCGGCCGGGCCGTCGTCGGCGGGCGGAGGGGCGGGCTCTACGGGGCGCGGTTTGGCTCCCGCCCCGACGAGCGCCAGCGCCTTGAGCATCTTGTCGAGCTGGTGAAGGCCGCGCGCGGGAGGCACGTCGGCGCCGGGTCCCGAGAGGCCGACCTCGGCGCCCGCGTCGATGTGCCAGCGGCACGCGGCGGCGGCGCGCTCGACCGACGCCTCGTCGTCGCCCTCGAGCCGAACCACGACCTTGCCATCGGGCGAGGCGGCGTGCTCGGCGACGACCGGCTTTCCCGACTTGGCGGTGAGCTTCCAATGGATCAGCCGCGAATCGTCGTCGGGGCCGTAGGGTCGCGGACCCCAGAACTCGGTGCCGCCGCGCCCTTTCTTTCCCCCCGCGAACGCCGCCCCGGCCGCGCGGGGATCCACCTCGATCTCCGCCTGGATCGCGAACGGACTCGCCTGCGGCAGCGCGAGCGCCGAGACCGCCGGAAGGGCGCGCCGGAGGACGAACAGGCCGAACGGATAGGCGGTCTCGAGGACGACGCCGTCGACGAGGTTGAGGCCGCGGTGCGGCAGCACGAGCCTCAGGTCGGCGCGGCGCGTCTCGCCGGGCTCGAGGTCCCCGAGCTCGGCGGCGCCGTCGGGACCGACGACGCGCAGAAGCCGGGCCGCCCACTTGCCGCCGTTGGACGCCTCGACGGAGCCCCACGCGGGAGAGCCGCGGAACGCCTGGTCGGGCGGCTCGAGCCGGACGATCACGCCGGAGACGGAGGCCTTCGCTGCGGCGATCGACAGCGCGGCCGCGGCCGCCGTCGCCGCGAAGATCAGGTAGAGGAGGTTGTTGCCGGTCGACGACGCGGCGAACAAGGTGAGCCCGCACAGTCCGATGGCGGACCAGCCGAGCCGCGTCGGGCGCATGCTACGGGGCCCGCAGCGTCTTGAGGAGGGCGGAGACGGCGTCTTCGGCCTCGTCGACGCGCGCGACGCCGTAGAGGCTCGTGTCGAGCAGCAGGCGGTGCGCGGCGACGGGCACGGCGACGGCCTTCACGTCGTCGGGCACGCAGTGCGCGCGCCCGTCGATCAGCGCGTGGGCGCGGGCCGCGCGGCAGATCGCGAGCGTCCCGCGCGGCGAGAGGCCGAGGCGCACCCCCTTGAGCGAGCGCGTCGCCTCGGCGATGCGGACGGCGTAGTCGAGCAGCGCGTCGTCGACCTTCACGGCGTCGACGGCGGCCTGCAGCGCCTGCACCTGCCCGCGCTCCATGACGGGCGGCATATCCTCGGCGGTGGCCGGCCGGTCGCGCTCGCGCAGGATGCGCAGCTCGTCCTCGCGCGTCGGATAGCCGATTCGCACGCGCATGAGGAAGCGGTCGAGCTGGGCCTCCGGAAGCGGGAACGTGCCGTGATACTCGACGGGGTTCTGCGTCGCGATCACGAGGAACGGGTCGGGCAGCGAGTGCGTCTTGCCGTCGATCGAGACCTGGCCCTCGCTCATCGCCTCGAGCAGCGCCGACTGCGTCTTCGGCGTCGAGCGATTGATCTCGTCGGCGAGGAGCACGTGCGAGAAGATCGGGCCCGGCTTGAAGTCGAAGCGGCCGTCCTTCGGGTCGAACACCGACAGGCCGAGGATGTCGGAGGGCAGGAGGTCGTTGGTGAACTGGATGCGGCGGAAGGAGACGCCGAACGCGCGCGCGAGCGCGACGCCGAGCAGGGTCTTGCCGATGCCCGGCACGTCCTCGATGAGCAGATGCCCGCGGGCGATGAGGGTCGTGACCGTCAGACGGACGGCCTCGGGCTTGCCGACGAAGACCTTCTCGACGGCGTCGATCAACGGGCGGACGGAGGGCGTGGAGGCGGCTTTCGGGGCGCTCATTCCTTAAGAAGTATGGCCCCGGGCGGGGGCGGCGTCAAGGCCGCCCCTTAGAAAGGAAGGAGCAGGCGGACGCGGCCTTCGATGAGGAACAGGGCCGTGTCCTCGGCCTTGTCGTGCGTCGCGGCGAGGTTGGCCTCGTCCACGGCGCGGTGCAGGGCGTTCATGTACTGGCGCATCACGCTCGAGGACGCGCGCACGAGCTCGAGCCGCTCGCCGAACGGGCCGCCGCGCCTGGCGGCCATCTTGTCCCAAAAGCCGCGCACGCGGTCGAGCAGCGGCTCCATGCCCTTGGTGCGGCCCGGAAAGGTCCAGAACTTGCCGGGCGCGCGCGTGCGGAAGCGGCCGGGAGAGGTCTCGCGCAGGAGCTTCGCCTTCTTGAGGCGCTCGAGCGCGGCCTTCGCGTCGGCCTCGGAGCAGCCGGCCTTGGCGGCGCACTCCTTGGCGTCCCAGGAGTTCTGGTCGTTGAGGAGCAGCTCCGAGATCCAGTAGCCGGCCTCGTCGTGCGCGACCGCGGTGAACTGCTCGACGTTCATGTGCATCAGGTGCTCGCGCTTGAGACGGTCGAAGCCGCCTTCGGCGAGCGTCGGCGAGCCCTTCGGAGCGGTCTCGGCGAGGCCGCCGACGACCATCTCGTAAGCCTCCTGGGAGCCGAGCACGTCGAGCAGGTAGGCGCGGAAGAGCTTGCGCGCGCCCTCGTGCGAGGGCGCGAGGCGCAGCGCCTTGAGGATCGCGCCGAACGCCTCGGCGCGCGGCGCCTTCGCGCCCTTCTCGAGGCGCAGGTAATGCACGTAAGTGAAGCCGAAGTGCTTGCGGCCCCCGTTGCGGTGATAGAAGCGGTAGGCCGACGGAAAGCCGGCCTCGCGGCGCAGCGCGAGAAGGGAAGCGGAGAAGGCGCTCATGAGATAACCGGTTCGGTCGTCATAACGGGGGACACGAAAAGCCGCGGGACTGGACCGCCTGCCGGCGGCTTCCGGACCATGCGGCCCGCGCGTCTCTCCGTCGGCGCCGCTATCATAGCATTATGAATCTTCCTCTCCTTTTGGCCGCCCTCCTCGCGCTGACTCCCACCGTCGAGGCCTCCCGCTGGGTCGAGGCCTCCCCCGCCGACCGCTCGCGCGATCCCAATTCGACGGAGCGCGACCGCTTCCGCGAGGACTTCCAGAACCGCACGCTCGACAACATCTGCCGCCTCGCGCGCCTCTCGGAGAGCTTCAAGCTCGAGCCCGGCGGCTTCGTCGGCATCCAGATCGGCGTCCGGCGCTCGATCCGCCGCTACCACGACGGCAAGCTCGCCCTGATCGACGAGCAGCCGGTGCGCTTCTCGGTCGGCGAGACGCTCGAGCTCGTCGAGCTGGGCGAGAAGGCGACGCTCGGCGCGCTGTTCTCGGCGCGGTTCGACGGCGTCTCGACGGTCGTCCTGCCGCTCGAGGACTCCTCGTGCAAGGCGCTCAAGAAGGCGCTGAACCCGCTCTCGCTCAAGGGCGTCGTGCCGCTCGCGGGCCTCAAGGACCTCGTCTCGAAGTCCGAGCTCAAGGCGCGCGTCGCCGGCCGGATCGCGGAGATGAAGACGGGCGAGGTCTGGAAGCTGCCCGTCGAGCCCTCGGTCGCGTGGGGGCCGAGCGTCACCGCCCCGCTCGGGACGAACGCGACGGTCCACGCGCACTGGACGTTCCGCACCGCGCGCGGCCAGAGCGTGAGCCTCAAGCGCCTCTCCGAGTCGCAGGTCCGCTTCCGGTACCGCGTCGACGCGGTCAAGCTCGAGGAGAAGGCCCTCGCGGTCTCCGGGTCGGTCACGGCCGACGATCTCGGCGTCGGCGGCCGCCTCGCCTACAAGCAGGCGATCAGCCTCTTCAACCAGTACTTCAAGGCGCGGATCGGCGTCTCGGGGCTCGAGGCGAGCGGACGCGAGATCCTGCTCGAGTACGTGCTCGACCCCCGAGATCCGGCGCAGATGGAGGCGCTCGTGAAGGCCGCCGCCGGAGACCTTTCCGTGCTCGGCGCGCTCAAGGCGATGTTCAAGTCGACCGGCAAGCTGCTCGCCTCGGACGAGGCCGCGCGGGAGAGTCTCGAGAAGCTCAAGGAGGAGCACGACGGCGACCTCGGGACGGAGGCGACGTTCGCCGCGGGCAACGTCTACGACCGCCGCGCGACCTCCTTCGACATCCACGTCCCCTTCCTGTTCCGCTTCGACTCGCGCCGCTCGAGCGAGGGCAGCGAGCGCATCACTTTGCTCGACGAGAAGGGCGGGAGCGTCCACCTCTACCCCGCGCACGATCGCATCGCGCGCGGCCTGCTCGAGATCCCGATCCTGGGCGACCTCGACCGCTACGAGCGCTCGAGCTCCGTCGCCGTCTACGCGTACTCCGACGCGGAGGGACGCCGCGACTCGCCGAACGCCGTCTACCTCGAGCAGCGCGCCTTCACGCGCGAGGGAGCGTGGACGCCGAACGCGATGCTCGAGTCGATCAACGAGGTCATGCGCTGGACCGGCGCGCGCGCCGG
>CAYVFO010000019.1:0-28889 GCA_964450975.1 uncultured Elusimicrobia bacterium | reverse complement strand
GTCTGGAACATCATCACGTGGTGGCTCGGGCTTCCGACCTCGTCGTCCCACGCGCTGATCGGCGGCTTCGTGGGTGGCGCGCTGGTGGCCGAGGGGCCGTCGGCGGTGGTGACGAGCGGCGGGCCGCCGCGGGAGATCGTGCCCTGATTGCGGACGATGACGCACTCGTCGGCCATCGCGGGGACGTACGCGCCGCCGGCGGTGCACATGCCCATGACGACGGCGACCTGCGGGATGGAGAGCGAGGACATCAGCGCCTGGTTGTAGAAGATGCGGCCGAAGTGGTCGCGGTCCGGGAAGACCTCGGCCTGCTTGGGCAGGAACACGCCGCCGGAGTCGACGAGGTAGACGCAGGGCAGCCGGTTCTCGAGGGCGACCTCCTGCGCGCGCAGGTGCTTCTTGATCGTCTCGGCGTAGTACGTGCCGCCCTTGACCGTCGCGTCGTTGGCGACGATCACGCACAGGCGGCCGCTGATGACGCCGACGCCGGAGATCATGCCGGCCGCGGGAACCTCGTCGTCGTAGAGGCCCATCGCGGCGAGCGGCGAGAGCTCGAGGAAGAAGGAGCCGTGGTCGAGCAGGCGCTCCACGCGCTCGCGGGCGGTCAGCTTGCCGCGGGAGCGGTGGAGATCGACGGACTTCTTGGGCCCGCCCGCTCGAGCGCGCTCGAGGCGGGCGTTGAGGTCGGCCAGCAGGGCGCCGTGGTGCTCGGCGTTGGCCCGGAACTCGGAAGAGTCCCGCGCGGCCGCGGACTGGATGGGCGGCGTGTCGGCGTCGATCATGACGGAATAATACTAATTGCCGTCAGGGTAAAAAACGGGTTAAAACGCCGCGAAGTTATTGCGATCGAGGCCCCCCGGGGCCATACTATGCCCATGGCGATGACGCCCGTACCGTCGGCGACGCGACGAGTCCACGTCTACGAGCTCGTCAACCGCACCCGCCTCGAGAGCCTTCTCGTCGTAACCGAGCAGGACGGCGCCTCGGGCGTGCTGTCGCGGCTGCGCCGCGAGCGCCCCGCCGAGGCCGACCGCTGGCAGCTCGCCGACGACGTCGACGCGGTCGTGCTCGCCCAGCACATGCGCGTCGAGTCCGCGGACGAGTTCCTCAAGCAGTACCTCGAGCACATGGAGCGCCGGACCTGGCGCTTCCGCGTCTGGCGCGCCTAGCCCCCCCGATAAAAAGGAAGCAGGGCGGTCGTCATGGCCGCCCTGCCTAGCTTCGCCGTCGCGGAGCGCTTACTGATCGACCCATGCCGAGCCGGGCCTTCGGCGTCTCCGGTGCGTCTTCGCGTCGGCCCCGCTGCGCGGGGCTCTTGGTGGAAGGACCCGGGCTCTTGTCCCGATCGGCCCTTCGCCCCGGATTATCGCAACGAAACGGCCGTCAGATGATTCCGGCGATGAGCGCGAGGCCGATCAAGACCAGGCCGGCGGCCACGGCGCGCTGGACGGTCAGCAAAGTCGTCTTCTCGAGGAGCCGCGCGCCGAGGAACGCGCCGGCGAAGGCGCACGCGCAGGCGAACGCGAGCAGCGGCGCGTTCTCCGCGACGCCCGCGCTCGAGAAGCGGCGCGCGTAGACGGCGAGCCGCGAGACGTCGACGAGGCACGCGATCGCGACGCCGGTGGCGATGAAGGCCTCCTTCGAGAGGCCCGCTTTCGCGAGGAAGGCCGTCCGCAGCGCGCCTTGGTTTCCCGACAGGCCGCCGAAGAACCCGCTGAGAAGGCCGCCGAGAGGCTGCCAGCGCGGCGCGAGCTCGAGCTTCGAAAAGCGCGGCCAGGACTCCAGCGCGACGAAGACGATCAGGAGGCCGCCGATCGCGGGCTTGGCCCGGCCGCTCTCGGCGAGAACGGCGAGCAGGCGCGCCCCGCCGTAGGCCGCCGCCGCGGCGGGCAGCCCGAAGCGCAGCGCGACGCGGAGGTCGGCCTTCCGGCCGAGCAGCGCGCCTTTGAACAGGTTCGCCGCGAGATGGACGACTGCGGTCATCCCGACGGCGAGCTCGGCCGGAAAGAACAGGGCGAAGACGGGCGTGAGGATCGTCCCGAGGCCGAAGCCGGAAAACAAGGTGAGGCAGGAGGCCAGCAGCGCGGCGAGGCCGACGACGAGAAATAGCACGCGGGAAGTCTAGCAAGGGGCGTCGCGCCGCGGCCATGGACTTACGGCCGAATCGTTGCTTAAAATCCGGAATATGAACCCCGATCGCTGGACGCTGAAGACCCAGGAAGCCTTCCAGGACGCCCAGGCCGGCGCCGAGCGCTCCGGGCATCCGGAGCTGACGCCCGAGCATCTGCTGGCCGCGCTCCTCGCCCAGGAGGGCGGAGTCGTGCCCGAGACGCTCAAGGCGGCGGGCGTCGATCCGCGCGCGGCGGCGGGCTCCGTCGAGAAGCTGCTGGCCAAGAAGCCGCGCGTTTCCGGCGGGCGCCTGCAGGCGTCCGCCTCGCTGCAGGCCGTCGTGCGGGCGGCCGAGGAGCGCATGCGCTTCCTCAAGGACGAGTTCGTGTCCGCCGAGCACGTCCTGCTCGGAATCCTCGACGCGGGCGGAGACGCGGCCAAGGCCCTCCCGGGCCTGACGGCCGACAAGTTCCTCGCCGCCCTCACGAAGACACGCGGCTCGCAGCGCGTGACCTCGCCGGAGCCCGAGGCGACCTATCAAGCGCTCGAGAAATACGGCCGGGACCTCACGGCCGCGGCGCGCCGCGGCAAGCTCGATCCCGTGATCGGCCGCGACGAGGAGATCCGCCGCGTGATCCAAGTCCTCTCGCGGCGAACGAAGAACAACCCCGTCCTCATCGGCGAGCCCGGCGTCGGCAAGACCGCGATCGTAGAGGGCCTCGCCCAGCGCGTGGCGGCGGGCGACGTGCCCGAGGGCATCAAGGACAAGAGCGTGATCTCCCTCGACCTCGGCGCGCTCATCGCGGGCGCGAAGTTCCGCGGCGAGTTCGAGGAGCGCCTCAAGGCGGTTCTCAAGGAGATCGCCGCGCAGGAAGGCAAGGTGATCCTCTTCATCGACGAGCTCCACACCCTCGTCGGCGCGGGCGCCGCCGAGGGCGCGATGGACGCGGCCAACCTGCTCAAGCCGATGCTGGCGCGCGGCGAGCTGAGGTGCGTCGGCGCCACGACGCTCGACGAGTACAAGAAGGGGATCGAGAAGGACGCGGCCCTCGAGCGCCGCTTCCAGACCGTCCTGGTCGACGAGCCGTCGATCGAGGACGCGATCGCGATCCTGCGCGGCCTCAAGGAGAAGTACGAGGTCCATCACGGCGTGCGCATCCGCGACGCCGCGCTCGTCGCGGCCGCGACGCTCTCCTCGCGCTACATTCCCGACCGCCAGCTCCCGGACAAGGCGATCGACCTCGTCGACGAGGCCGCCAGCCGCCTGCGCATGGAGATCGACTCCCTCCCGCAGGAGCTCGACCAGGCCGAACGCGACATCCGCCGCCTCGAGATCGAGGCGACCGCTCTCAAGAAGGAGGGCGACGCCGGCTCCGCGGAGCGCCTCAAGGCGATCGAGAAGGAGCTCAAGCGGCTCAAGGAGGAGTCGGCCGACCTCAGGGCGCATTGGAAGAAGGAGAAGGGCCTCATCGCCGCCATGCGCGCCGCCCAGAAGCAGGTCGAGGAGCTCAAGGCGGAGGAGCAGCGCGCCGAGCGCGGCGGAGACCTCGCCCGCGCGGCCGAAGTGCGCTTCGGCAAGGTCCCGGAGCTCGAGAAGAAGAGCGAGGCCCTGCGCAAGGAGCTCGCGAAGCTGCAGAAGGAGCGCTCGCTGCTCAAGGAGGAGGTCGGCGAGGAGGACGTCGCCGGCGTCGTCGCGCGCTGGACCGGCGTTCCCGTCGAGCGGCTGCTCGAGGGCCAGGCGGCCAAGCTTCTTCGTATGGAGGACGAGCTCCACAGGCGCGTGATCGGGCAGGACGCCGCGGTGAAGGCGGTGTGCGAGGCGGTGCGCCGCGCCGGGCTTTCCCCCGGGTGATCTCACGCCGGAGGGCAACGTCTCGTACTGGATCGACCGCGTCCTCCTCGGCCGCCACCTCGGCGAGCGCTGGGGCGACCTCGAGGGCGTCCTCAGCACCGTCCCCGCGCTGGCCACCGCGCTCATCGGAGCCTGCGCGGGGCGCCTGCTCGCGCGCCGGGGCAAGGCGGCGTTCCCCGTCCTCGGCGCCTGGGGCCTCGCGCTGCTGGCCGCGGGGCTCGCGTGGAGCCGGTTCTTCCCGCTCAACAAGCATCTTTGGACGGGCTCCTACGCGCTGGCGGCGGGCGGAGCCTCGCTGGCCGCCTTCGCCGCGTGCGCCGCGCTCGTCGAGGGGCGGCGCGCCGCGTGGACGTCGTCGCTCGAGGCGCTCGGCCGCCACGCGCTCGCGGCTTACGTGTTCGCCGGGCTGGCCTACGACCTGCAGGAGTTCCTCGACCTCAAGCTCAAGGCGACTCGCGCGCTGTTCGGCTTCCTGCCGCCGCGGGACGCCTCCTTGGCCTACGCGTCGGCGATGGCGGCGGCGGCCCTCGTCGTCGCCAATGTTTTACAGCGCGTGCATGGCGCCCGCGCCGCGGCGGCGGCATCCTATCGGGGAAGCAAGGAGGGGTCGCCATGAAGCAGAACAACGCTCTCGCCGTCCTCGCCGTCGCCGCCTGCGCCGTGGCCTACGCGGCCGCCCAGCAGAGCCCGCCGCCCGCCGGGGACCCGTCGTCGCAGGACTCGATGACGCAGCCCGTGCAGCCGGCGCCGAACCGTCCGGTGCCGTCGCAGCCGATCTTTCCGAACCCGGGGCAGCAGCAGGTTCCGAATCAGCCTCCGTTCGCCAATCCGTTTCCGCCGGTCGCGAACTCGAGCGCGCCGGTTCCGGGCCAGGCCGACGTGAACATCCAGAACCGCGTGCGCGACTCGATTCTGCAGGACGATCCCGCGACGGGCTCCGTCACCGATCTGAAGGTGACCGGCGAGAGCGGGCGTGTGATCCTGCGCGGCTCGGTGCGAGACGCCAAGCAGCGCGAGGCGATCATCAAGAAAGCCGGAGTCGTCGCGGGCGAGGGCAACGTCGTCGACGAGCTGGAGATCAAGCCGTGATCACTTCTTGCGGGCCTCGACGCTGATCGCGGCCCCTCCCTGGAAGACGACGCGCGCGCGCTCCTCGCGCGCGTAGCCGTCTCCGGTTCCGACGCCGATCCCCCCGCCATAGCCCCCGCGCGAGCCCATGCCGATGCCGAAGCCGACGCCCGTCCGCGGCGACGAGACGCCCCAAGACCAGACCTCCTGCTCGGCGCCGCCCTCCTTGCGCGTGTAGACGCGGTCGGGCTTGCCGAGCGCGGTCTCGACTTGCTCCTTCGTGAAGCCGACGTCCGCGCGCCCTTCGCGCACGGCGGCCTGCACGGCGGGCGGCCACGCGTCGAACGCGGCCCGGTTCTTCTTGATTCGCGAGGCGGGGCTCGCGCACGCGGCGAGCAGGAGCAGCAGGAGCAGAGGCGATCGTCTCATGCGCACAGCATACCGCGCGCCCGGGAGCGGAACCAGCAAGGCGCGCTCAAATCGGCGTGACCGAGCGCGGCACATATCGTTTACGGGCCCGCGATGGGATCGGCGGCCCCCATCTCATACCCTGGTGCGGCGTACTCAAGGAGGAGCCCATGTCCGCGCTCGACATCGTCATCATCATCCTCATCCTCGGCTGGGCCGGCGGCCTGAGCTTCAACGTCGCCGGCAGCCTCATCCATCTGCTGCTCGTCATCGCTCTGGTGTCCCTGATCTTCCGGGTGGCCACCGGGCGGCGGGTCTGAGCGGAGGCCCCCCCTGCGGCTCCCGCTCGCGGCCGCGCTGGCGGCCGCGCTGCTCGCGTCCGGCGCGCGCGCCGGCGACCGCGAGCCGTGCCCGAGCCTCGCGTTCGTCGGGCCGGCCGTGACGCTCACCGACGTCGAGCGCCGGCTCGTCTGCGGCGACCCGGACGTCGAGGGATGGTCGGACGTCCCCGTCAACCAGGCGACCTATTTCCTCCGCGCGTTCCTCCAGGAGCGCGGGCATCACGATCCGACGTTCGCCGTCCGGAACGGCCGCCTCGAGGTGGACGCCGGGCCGCGCTCGCGCATCCGGACGCTCCGGGCGCGGGGCCTTCCGCCGGGCGCCGACGCGAGCAAGCTCCGCCGCCTGACCGGAGTCGACCTCACGCCCAAGTCCCTCGACCGCATCAAGGCCGCGATCACGCGCCTGCTCCAGACGCGCGGCTACGCCTGTCCCGAGCTCGCGATCAAGGCCGACGCCGAGACGGGCGCCGTCGACGTCGACGCCGATCACGGCGGCCTCCGCCTGCTCGACGAGGTGGTCCCGGCGCGCCTCGAGAAGATAAACCCCGCGATCTTCTCGCGCTACGAGGCCTTCCGGCGCGGCGCTCCGTTCGACTCGCGCCTCCTCACGCTGACGGCCGACCGGACCCTCGCCGACTCGCTGTTCGTGAGCGCGTATTACGACGTCAACTGCACGACGGCGGGGTTGAGAGTGACGCAGCGCGTCGTCGAGGGCAAGCCGCGCGTCTACAAGATCGGCGCCGGCTTCGACACGGAGGACTACGCGATCGCGAAGGCGCAATGGAAGGACGCGCGTCTCAACGCTCGCGGCAGCTCGCTCGAGGGAATCCTGTACGGCTCGTTCCGGCGCCAATCGGCCGAGGTGCTCCTGCGGCATTTCGTGGATCCCGAGTCGCGCCTGCACATCAAGCCGCGCTTCCTGTACGACCGCGAGGATCGCGCGGCATACGAATCCATCGAGGCCGAGTTCTCCGTCATGCCCGCGACGAGCTGGGAGAACGACGACTTCCGGGCGGACCTCTCCGCGGGCCCGTCGCGCCACTGGGTCCGCACCGTCCGCGGCCCGGGCCCCGACAACGACACGTACCTCGCGCTCAAGACGCAATGGACGGTGCTCGACCACCTCTTCGAATTCCACGCGGGCGAGCCGCGCGAGGGCTGGAAGGCGTCCCTCGACACGGTCTCCCGCCTCGCCGGCATCGACTCCGCGCTGACCGCGCACCGCATCTCCTTCCAGGGCGAGGTGCTCTGGAACGTCGGAAACTTCGACCCGCCGCTCGTCGTCGTCGGCGACCGCTGGTGGGCCGGCACGACGTACTCGGACAGCCGCGCGACGGCGCTGCGCGGCCTGCCTCCCGAGATGCGCTTCTACCTCGGCGGCGACGCGAACATGCGCGGCGCGCCGCTCAAGGGCCTCCCGAACGACGACGCCGGCTTCCTCACGGCGCTGTACGACGGCGTCGAGGTCCGGCTCGGGGAGGTCATCGGCCGCGGCTTCCAGCCCCTCGTCTTCCTCGATGCCGCCGTCGGAGGACGCGCCGACTTCGAGCTCGACCCCGACGTCTATTGGGCTCCGGGCGCGGGCTTCCGCTGGGCCCTGCCCGTCGGAGCGATCCGCGCGACCGCTGCGCGCGGCTTGATCTGGCGCCGCGAGCTGACCGACCCGCCCGCCTTCAAGCCGCGCTGGCAGTTCTACTTCAGCTTCGGGAGGGAGTTCTGATCCGCCGCGCGCTGCGCGTGCTCGCCGGAGCCGCAGCGGGGCTCGCGCTCCTGGCCCTGCTGCTCCTCGCGCTCGCCGCGGCGTTTCTCGCGGTCCCCGAACGCTTCCCGACCGGCGAGCTCGCCCGCCGCGCGGCGCGAGAGCTCGGGGCCGAATGGAAGCCGTCGTGGAACGAGCTCGACCTCGCGGTTCGCTCCCTCTCGCTGCGCGACAAGGAGCTCGCGCTGTCGGCCCGGGAGCTCTGCTTCGACTCGCCGCGCGCCTCGGGATGCCTCGAGTCGCTCGACCTCGCGGTCCGGGTCCGCTTGTCGCGCTCCGGCGTCCGCGTGACGCGCGTGCTGCGGCTCGACGTGAAGGGACGGCGCGTCCGCGCCGACGTCTCCCCCGCTCCGCGGGCGCCCGCGGAGCCGGCGGCGGATGAAGGAGCGCCCGGACTCGCGCTCCTGCCGCCCGGCACGCCATTCGACGGCGCGTCGATCGTCCTTCCGTTTCTCGAGGTCGTCCGCGGCTCGGCGGCGGCGCGCGGCGCCGTGTCCATCGGCTACGACCCGGTCCGCGCGAGGCCTTTCGAGCTGACGGCCTCGCTCCGCTCGGCGGGGGCGCGCGCCGAGATCCGCGCGAGCGCCGCCGGCCTCGCCGGCCCGCAGCCCGTCGTGCGCGTCCGCGCCGCGGCGCGCACCGCGACGGCGCGCGTCACGCTCGACGCCGGCGGCGCGCGAGAGGCCGGGGAGTGGCGCCTGCGCGGCGACGCCGCGCTCGAGGCGTCGTCGGGCCCCGTGCGCGAGCTCTCGCTGAGCTCCTTCACCCTGACCGCCTCGCCGGCCGGCGAAGCGCGTCTCGAGAGCGCGATCGTCCTGAGCCCCGCCGCCGAGGGCGCTTGGACGGCGAGCGGCCTCGAGCTCCCGGGCAGGCTCGGCGGGCGGCTGAGGCTCACGGCCCGCCGCGCCCCCCGCCCGCGCGAGGAGGACCGCTTCGAGGCCGAGGCCGCGCTCGCGCTCGAGCCCGTCGCCGGCTGGTACGAGATCCGCGGCGACCTCGACGCGCGCGCCTCGGGCCGCCTGAGCCGCCTCAAGGATCTCGCGATCGAGCAGCGCTCGACGCTCTCGCTGAAGATCGCCGACTTCGAGGATCTCGTCGTCTTCCTCGCCGACACTCCGTTCGCGATTCCCGCTCCCTTCGAGTCGCTCAAGGGGCCGGCGGCGCTGCGCGTGACGAGCCGCGGCGACCCGCGCCGCGACGTGCAGAGCCTCGACGGGCGCCTGACCGCCGATCTCAAGGGGCTCGGGCGCCAGCGCCTGAAGCTGCGCCTCGACGCGAAGGCCGCGGGGCGCCGTTTGGCCCTTCCCGACCGGCGCCTCGACGGCTCCGCCGACCTGGTGATCGAGGAGGCTTCGCTTCAGGCGCCCCACCTCGACCCGCTGAAGCTCCCGCGCGCCTCCGTCGACCCGCGCATCGTGACGCGCCGCGACAAGGCGAAGGCCGCCAAGGCCGCGGCCAAGCGCCGCGCGCCGCGGATCGCGTTCTCGACCGGCTCCGTCTCGTTCGCCCTGACCGCCCGCACCGCCGCGCCGGCGACGATACACACCGACCTCGCGAAGAGCCCCGTTCCCGTCGCGATCGACCTGCGCGCGAGCCGTCCCGGCGCCGGCGCCTCGGGGACCGTCGAGCTGCGGAACTTCGTCGTCGAGTTCTTCCGCCGGGAGGCGACCGTCGAAAGGCTGCGCTTCGCGCTCAGCGCGGGCTCGAAGGCGCTCGATCTCGACGGGCTCGTGCTCTATCGCGCGGCCGAGGCGGTGATCCGCGTCCGCCTGCTCGGCTCGACCGAAAAGCCGCGCGTCGAGCTCGACAGCGACCCGCCGATGAGCCAGGACGACATCGTCGCGATGCTCCTGTTCGGAAAATCGCCCAACGAGCTCGACGCCGACGAGAGCTCGACGCTCGCCTACACGCGCTCGGCCCTCGCCGACAAGGCGTTCGGACTCGCGTCGCTCTATCTGTTCGCGTCGACGCCGATTCAATACGTCGGCTACGATCCGTCGGCGCGCTCCTACACGATGCGCTTCAAGATGCCGGGCGGGCAGACGCTGCAGGTGGACTCCGGCCTCGACGCGACGCGCAAGGTCCAGCTGCGCAAGCGGCTCTCGCGCAACTTCGCGTTCCAGGCCCAGGCTCGCAGCCACCCCGAGGAAGGCGGCGGGCTCACGACGTTCCTCGAGTGGTTCGTGAGGTACTAGTGCCTGGCCTCCCACTTCCCACTTTTCATTTAGGAATCTCCCATTTGAAAAGTGGGAAGCGGGAGGCCAGGCACTATTTCCTCTAGCGGGTGAGCGCCGCGGCGAGAGCCTCGCGCGTGAGGAGACCGGCCACCTCGCCGTCCTCCTCGACGACGACGAGTTCGTCGACGCCGAACGCGTCCATCAGGCGGGAGGCTTCCGCGGGCTCGGCGTCGGCGACGCACGCGGGGGCCTCGGGGCTCATCACGTCGCGGACCTTGAGCGACGCGGCGTCGAGCCCCTCCGCGACCGCGCGCTCGATGATGTCGCGAGCGGTGAGCAGCCCGACGAGCCGGTCGCCGGAGACGACGGGAAGCGATTCGACCCCCGCGCTGCGCATGACGTAGGCCGCCTCGTAAAGCGACGCCGAGCGGTCGACGACCTCGACGTCGGAGTCCATCGCGTCGCGAATCCTCATGCGGCGATTATAGCCGCGCGGCTTCGGACGTCCCATGGACGCCGGGTGACGGTTTCGCGGCGCGAGCGGACGCGAAACCGTCACGCGTCCGCGATGGACTCCGCCGGCGCTCCCGGCGATAATGCCGGATCAAGAACACCGGCCGGGCGCACCTGATCGCCTTCCTCGCCGCGCTGACGCTCTGCGCCGCGGCCGTGCTGCGCATGGTCGCGCCCTACCTGCTCGATCTGTTCTTCGGCGGGCTCCTCGCGATGCTGGGCGACGGCGCACGCCGGCGCCTCAGCGCGCGCGGCTGGCCCGACGGCCTCGCCGCCTTCGCGACGACCCTCGGCCTCGCGTTCATCCTCGTCGCGCCCGTCGCGTGCTTCACCGCGCTCGCCGCGCGCGAGGGCCTCGAGGCGGGGCGCCAGTTCGCCGGAAACGGCGGCATCACGAAGGACGAGGTGCAGGATGCCATCGAGAACTCCCCGCCGCTGCGGCGCGTCCTCGGCTCCCCCGCCCTCATTAAGGAAAGGCTCCAGGATGGGTTCCGCAGGGGCGAGCGGTTCGCCGCCGGCTTCGCACTCAAGGCCGGCAAGGCGGTCCCGGTCTTCCTTCTCCACCTGTCGCTCGCCCTCGTCTCGTGCCACTTTTTCCTGCTCGACGGCGAGCGTCTCGCGCGCCGCTTGCTCGCTCTTTCCGCGCTCGAGCCGGGAGTCCAGCGCTCGCTGATCTCGGCGATGCGGGACACCGCCGTCTCCTCGGTCGTCGCGGGGCTCGCGGCGGCGACGGTCCAGGGAGCCCTCATGACGGCGGGCTACGGCCTGCTCGGCATCCCGCGCCCCTTCCTCGCCGGGACGGCCACGTTCTTCCTGTCCTGGATCCCGGTGATCGGCAGCGCGCCCGCGTCGCTCGCGGGCATCGTCTATCTGTGGTACGAGGGCTCGACACCTCGCCTGCTGCTGATGTGCGGACTCGCCGCGGCGACGGCGCTGTTCGACAACTTCGTGCGCCCGTTCGTGCTCAAGGGCCGGGACGCGCTTCACCCGCTGCTCGCGCTCGTCGCCGTGATCGGAGGGCTCGATCTCTTCGGCGTGCTCGGGCTCTTCCTCGGTCCCGTGCTGGCCTCGGCGCTCGTCGCGCTCCTCGACCTCTGGCCGCGCGCCGCCGCGAGCGGCGGCGTCGAGCTCGAGAGCGCGGCGGGACGCAAGCCATGAAACCGAGACATGGACTTTGCGAGGCCTCTATGGGCGAGGGGCCGCGCGGGGCGATAGACTGTGGGTACGACGCAAGGAGGCCGAGAATGAAGCTCCATCTGACCGCCGCCGTCATCGCTCTCGCAGGCTCGTACGCCCTCGCCCAGGTCCAGACTCCGGAGACGGCTCTCCAGGAGTGGCCCGAGCGCTCGCGCCTGGTCGCGCGGACGATGATCGAGAAGTACGGCGAACCCAGCCGCTTCGGCGACGACGCGCTGGTCTGGTTCAACAACGGGCCGTGGCAGCGGACGGTCGTCCACCGCCGCGGGCTGTCGCGCGGCCTCGGCCTGCGCGACCGCAGCGTGCTCGAGCAGTCCATCTCCTACGACGTGCCGGCGGCCAAGCTCGCCGAGCTCGAGAAGTTCGACAAGCGCCTGGAGTTCGACGCCGCGAGCGGCGAGCTGTCCTCGCGCTCCGACAGCGAGAGCTCGAACTACATCGTCCTCAATCTCGCCGACGCGATCATCAGCGACAAGCGCAGCGTCGACGACGCTCGCGACTTCTTGAGGAGGACGGAGCGCCTCGCGAAGTCCGGACGCTCCTCCCCGTACCTCGACGGCTTCGTCTTCGGGCACCGCTCGCCGGCGCCGGGCGAGCGCTCCGGCGAGGAGTCTCCCGAGGCGCCGCCGCAGGACGCCGCGCCCGTCGAGCCTCCCGCCGAGACGCTGGAGTCGACGCCGTCGCCCGCGGAGATCGAATAGCGGAGTCGCCGGACATGGATTTGGGGAAGCGGCAGTCGGGGGGCTGCCGCTTCCCTTTTTTTTGACCTGAAAGACACGCGGCGGTCACGAGGCGTTCGGTAATGTATCAGCGCGGCCGAGGCCGCGCGATCGAAAGCAAGGAGGGCTCATGCAGCAGAGGATTCCCGCGACGGAGCCGGCGAGAGCGACGGGCCGCACGAAGGAGCAGCTGGAGGCCGTGAGACGCAAGATGGGGCGCGTGCCAAACATGCACGCGACGCTCGCGAACTCGCCGGCGGCCCTCAACGCGTACCTGTGCATGAAGGACGCGCTCTCCCACACGACGCTCGACAACAAGCTCCGCGAGCTCGTCGCGATCGCCGTCTCCTCGGCCAACGACGCCGAGTACTGCGTGTCGGCGCACGTCGACTTCGCGCGCCGGCTCCAGGTGCCCGACTCCGAGCTCGAGGCGGCGCTGGACGCGCGCTCCGAGGATCCCAAGACCCTCGCCGCTCTCCGGTTCGCCTCGCTGCTCGTCCGCCAGAACGGCCTCGTCAGCGACGCGGAGGTCGCGGCCGTGAAGGCGGCCGGCTTCGGCAACGCCGCCGTCCTCGAGCTCGTCGCCGCGGTCGCGCTGAACGTCTTCACGAACTACGCGAATCACGTGGCCGGCACGGAGGTGGATTTCCCGCGCGTCGATCTCGACGCCGCGAGGGCCGCCGAGACCGAGGAAGCGGCCGAGAACGAGCGCCAGCCCGCCTAGCTCGGACCGCTTACGGCAGGAACAGCAGGCCCTGCATGTACGGGGTCTGCTTTCCGGCGTTCGAGAGCCGCACCGCCCGGATGTAGAAGGCGCGGGCCTCCTCGGGCGTCCGGCGTCCGCGCGCGACCTCGTCGGCGAGGTTGATCGCGAGGAAGTTCGTCTCCTCCGACTCGCTGACCGCCGTGAGCTCGGAGGCGAGCGCCTCGCTGCGCAGCGCCAGGTCGAGCCGCGCGAGCGCGGGCTCGCTCTCGCGCGGGGCCTTGTAGTCGATCGTCTGCTCGAGCACGTCCTCGCGCTCGCCCGGCGCGCGGTGGACGACCGTCCGCTTCCAGTAGCCGGTGTTCGACCAGACGAGCTTCGACGGGCTCGACGCGTCCGGAGGCCCGTATTTCGCGAGCAGGGATTCCGCGAGCCGCCGCGAGCCGCGCGGCCACCCTGAGATCGCGCGCCGCGCCGCCTCGTCGCGGTCCGCCTTGGCCACGCTCGTGGGCCAGTCGGCCTGCGCGGTATAGCCGGTCTCTCCGCGCCGGCCGACGCTGATCGCAGCGGGGCTTATCGCGGCGGCGCCGAAGCCGCGGTCCTCGGGGACCCGCACGACGACCTTCTCCGACGGCGGCCGGCGCCCGCCCGGCCCGGACTCCTCGGTCGTGATCGTCAGCTCGCCTTCGCCGGTCGACGCGACGCTCAGGACGGCGCCGCGGCGCGGGCGGAACTCGCGGCTGCCGATCACGACCTCGAAGTCCGCGGGGTCGCGTTCGACCGCGCTGAGCCGCATCTCCCCTCCGCGCGCCTGGAACTGGAAGGCGTCGCCGCGCCCCGCTCGGATGGTCGCGTGCAGGTCCGACTGGAACGCCGCGCGGCCGCTGATCACGCGCACGATCGAGCCCGGGGCGATATAGGGGAGCTTCTGGCCCGCGACGGCCTCGGCGCGTCCGGGCGTCTCGACCTCGATCTTGCCGGTGAGGCGCGAGATGCGCAGCAGCGGCTCGGCGCTTCGCGCCTCCTCGCCGGCCCAAGCGGGCGCGGCCAGCAGAGCGACGACGGCGGCGATGGCGGTTCTCATGAGTCCCTCCTCCTTCGACGATTCGGCCGGGGGGCTCGACGGCATTATGCGCCGGAAACCGTTACATGCCCAGAAACATGTTCGTAACGGCGGAATGGCAAACTATCGACGGTGATTCGACGGTTTTATCTCCTGCTCCTGCTCCTCGCGCCCTCCGCCGGCGCCGCTCCGCTGGAGCCCTCCCGCTTCGAGGGCCTTCTGCAGGGCGCGGTGGACCGCCTCTATCTCAAGGCGTTCCGCCACATCGGCGACGAGCGCGACTTCGACCACGGCCACGTCCTCTTCGCTCCGGACGGCGCGCCCGTCGCGATCCTCTACCACACCCAGGAGCTCTCCCGCGGCGAGCCCGAGGGCAGCCCGTTCGCGCCGATCGATCCCGCCGGACGCAACTGGCTCCAGTGGCTCGACGGCGGAGCCATCGAGAACGCCGCGCCCTACGAGCGGCGCGACTATCCGGCGACGGCCGCCTGGGAGCTCTTCCGCGCCGAGCGCCTGCCCGAGCTCAAGCGGCACGGCACGGTCCTCGACTCCATGCTCGACCCGGCCCGCGTCAAGGTGGACCCGGCGCTCACGAAGCAGCTCACGTTCACGCGCGTCGCCTGCGGCTCTCCCGCGCCGGCGTCCGGCGCGGGAGAACCGATCGGCGTGCGCCTTCCGACGGGCGAGCGCGTCTGCCTCGCCCTCGGTTCTTAAATCGCGGCCTTCACGCCGCCCTTCACCGCGCCCGCGGCGGCCCCCGCCTTCACGCGGAAGGGGATCGCCTCGTTGATGCGCGAGAGCAAAGTCCGCGAGCGATCGCGGCCGCGGCGGCCCCAATCCATCAGATCCTCGCGCGTCTCGACGCCGCTCTTCGGCGCGTACAAAAACCCGACCGCGGCTCCGGCCCCGAAACCGCCGAGCAGCCACCAGAACGCCGACGCCCCGCCTTTTCGATTTTCCATTGGGAGAGCCTCCGTAGTTTCGATCGCGACGCGGCAGGATATCACGCGCGGCGCTCGGCGGCCATGATGGCCGCGTCAATCAATGGTATAATCCACTCGACGGACGGTAGGGTGGCTGAGCGGTCAAAAGCACCGGTCTGTAAAACCGGCGGCAATAGCCTACACAGGTTCGAATCCTGTCCCTACCAAGTTTGCTCGAGGCCGGTCCCCCTCCAGGGGGGCCGGCCTCGTCACATTAATGTCACCCCCGGGCTGACCGCGCTGACAGCCCGCTGATGGCGTCGGTCCCGCCGCGGTCTCACACTATGGCATGCGGCAATTGCTTCCCGACTGGTCGAGCGTCCTGCTCGTCGTGGCGACCGCGTGCGGCTACCACGCTCTCTCCGGCTCTTCCCCTATATGGTCCGCCGCCGGCTTCGCGCTGGCGGCCGCGCTGCTCCTGGCTTCCCGTGCCCGCCTCGCGCGGGGCGAGCGGGAGATGGCGGCCCTCGACGCGGCGCGGCGCGACCTCGAGCGCGACGTCAAGGAGCAGGGGCGGGGCCTGCGCTTCGTCAACGCGGCGCTCGAGCTCGCGGCTGTCAACCGGCGCGAGGACAAGGAGAGGCTCGCCTCCTACCGCCGGCTGCTCGAAAGCCTGCCGCCGGAGCACCAGGCCGCGCTCGACGCGCTGCACGAGAACGAGCAGCTGCTGAGCGGCATGATCGCGGGCGTCCGCGACTACGCGATCTACCGCCTCGATTCGCGCGGCCGCGTCGCGAGCTGGGGCGAGGGCGCGCGCGCGATCACCGGCTGGGAACAGAAGGAGATGATCGGCCGCCCGTACTCCGACGTCCTCGGCGGCGACGACCCCGCGGCGGCGCGCGCCCTGCTCGACGAGGCGGCGCGCGAGGGCCGGGCGGAGCGCGAGGGTTGGCGTCCGCGAAAGGACGGGACCCGCTTCTGGGCGCACGAGACGGCCGCGGCGCTCAAAGGCCCGGACGGCGAGCTCGTCGGCTGGGTCCAAGTCGCGCGCGACGGGACCGAGCGCCGCCGCATCCAGCAGGAGCTCGAGCGGCAGGCGGCCGCGCTCGAGCGCTCGAACGCCGAGCTCGCTCAGTTCGCGTTCGTCGCCTCGCACGATCTGCGCGAGCCGCTCCACAAGGTGACCGCCTTCGCGGAGCGGGTGCGCGAGAAGGCGGCCGGCTCCCTCGACGCGGAGGGACTCGACTTCCTCGAGCGCATGCTCCGGTCGGTCCACGGGATGGAGCGCCTCGTCGACGCGATCCTCGACCTCGCGCGCGTGACCGCGCGCGCCCGGCCGCCCGAGGTCGTGGACCTCGGCCCGCTCGCGCGCGACGTCGTCGACGGACTCGAGGAGACCCTGCGCTCGTGCGGCGGCTGGGTCGAGATCGGCGAGCTCCCGCGCGTGCAGGCGGACGCGCTGCAGATACGCCGGCTGCTCCAGAACCTGATCTCGAACGGGCTCAAGTTCCGCCGGCCGGGCGCGAAGCCCCGCGTGGCCGTCGCGGGGCGCCTGCTCGGCGACGGGCGCTGCGAGGTCTCCGTCACCGACGACGGCGTCGGCTTCGAGATGCGCTTCGCCGACAGGATCTTCAAGCCGTTCCAGCGCCTCCACGGGCGCGCCGAATACGAGGGCACCGGCATGGGGCTCGCCATCTGCCGCAAGATCGTCGACCGGCACGGCGGGACGATAGAAGTCGAGAGCGAGCCGGGACGCGGCACGCGCTTCGTCGTGCGTCTGCCCGTCTCGCAGGACGACAGAGCGGCGGCCGGGACGCCGTCCGCGCCGGCCGGGACCGGAGGACAGCTATGGAACAAAGGATAAGCGTTCTGCTCATCGAGGACGATCCGGACTACGCGCTCCTCATGAACCTGTACGTCAACGAGGCCTGCGGCGACGCGCTCAAATACGTGCTCGAGTCCGCCGTGAGCCTCGCCGACGGCCTCGATCTGCTGGCGCGCAAGGAGTTCGACATCGTCCTGCTCGACCTCATGCTGCCTGACAGCCAGGGGCTCGAGTCCCTCGCGCGCCTGCGCGCGAGAGCCCCGGGCATCCCCGTCGTCGTGCTCACGAACCTCGACCCGGAGGCCACGGGCCTCCAGGCGATCGGCGAGGGAGCGCAGGACTTCCTCATCAAGAGCAAGGTCGATCCGCAGCAGCTGCGGCGGACGATCGGCTTCGCGCTCGAGCGCAGCCGGCTCTACGGCCAGATGGAGAGCCTCGTCCGGGCCTCGCCCGACGGCGCGGTGATCGTCGACGCGGGCGGCATGGTCCGCTACGCGAACCCGGCCGCGCTCGTCTTGCTCGGAAAATCGGCGGAGGAGGTCGAAGGCCGCCTCTTCGAGTTCCCCCTCCCCGCGCAGGGAGCCTCCTCCGAGTTCAAGCTCCCGGACGACAAGTCCGTCGAGCTCCGTCTCGCGGCCGTCGAGTGGAAGGGCTACAAAGCCCGGCTGGCGACGCTGCGCGACATCACCGAGCTCAAGAGGCTCGAGCAGGTGCGCGCGGAGGTCAAAGAGCGCCGGCGCATGGACCAGCTCAAGGACAAGCTCCTGAGCACCGTGTCGCACGAGCTCCGCACGCCGCTGTCGATCATCAAGGCGGCCGTGTGCACCGTCCGCGACAAGCTCGCGGGTCCTCTGACGGCGGACCAGGAGGACATGCTCGCGACCGCGGACCGCAACATGTCGCGGCTGACGCGCATCCTCAACAACTTCCTGGACCTCTCGCGGCTCGAGTCCGGCAGCGCGAAGGTCGACAAGAAGCCTTTCGACGCGGGCCTCTTCCTCAAGGAGCTCAGCGACGACCTGCGCATGACCTACGACACGAAGGACGTCGCGCTTCTCGTGGACATTCCGGAGGGGCTGCCCGAGGTGACGGCGGACAAGGACATGATCGCCCAGGTCGTGTCGAACCTCCTCGACAACGCGCTGCGCTACGCGCGCGACCGCGTGCAGCTGCGCGCGCGGCGGACGGAGAACGGCGTCGAGGTCAGCGTCATCGACGACGGACGCGGCATCCCCGAGGGCAAGGCCGCGGACCTCTTCAACAAGTTCGTGCAGCTCGACCGCCCGAAGGGCGGCGCGGGCTACAAGGGCACCGGCCTCGGCCTCGCGATCTGCCGCGAGATCATGAGCCTCAACGGCGGCCGGATCTGGGCGCAGAACGAGAAGGGCTGGGGCGCCGGCTTCCACATCGAGCTGCCGGGCGCGAAGGCGGCGGCCGCGGCCGCGGCGGGAGGCGGCCATGCAAGGCGTCAAGACTAAGCGCGTCCTGCTCGTCGACGACGAGCGCGACCTGACCGACGTGCTCGCGCTGCGGCTGACGGCCGCGTGGGGCTACGCCGTGTTCACCGCGTACGACGGCGCCGAGGGCCTGCGCAAGGCAGCCGTCGTCAAGCCGGACGTCATTCTCGTCGACCTCGCGATGCCCGAGGTCGACGGCTGGGAGATGTGCCGCCGCCTGCGCGACGACCCGGAGACGCGCTCCATTCCGGTCGTCGTGATGACGGCGTGGTCTTCGGAGGGCCTGCACGAGCGCGCGGCGAGCGAAGGCGTCGCGCGCGTGCTCCTCAAGCCCGTCGACGACCAGGAGCTCCTGACGGCGCTGCGCGAGCTCGCCGGGACGGAGGGGAGGAATTCGCCATGAAGACCCGAAGAAAGACGCGGCCCGTCCAGCGCCGCGAGACGAAGCCCGTCGAACCGCGCCGCTGCGTCGCGCTCGTCGAGGACGACGACGAGTTCCGCGCGATCGTCGCGCGCTGGCTGCAGGCGGAGTTCGACACCATGAGCTTTCCCGACGGCGCGAGCCTGCTCGCGGCCGCGGACGACGAGGTCACGCCCGACCTCATCATCACCGACGTGAAGATGCCCGGCATCAACGGCTACGCGCTGTGCCAGGAGGCGCACGCGCACCCGCGATTCGCCGGCGTCCCCGTCCTGTTCGTCACCGGAGTGGACTCCGACGAGGGCTTCCTGCTCGGGCTCGACGCCGGCGGAGCGTCGTACATGACGAAGCCGGTGGAGCGGACGGCGCTGCTCGCGCGCGTGCGCGAGCTCGTCCGGCCGAAAATGATAGCGTAGGCGGGCGATGGCGAGAATCCTGAGCGTCGAGGACGATCCCGACTTCCAGCACTTGATCTCCTACGCCCTGCGCAACCAGGGCTTCGAGGTGCATTACGCCTTCACGGGCAAGGAAGGGCTGGAGAAGGCGGTGTCCCTCGCGCCCGACCTGATCCTGCTCGACATGATGCTGCCGGTCATGAACGGCGTCGAGGTCGTCAAGGAGCTCAAGAAGAGCAAGGCCACGCGCGACGTCCCGGTCGTCATCCTGACCGCCTACCCGGCCGAGGCGACGTTCTTCGAGAGCCAGGTCAAGGCGCTCGGCGCCGTCGAGTACCTGCGCAAGCCGATCCAGGTCGACGAGCTCGTCGGCGCCTGCAAGCGCCTGCTGCGCGGCCGCTCGACGCGCCCCCCCTTCCCCGTCTGGAAAAAGGGCTCGGTGCGCATCATCGCGGAGACGAAGTCGGTCTGGATCGGCTCGAAGATGATCGCCAACCTCGCGCCGAAGCGCTTCGAGGTCCTCTACCATCTGCTGCAGGCCGGCGGCGAGGTCGCCTGGGAGGAGCTCGTGGCGAAGGTCTGGGGCAAGGACGGCACGAAGAACGACCTCGAGAAGACAGTCTCGCGCCTGCGCGAGGATCTCGGCGCCGAGTCCTACCGCCTGAGCACGACGCGCGCCGGCTACAAGCTCTCCGTCTAGCCTGACTCCGCTGACGCGCGGGGAGTGGACGCCGCCCCCCGCCGGTGCTACGCTGAGGCATGGGAGCCGTCCTCATCGTCGACGACGACGCCAGCGAGCTCAAGGCCGTCGAGGCCGCGCTCGCCCCGCTCGGACGCGAAATCGTCCTCGCGCAGGACGGCGAGACGGCTCTGCGACTGCTGCTCGAGCGCGACTTCGACGCGATCGTGCTCGACCTGCTGATGCCGCGCATGAACGGCCTGGAGGTCGCCGGCCTCGTCCGCGGGCGCGAGCGCACCCGCGCGCTGCCGATCATCCTGCTCACGGGCTACGATCAGGAGGGCCTGCGGCTGCTCCCCGGCTGGCGCGACGATCTCGACGCCGCCTATCTGCTCAAGCCCGTCGACGCGGACACCTTGCGCGAGGCCGTCGCCGGCGCGTCTTCGAAATGCCCGTCTTGAGACGAGAATCCCGTCATTTTGCTATGCTTAAACCATGGCACTCAATATCGTCGTCTGCGTGAAAAGCACCCCCGCGTCCGTCAATGTCGGCGTCGACGCCTCCGGCCTGCCCAAGACGGCCGGCGTCCCCGTCGCCCTGAATCCGTACGATGAATTCGCCGTCGAGGAGGCCGTGCGCCTCAAGGAGCGCGTCCCCGGCTCGACCACGACCGCGCTGACCGTCGGCGCCGAGACCGCGGCCGAGGTCCTGCGCGAGGCGATCGCCCGCGGCGTGGACGCCGGCGCGATCGTCTCCGGCCCCGAGTTCGACGGCGGCGACTCCTACGCGACGAGCCTCGCGCTCTCCGCCGCGATCAAGAAGCTGCACGCCGAGAAGCCCGTCCACCTCGTCCTGTTCGGCAAGAACACGAGCGACGTCGGCGCCGGCGTCGTCGGCACGCAGACGGCCGCCTGGCTCGATTGGGCCTCGGCCTCCGCGATCAAGAAGATCGACGAGGTCTCCGAGCAGTCCGCGACGGTCACCCGCATGATGGAGGACGGCGCCGACACGCTCAAGCTGAGCCTGCCCGCGTGCCTCTCCACCGTCAAGGAGATCAACGAGCCCCGCCTTCCCTCGCTCAAGGGCAAGATGGCCTCGAAGAAGGCGACGTTCCCCAAGTGGGGAGCCGCCGAGCTCGGCCTCCAGGCCGGCCAGATCGGCGCCGCGGGCGCCGGCACGACGGTCGTCAAGGCGTCCCTCCCCCCGGCCCGCCCGGCCGGAGTGAAGATCGAGGGCGCGACGGCCGCCGAGAAGGCGACCAAGCTGGTCGACATCCTCGTCGAAAGGAAGCTCATCTAACATGGCCAACATCCTCGCCGTCGCCGTCCCCCAGCGCGGGGCCCTGTCCCCCGCCTCCTACGAGCTGCTCGGCGCGGGCCGCGCGCTCGCCGACGCCCACAAGGCCGGCTTGACCGCCTGCGTGATCGGCGGAAACGCCAAGGCTCTCGCCGCGGAGCTCGCTTCGCGCGGCGCCGACAAGACGCTCGCCGTCGAGCACGCGTCCCTGGCGAACTTCACCGAGGAGGCCTACGCGAAGGCGGCCGCCGCCGCGGCCCAGGCCTGCGGCGCGACGCGCGTCATCCTGCCCTCGAGCGTCGCCGGACGCGCCCTCGCGGCGCGCCTGGCCGTCCTGCTCAAGGCCGGCCTCGCGACCGACGTCTCCGAGATCCTGCCCGACGGCAAAGTCCGCCGCGGCTACTTCTCGGGCAACCTCATCGCCGAGGTCGAGTTCAAGACGCCCGTCGGCGTCCTCACCGTCGCCCCGATGGCCTTCCCGCGCGCGGAGCCGAAGGGCGCCGCCGGCGCCGTCGAGACGGTCTCCTTCGACCCCGGCGCCGCCAAGAGCGAGCTCGCCTCGTTCAAGGCCGAGGAGTCCCGCGAGATCGACCTCGGCGCGGCCGAGAAGGTCGTCTCCGGCGGCTTCGGCCTCGGCGGACCGGACGGCTTCAAGGTCGTGTTCGACCTCGCGCACGCGCTCGGCGCGGCCGTCGGCGCCTCGCGCCGCGCGGTCGATTCCGGCTGGATTCCCTACCGCCACCAGGTCGGCCTGACCGGCCGCACGGTGCGCCCGAAGCTCTACGTCGCCGTCGGCATCTCCGGCCAGATCCAGCACCTGGCCGGCATGTCCAACTCCGGCACGATCGTCGCGATCAACACCGACAAGGACTGCCCGCTCATGCAGATGGCGTCGATCTCCGTGCAGGGCGAGTACGCCGAGCTCCTGCCGAAGGTCGTCGACGAGATCAAGCGCCGCAAGGGCGCCGTCGCCGCCGCCGCTTAATGCGGCGGACGGTCGAAGCGAGGCCGGTCCGCCTCCCGAGCCGGGCCGGCCTTCTTCTTTTTGTAACTTATGTCGTCGGCTCGCTGGCGCTCGGCGAGCGCTTTCCCTTCTCGCGCTTCACGATGTTCTCGCGCGTCGACGCCAACGAGACCGTCCTCGTCGTGCGCGCCGCGGGGCGTCCGGTGGACCCCTTCTTTCTCGCCGGCTTCCGCGGCGGCCTGACCGTCCCCCCGCACGAAAGCCCCGGCGAGTGGATCATCCACGAGTTCATCGAAGCGACGCGGGAGAGGGACGTCGATCCGTCCCTCCCCGATCCTCCGCTCGACGTCGAAGCCTCCGTCTGCACGGCGAGCATCCCGGATCCGGGCGCCGCCCCCAAGCTCGACTGCGAGCCTTTCTGGCGCGGAAAGGCGCGCAGGCGCTGGCTGTGAGGCCTTTGACGCCGACGCCCGTCCCGATCCCCTCTCCCATGCCGGGCGAGGTCCGCGTCGCGGCCGCGCGCGCCGTCCTCGCCGCGTCCCTGATCCTCTCGTGGCACATTCTCGAGGTCATCGCCGCCGCGGCGATCGGCGCCGGACTGACGTCTTCCCCGCTCGCGCGCGTGCTGGCCTCGGACTGGACGTCGTGGGCCTTCTCCGGCGTCGCGGTCTGGGCCGCCGTGCGCCCCTCGTGGCGCTCCGCGGGCGCCGTCGCCCTCCTGTTCGCCGCGGGCAACGAGATCGCCCGCCGCGCCGACGCCGCGCACGTCGAGCACTGCGTCGTCATGCCCGGCGTCGTCGCCATCGTCTTCGCGCTCGGGCTGCTGATCCTCAGGGACGAGGACGCCCGGACGGCCGAAGCCGGCGCCTGGGAGCTGTGCTTGTGCGCGATGGGCGCGATGTACTTCATGTCCGGCGTCGCCAAGCTCCGCAACAGCGGCATCGGCTGGAGCAACGGGCGCCGGCTGCTCGTCTGCGCGGCCGCCTACGCGGAGAACAGCGAGGGCTTCGTGCGGCAGGCCCGGCTCGTTCTCGGAAGCTCGCCCGCGCTCGCGCGCGCCCTCGCCTCCGCGACGATCGTCGTCGAGCTCGGCTCAGCCCTGTTTCTCGTCCCGCGCTGGCGCCGGTGGGCGGCGGGGGCCATGTTCGGCCTTCACATGGGCATCGTCCTGTTCATGGGCATCGAGTGGGAGTTCTACCCGCTGCTCCTGCCGCTGCTCGTCCTCCCCTTCCCCGGCGCCCTCGGCCGCCGTCTCGGCGCTCCCCTGTAAAAAGGGAGAGGCGGGATCCCTCGGGATCCCGCCTCTCGGCGTCTCCTTCTTTGTCCCCGGCTCGAAATCCGGGGACTGCGCCTTTAGGCGGCGCTGACCAGGGCGCGCTTCGAGTTCCGCCCCCTGGGCCGCTCCGCTTTCTCCGCGTCCGCCGTCCACACGCACTTCCCGCCCTCGCAGCGAACCTTCGCGAACGGCCGCCACGCGGCGCCTCTTCCGAACAGCCACGGCATCAGCGCCTTCGCCACCTGCTTGTCGCTCATCGCACCGACCTCCCGTCCCGTCCACCGCGTCCTGCGTACCTATATCTAACAGGTTATCTAATATTTGTCAATAGGTTATCTAATAAATAATATTAGGTTTAAATCCGAGCTCCGCGAAGGGGGATTTCTCGTCGAAAAAACGCCTAAGTCAGCTCAGGCGTAGGCGAGCGCGGGCGCGCTCGAAGCGGCCTGCTCGGACGGCGGCGCGGGCGGCGGGACCTTCGCCGGATGGTTGCCGTCCGGGAAGATCCACTTCGGCACGTTGTACTGCAGGATCGCGGTGATGGACAGGAAGATGGCGGTCGCGATCACCGCCGGTCCGATGCCCGCGTAATCGAGCAGCAGGCCGAGGAACAGCGCGCCGATCGACTCGAACGCGACGTCCACCATGAAGATCGAGCTCTCGATGCGCGCGAGCTTGTCGTCGTCCATCTGCGCGCGCTTGACGGGCTCCATGACGATGCCGACCGGCGCGTGGAAGAGCTGCACCGTGAAGAGCACGCCCGCGACGATCGCGAGGTTGATCCAGAAGAGGCCCGGCGTCAGGTACACCGGCGCGAGCAGCGCCCAGAACAGCAGCGAGGCCATCGCGGCCTTGCGGTAGAAGGAGCCGTGGCCCTTCTTCTCGATGATCGCGTCGCCCTTCTCCCCCTCCAGGCGGGCCGAGGGGATGAAGCGGCCGACGTACTCGACCGAGAAGAGCAGGCCCATCAGCGAGCCGGCGGTCGCGACCTGCACGAGCAGGATCGACGGCCAGACGGAGAGGGCGGCGACGGCCGCGGCCGCGGCTCCGAACCAGAGCGCGGGCTTCCACGACTTCACGAGCTTGAGCGCGCGGCCGGCGCCCGCGAGCAGCGCGGCGCCGCCGGCGACGGCGGCGGCCCACAGCGGAACGACGAGAGAAGTCGGCGGCGTCCCCAGCGCGTCGGTGATGAGGCTCGGGATCAGAACGAAGGGAAGCGCGTCGATGAGGAGCACCTCGAGCGCCATGACGGCGGTGAGGATCGAGAGGACCTTGTTGCGCAGGATGTAGGCGAGACCCTGCGTCGGCTTGGACTTCTCGAGCTGGTCGGCGAGCCACGCGACCTTGCCCTTCGACGGGCCGCCGCGGGAGTCGCGGATCGCGCGCCAGAGCGCCGGAACCTTGCCGAGGAGCTTGAGCAGGGCGAAGGGGAGCAGGACGGCGCCGATCAGCGAGACCGCCGCCTCGCGGAGGAGCCAGCCGGCGAGCGCGAGGCGGCCTTTCGGGGCCTCGGCGCGCGCGCCTTTGAAGAAGGCGCCGAACGACCAGCGCAGGATGAGCGTGAACGGGTGGATCACCGAGAGGCCGAGCGCCCCCATGAACGCGGCGGTCTGGCCGAGGAGCTTGAGCGGGCCCGCCTTGTCGTGCTCGGGGAACCGCGGGTCGCGGACCATGCTCCAATAGATCGGCACGGAGACGAGGAGCAGCGCGGCGTAGATGCCGTAGGCCGTCGCGTAGCCGCCGAGGCCCATCGTCGTGACGAGCATGCCGAGCACCCAGCCGGCGACGAGGGGCATGAGCATGCCGGCCAGCGAGTCCCACTTGCCGAGAGTCGCCGCCGCGTCCTTGTTGAGCTTCGGATCCTTGCCGAGGAACGACTTGCGCGCGGCGCCGTCGGCGACGATCATGGCGCTCTGGAAGATCGGGTTGATCGCGACGATGAGCGCGAGCATCGTGAACGGCAGCGCCCCCGCGGCGAACAGGAGCGGGATCGAGCCCATGAGCAGCGCGCGCGCCAGCGAGGTCGCGGTGAAGACGGCGCGATAGTCCGTCTTATCGATCAAGTAGCCGATCGGCAGGAAGTTCACGACCGCCATCGAGCCCATGTGGATGTTGCGCACGAGGCCCATGGTCGCGGTGCCCATGCCGAGCGCGTCCTTGACGAGGAAAGGCTGCGCGAGCACGTGGAAGTTCACGCCGAAGACGGTGACGATGTGATGGCCCCAGAACAGGCCCCACATGGAGCGCGGGAGCTTCGTCTTGCCGCCGGGCGCGGGGACGTCGGGCTTGCCGCCCTCGGGCGCGGGCTGCTTCGCGGGTTCGAGTCCGTCCTTGGGGCCCTCGGAATCGGAGGCCGCGGCGAAGACCGGATTCGCGAGCGCGTCGGGTCGCGCGACGGACTGGTCGAAGAGTACGCCGGCTTCCTCGCCGTTCGACGTCTCCGAGAACGTGCGCGGCGAAAGAGCGGTGCCTGTCCTTTCGATGTTGCGATTAGGGCCGGCGGCCTTCGAGGCGGCGGGAGCGGCGGGCTTGAGAGCGGCCGGGACGATCGCGGCGGGCTCGGCGGCCGCGGAGGCGGCCGGAACGGCGGAAAGCGGGACGGCGGACGGGGCGGCATTGATCGCCGCGGCGCCGGGAAGGATCGCGAGCTGGGGCGCCGAGGGCGCGGACAGGGCGCCGTTGAGCGTCGCGCCGGTCAGGCCTCCCGTCAGCGACGGCGCGCCGAGAGAAAGGCGGACCGTTCCGACCGCGCCGGAGGCTCCGGCCGAGGCGCCCGCGACGGGCGCGACGATCGTCTGAGCGGCCGCCTCGTAACAAGAGCCGCCGGGGACGGCGGACACGAGAGCGGCTGCGACGATGGAGGCGATGGCTCGGCGGATCATTAAAGGAAGTTTACCGCTCCAGTCGTCCCGCTCATAGAGTCCTTGGACCCAAAATTATCCTGCCAAACGGCCCACTTTTCGTGGAACAATGGAACTCTCACTCTTCGCGCGAAGAGTTCCTTAAGCCTGGCACCGTCTGGACATTCCGCGCCGGGACGGTTATCCTATGGCCGTGAAGCGCTTCCTTCCGCTCGCTTTGGCTTTCCTGGTCGCCGCCTGCGCCCACCCCAAGCCCGTCCTCTACCCGGACGAGCGGATGAAGACGGCGGGCGAGGCGAACGTCAACCACGACGTCGAGGAGTGCATGGCCAAGGCGAAAGCCTACCTCAAGGCCAATCCCGCGAAGCCGATCGCGCGCAAGACCGTGCGCGGCGGCGTGTTCGGGGCGATCATCGGCACCGTGTTCGGGGCGTTCACCGGGGACTACAAGCGCGCGATCACGCAGGGCGCCGCCGTCGGCGCCGCGAGCGGCCTCGTCCACGGCGCCTACGAGGCCGGCTCTCCCGACGAGATCCAGCGCGGCTACACCAACCGCTGCCTCGCGGAGAAGGGCTACTCGGTGATCGGCTGGAAGTAGCCTAGGCCGCGGCGAACGGACGCCGGAGAGCGTCCTTGCCGTAGCCCTGCGACTCGAGGAAGTCCGTCACCACCTTGTCCTCGGCCTCGCGCCACGCCGCCTCGGTCGCGCCCGCGCCGAGCTCGAGCGAGCCCCCGGCGATCATGCCGTGGCCGCCGCCGCGGTTGCCGCCGCCGAGCAGGCGCTTGAGCAGGCGGCCCGCCTCCGCGCCGGCATCGTTGGCCCGCAGCGAGACGTGGAGGCGGCCCATGTAGCGCGCGGTGACGACGGACCACTGCATCTTCTCGAGCGTGAGCAGGAAGTCGGCCATCTGCGCGACGCGGTCCGGCGTGACGACCTCGCCCAGATGCGCGCCGATCACCTTGCCCGCGACGAAGGCGTCGCGGATGCCGCGCGTGAGCGTCTTGAAGAAGTCCTCGGTGCGCTGCGGGTAGGAGATGCGCCAGAGCGTCTTCATGTTCGCCTTCGGCCAGAAGGCCTGATAGGCGTCCATGTCGCGCTGCGTGGCTTCGCGGCCGAGGTTCTGCGTCTCGGAGCCGATTCCGTAGACCATCGCCGTCGCGAGGCGGTTGGGGACCTTCACGCCGGCGTGCAGCAGCGCCTCGACGAGGATCGTCGTCGTCGCGCCGACGGCCTCGTCGATGAGGGCGGTGCCCGCGTGCGTGTCGGCGTGGCGCGGGTGGTGGTCGACGATGAGATCGGGGATGCGGCGCGGAGGGCAGCGGTTGTTCTTGAACGGCGGCTGCGTGTCCACGAGCGCGAGATGCGGCACGCCGGCGAGCTCGCCCTTGCGCAGCGGCCGCGCGGGCACGTGCAGGCGCTCGGCCATCATGCGGTTTTCGGCGCGGCCGATGATTCCGCCGTAGACGATGCGCGTGCTGACCTTGCCGAGGGACTGCGCGAGGTGCGCGAGCGCCCAGGCGCTCGCGAGCGCGTCGGGGTCGGGATGGTCGTGCGTGAGGATCGTCAGCGGCGAGAGGGATTTCCCCTTCTCGGTGAGGAGCTTCACGAGGCGGCGGGCGTGGAAGCCGGGCTTCACCGCGCCCCCCCGATGCCGACGAAGAAAATCCACATCAAAATCGAGACCGCCGCGGCGATCGCCTTCTCGCGCTGGTTCTCGCGCATGAACTGATAGATCGCGTTCGAGTGAGCCTTCGGCAGGTGCTTCGTCAGGAATATCTCGATGCCGTCCTGCAGCTCCTGCAGGTCGACGACGGGAACGAGGTCGCCGCGCAGCGCGACGGAAATCTTGCCGGTCTCCTCGGAGACGACGAGGCACATCGCGTCGCAGCGCTCGGAGAGGCCGAGGGCGGCCATGTGGCGCGTGCCGAGGTTCGTGATCTTCGAGAAGTCTTTCGAGAGGGGCAGCTGGACGCCGAAGCGCGAGACGCGGCCCTCCTCGACGATGAACGCGCCGTCGTGGCCGAGCGAGTGGGAGTCGAAGATCGACTTGATCAGCGCCTCGGACAGCTCGCCGTTGAGGTCCCAGCCGCCCTCCACGTGGCGGTCGAGCGGATCGAGGCCGCGCAGAACGACGAGCGCGCCGATGTGCTCGCGCGCGAGGTCGCCGAGGGAGGAGACGAGGATCTCGACCTGGCGGTGCGTGGGAGCGGCCTTGAGCACGCCGCCCGTGAGGCTCCAGACGGCGATGCGCTCGAACGCGGAGCGGATCTCCTCCTGGAAGATGATGATGACCGCGACGATGAAGACGGCGAAGAAGCCCTGGAACAAGCGGATCGTCATGAACATCCCGGCGACGAAGGCGACCGCGTAGACGACCACCAGGAGGAGCAGGCCGAGGGCCACGAACGCCGCCTTCGTGCGCTTGAACCACAGCAGCAGGCCGTAGACGAGCGTGCCCACGAGGAGCATGTCCATGACGTCGGCGACGGCGATGGGCTTGAGGCCGGGCATGACGGCGCTCAGTATAGCGGAAGAAGCCCGCGAGGGCCAGGCCCTAGAGCCTTATATGGAGAGGAACGACCTCGAGGATCATGCCCCAGTAGACGGCCCAGAAGACGAGGGACTCGGCCGTGAACAGGCGCTGCACGGCGCGCCAGAACGCCCCCTCCTCGGTCGAGGCGGCCCGGTCGAGGCCGTAAGCGGTCCAGACGCCCAGCAGGATGGCCCCGTGGAGGGGCGCGAACAGGAAGAAGGCGGCGGCGTAGAGAATGAGCACTCCGATGCAGTGGCCGACGTCGGTCGGGTTGAGGCCGCAGACGACGAGGAAGTTGCCGCCCCAAAGGCCCGCAAACACGGCTTCCTTGGTGGTGATGCCCCTAGGA
>CAYVFO010000018.1:0-29315 GCA_964450975.1 uncultured Elusimicrobia bacterium | reverse complement strand
CTGGCGCACGTGGCGCACGCGCCAGCCCTTGTCCTCGAGCAGGCTCTCCTGGCCGACGACCTTGCCGTCCTTCACGCTCACGCGGCGGATGTGCTCGCCGCTCAGGCACGCGATGAAGATCGAGCCCTTCCACTCGGGGAACGACGCGCCGTCGTAAAACGCCATGCCCGAGGGGGAGATCACCGGCGACCAGTAGACGGCGGGCTGCTCCATTCCTTCTTTGTGCGTGTCGCCGATCTTCGGGCCGTAGTACTCGCGGCCGTACGTGATCACGGGCCAGCCGTAGTTGGCGCCTTTCTTGACGAAGTTGAGCTCGTCGCCGCCGCGCGGGCCGAACTCGACGTTCCAGAGCTGCTTCGTGCCCGGCTCGATGCCCAAGCCCTGCGGGTTGCGGTGGCCGTACGACCAGATTTCGGGCAAAGCGCCCTTGATGCCGGCGCCCGCGGGCTTGCCGTCGTGCGTGAGCCGCAGGATCTTGCCGTTGTGCCGCTTGAGGTCCTGGGAGAAGTCGCGCTCGCCGCGCTCGCCCACCGTCATGAACAGGTATTGCCCGTCGAACTCGACGCGCGAGCCGAAGTGCTCGCCGTTGTCGCCGCCCGCGTTCGTGAGCAGAAGCGTCTCGAGGCCGGCGAGCTTCGCGCCCTCGAGCCTCGCGCGGCCGAGCGCGGTCGCGGCGCCGTCCTCGGTCGGCTGCGACCACGTGAGGTAGACCCACTTGTTCTGCGCGAAGCCCGGATGGAGGCGCACGTCGAGCAGGCCGCCCTGGCCGCGCGCCCAGACCTTCGGCGCGCCGGAGACCTCGGCGTTGTTCCCGGTCTTGGGGTCGTGCAGCCAGATCTTGCCCTCGCGCGTCGTGAGGATCGCGCGGCCGTCGGGGAGGAAGTCGAAACCCCAGACGACGCCGCGCACGCGCGTGCCCGGCTTCACGTCGTAGGGAACGGCCGCCTGGGACGCGACGGCGAAAAGGAGGAGGAGCGCCGCCTTCATCGGCAGCGCATCGCGAGCTCGTAGCCCGCGTTGTAGACGGCGAACACCGCGTCCTGCACGCGCACGACGGAGCGCATGAGCTCCTCGGTCTTGTGCGTGAAGTGCTTGTCGCCCGCCCACTTGTTCTCGAGCACGAGGTTGCGCACGCCGGTCATGTCGAGATACAGCGCGTTCAAGGTGAGCTGGAGCTGCTGGACTTGCCCCAGGATCAGCAGGCCGGTCTGGTACATCTCGGGATCGGGCAGCGCCTGCGACTGCGCCATGCGCTGGCGCGCCGTCAGGTAGTAGAGGTTCTGGCGGACCTGGTCGCAGCCGGTCGTCAGCGTCTCGAGGTTGCTCGTGATCGTGTCGAGCGAGGGCTGCGGGTCGGGCTGGGCGTAGGCGTAGCGGAGGTTGTCGCCCTGCGCCTTCACGTACTGGTGGATCTGCGCGAGGTTGGCGACCTGCTGGGCGACCTGGCCGGCGATCGCCTTCATCACCGGGATCATCATCGGGTCGGACTGCTGGCGCGCCATCTTGTCGCGGGCGGTCAGCAGGGCGTCCCAGAAGAAGCGCTCCTGCCACAAAGTGGGAGCCTGGGCGGGGGCGATGTCGGCGGCCGGAGCCGCCGACGCGAGCGTTATCAGTAGAAGGAGCGCGCGCATCGCGCCTAGTATAGCGGAACAACGCCCGGTTTGGTACCATCGGCCTGATGAGCACCGACGACGTTCTCGCCCTCGTGGGACGCCTTTTCATCGCGATCATCTTCCTCGCGTCCGCGTTCGGCAAGATCACCAATTTCGAAGGGACCTTGGCGTTCATGGAGTCCCACGGCATGCCCGCGGCGAAGGCGCTGTGCGTCGCGGCGATCGCCGTCGAGGCGATGGGCGCCGTCGCGCTGATCCTCGGCTACAAGACCCGCTGGGGCGCGGCCGGCCTCGCGGCGTTCATCGTCGCGGCGACGTGGGTGTTCCACACCGCGCCCGACCAGCGCATCCAGCTCTTGAAGAACCTCGCGATCCTCGGCGGCCTGCTCAACATGATCGCCCACGGCCCCGGCGAGATCAGCCTCGAAGGCGGGGGGAAGGCGTGAGCGGGAAGAAGGAAGCCGCCGCGCATCAGGTTCTCGCGCGCAAGTACCGCCCGCAGGGCTTCGAGGAGCTCGTCGGCCAGCCCGCCGTCTCGCAGACGCTCGCCAACGCGCTGACGACCAAGCGCGTCCACCACGCCTACCTCTTCACCGGTCCGCGCGGCTGCGGCAAGACCACCACGGCGCGCATCCTGGCGAAGGCGCTCAACTGCGAGAAGGGCCCGACGCCCGAGCCGTGCGACGAGTGCACGTCGTGCCGCGAGATCGCGCTGTCCTCGTCGCTCGACGTCATGGAGATGGACGCGGCGTCGAACACGAGCGTCGACGACGTCCGCCAGGTGATCATCGAGACCGTCGCGCTCGCGCCCGCCCGCGACCGCTACAAGGTCTTCATCATCGACGAGACGCACATGCTCTCGAACTCCGCGTTCAACGCGCTGCTCAAGACGATCGAGGAGCCGCCGCCGCACGTCGTGTTCATCCTCGCGACGACCGAGGTTCACAAGGTCCCCGCGACGATCGCCTCGCGCTGCCAGCGCTTCAAGTTCCGCCCGGTCGAGCCCGTCGCGCTCGCCGCCCACCTGGCCGGGATCGCGAAGAAGGAGAAGGTCTCGGTCGATCCCGAGGCGCTCGACCTGCTCGCGCGCGCGGCCGAGGGCTCGCTGCGCGACGCGGTCAGCCTGCTCGACCAGTGCCGCTCCGCCTCCGACGGCAAGGTCACGCTCGAGAGCGTGCGCGAGATGTTCGGCTTCGTCCCCCAGGATCTGCTGCTCGGCGTGGCCGAGGCGCTGCTCGCCCGCGACGCGAAGGCGCTCGCGAAATGGCTCAAGACCATTTACGAGGAGGGCGTGGAGCCCGCTCAGCTGCTGAAGGATCTGCGCTCGGGCATCGAGGGCGTCTACCTCGAGAAGCTCGGCGCGGGCGCCTCGGCGGACAAGGCGTGGTCGAAGGCGCTCGCGAGCTCCTCGGCCGAGGGCTTGGGCTTCCTGCTCAAACGCCTCAACCGCGCGCTCGAGGAGCTCCGGTACGGCGACTCGCCGCGGCTGGCGCTCGAGCTCGGCCTGTTCTCCGCGCTCGAGGCGGCGCAGGATCTGGGCGATTGGGTCGCGCGCCTCGAGGCTCTGGAGAAGCGGCTCGTCGCGGGCGGCGGAGGCGCGGCGTTCGCGCCGGCGCCGTCGGTCTCGCCGAAGCCCGCAGCTCCCGCCGAGCGCGCGTACTCCGCGCCGCCGCGCGCGGAGCGCGCCGAGGACGTCGTCGCGAGCGGCCCCGTTTCCTGGTCCGCGTTCGTCGAGTCCGTCGCGAAGACGAAGATCTCGCTCGCCGCGATGCTCGAGAAGGCGCGCGGCGAGAGCGCCGACGGCGGCTACCGCATCTCGTTCCAGAAGGCGTTCGACCTCGACATGGCCAAGCGCGCGGCGCCCGTCCTCGAGGAGACCCTCTTCAAGCTCTCCGGACGCCGCATGAAGCTCGACCTCGTGCTCGGCGCGCAGGACGCGTCGGCGCCCGCGACGGTGGACATCGTCGACTCCGGCGCCCCGGCGCCCCTGACGGACGCGCCCGCGCCGCCCGGCACGCGCTGGAAGGACATCGCCGAGGGCGGTCCGTCCGGCGCGCCCGCTTCGGGCGGCCTCAAGAACGCCGAGGGCGTGTTCGGCGGCAAGGCTCGCATCGTCAAGAAGCCTCAGCCGCCGCAATGAAGGCTTTCGAGAAGCTGATCGCCTCGCTCAAGCGGCTCCCGGGCGTCGGCCCGAAGCAGGCCGAGCGTTTCGCGATCCACCTGCTGCGCGCGCCGCGCGCCGAGGTCGAGGGGCTCGTCGAGTCGCTGCGCGAGGCGAAGGCGTCGATGCGCTTGTGCGCGCGCTGCCTCGACTACACCGACCGCGAGGTCTGCCGCATCTGCTCCGATCCCGGCCGCGACACGAAAGCGCTATGCGTCGTCGAGGAGTCGCAGGACCTGGCCGCGCTCGAGCGCTCGCGCGCGTTCAAGGGGCTCTACCACGTGCTGCACGGCTCGCTCTCGCCGCTCGACGGCGTCGGCCCCGAGCGCATCAAGGCCAAGGAGCTCGTCGAGCGCGTCCGCGCCGGCGGCGTCGACGAGGTCGTGCTCGCGACCGACCCCGACACCGAGGGGGAAGCCACCGCGCTTTACCTCGCCCAAGTTTTGAAGCCGTTCCCCGTGAAGGTCACGCGCATCGCGCACGGGGTGCCGCTCGGAGGCGATCTGGACTACCTCGACGAGCGGACCCTGTCGTACGCGCTGTCCGGCCGCCGGGAAGTCTAGAGCCGCAGGAGGAAGGAATGCGTTACGAGAACGTCCTCGAGGCGATCGGCAACACGCCGCTCATCCGCATCAACGCGATGGCCAAGGGCCTCAAGCCCAAGATCTACGCGAAGGCCGAGTTCCTCAACCCCGGCGGCTCGGTCAAGGACCGCATCGGCGTCGCGATGATCGACGCGGCCGAGAAGTCCGGCCAGCTCAAGCCCGGCGGCACGATCGTCGAGGGCACGTCCGGCAACACCGGCATCGGCTTGGCGCTCGTCGCGGCGCTGCGCGGCTACAAGCTCATCTTCACGATCACCGACAAGCAGTCGCGCGAGAAGATCAACCTGCTCAAGGCGCTCGGCGCCGAGGTCATCGTCTGCCCGACGAACGTCGAGCCCGAGGATCCGCGCTCCTACTACTCCGTCGCCGACAAGATGACCGAGGAGATCCCCGGCGCGTTCCACCCGAATCAGTACGAGAACCCCGAGAACCCGAAGGTCCACTACAAGACGACGGGCCCCGAGATCTGGAAGGACACCGAGGGCAAGATCACGCACTTCGTCGCGGGCATGGGCACGGGCGGCACGATCTCCGGCGTCGCGAAGTACCTCAAGGAGCGCAACCCGAAGATCAAGATCATCGGCGCCGACCCCGTCGGCTCGCTCTACTACGACAAGATCGTCAACAAGAAGCTCGGCGTCGCGAAGCCCTACGTCGTCGAGGGCATCGGCGAGGACTTTTTCCCCGGCACGATGGACCTCAAGTGCGTCGACGACGTCATCGTCACGCCCGACAAGGACTGCTTCCAGACGACGCGCAAGCTCGCGACGATGGAGGGCATTCTCACCGGCGGCTCCGGCGGCTCGGCCGTGTTCGCGGGCCTGCAGTACGCCAAGAAGCTGACCGAGAAGGACTACATGGTCATCCTCGTGCCCGACACGGGCATGCGCTACCTCTCCAAGATCTACAACGACGAGTGGATGAAGGAGAACCAGTACTTCGAGAGCGAGGTGCACCTCAAGGTCGCCGACATTCTCTCCGCCAAGCGCAAGCACAAGGCGCGCGGCGACGGCCGCCTCGCGACCGCGAAGCCGACCGACACGCTCTTCGGCGCGATGGGCGTCATGCGCAAGAACGACATCTCCCAGCTGCCCGTCTTCGAGAAGAACAAGGTCGTCGGCACGGTCATGGAGGACGCGGTCCTCGGCATGATGCTCAAGGGCCGCGACATCAAGAAGATGATCGTGCGCGAGGCGATGACTCAGCCGCTGCCCGTGCTCGCCCCCGAGGCGCGCGTCGAGTCCGTCCTGCGCTACTTCACCCCGGATCGGCCCGCCGTCCTCGTGAAGACCGGAAAGTCCTCGTTCGACATCGTCACCAAGTACGACGTCGTCAACGCCGTCAGCCGGGCATCGGAGGCCCGCAACTAACATGACCACCCCCCTGCTCCTCGCCGTCCTTCTCGCCGCCGCTCCCGCGTTCGCCCAGGAGGAGCCGCCCGCGACCCCCGAGACGGCGCCCGCCGCGCCCGCGACCGAGGTCAGCGACGCGCCGCGCCCCGAGGCGAAGGAAGAGGCGAAGGCCGAAGAGCCCAAGAAGGAGCTCCCGCGTCCGTCGATGGCCGAGCCGGAGAAGAAGGAAGAAGTTAAGAAGGAAGAACCGAAGCCCGAGCCGAAGCCGGAACCCAAGGAAGAACCCAAGAAGGCCGCGAAGGCGGCCGGCGTCGAGGAGGAGTTCGCGTTCGCGAAGGCCGCCGCCGAGGACGCCGATTCCAAAGTGCAGGAAGCCGCCGTCGAGGAGCTGACGGTCTTCGTGCGCCGCTGGCCGACGTCCGCGCAGGCGCCCGAGGCGATGCTCTTGCTCGCGACCTTGCGCCAGAAGCAGGGCGACTGGCAGCCCGCGATGGCGTCCTTGCTGCGCCTCCTTTATGAGTACCCGGACACCAAGATCGGCCTGCGCGCCAAGTCCGACTACCTGACCCTCGTCGACAAGAAGGCGTCGCGCAAGCATCGCCCGATCCTCTCCGACCTCGTGAAGCTGCCCGAGACCTCGGACAAGGCCGACCGCCTGTCCGCTCTGTGGCACAAGCTCGCGCAGGAGGCGCCCGACGCGATCTACGAGCCCGTCGCCGCCGAGATCCGCGACTTCACCGTCCGCTTCCCGAATCACAAGGACGGCGACAAGCTCCAGGCCGCGCTCGCGCGCCTGCACGCCGAGAACGGCAAGCCCGCGGCCGCGATGCTCTCGTGGCGCAAGCTCATCGCGCTGTTCCCGGAGAGCGCGTGGCTCGCCCGCGCTCGCATGGCGATCGGCGACATCTACTCCGACTCGCTGCGCGACTACAAGAAGGCGATCGACTCCTACCAGGAGCTCGTCGAGAAGCACCCGAAGGCGCCCGAGGTCCAGGCCGCGCTCGAGAACTCCGCGAAGCTCTTCGACGAGCGCCTCAAGCAGTACGCGCTCGCCGTCGAGATGCACGAGAAGGTCGTCGCGACGTTCCCGAAGACGGACGCCTCGCTGCGCGCGCTCAAGGCGATCGCCAAGCTCCAGCGCGACCGCTTGGGCTCGCCCGGCGACGCGATGAAGACGCTCCAGCGCCTCTCGTCCATGCACGGCGGCCAGGACGGCATCGACGCGCTCACGCAGGCCTCCGAGATCGCGCGCCGCGACCTCAAGGACTTCGCGCGCCAGGCCGAGCTCCTGCGCAAGGTCTCCGACGACTACGCGGGCGCGAAGGAAGCGCCTCAGTCCCTCTACGACGCCGCGGGCGTCTACGAGTCCTCGCTCAAGGACAACGCGAAAGCGATCGAGCTCTACAAGGAAGTCGCGAGCAAGTTCCCGTCGCACAAGCTCGCCAAGCGCGCCGAGGACCGCGCGGCCAAGCTCGAGACCGCGAACTGACGGCTTAACGCCTGAAAGTCCGGCACCGGGGGCCCATTGAGGGGCGGGCCGTTTTTTCCTAAAATGGGCCCGATGCCCACCGCGAAGTCCGCCCCGTCGTCCCCCGACGCGTACAAGAAGCTCGGCGCTCAGAAGCTGCTCAAGATCCACGAGCTCATGGTGCGCGCGCGCCTGCTCGAGGAGCGGCTCATCAAGATGAGCAAGGGCGGCGACGGCTTCTTCTGGATCGGCGGCCCCGGCGAGGAGGCGTTCAACGTCCCGCTCGGCCTGCAGGTCAAGAAGGGCCACGGCGTGAACTACGATTTCCTGCATCTCCACTACCGCTCGGCCGCGATCGCGCTCTCGCTCGGCGCCGAGCCGATCGACTCGCTGCGGCAGATGCGCTCCGTCGCGACGGATCCGTACTCGAAGGGCCGCAACTTCGTGAACCACTACGCGATCCCCGAGTTCAACATCGTCCCCGTGTCTCCGACGATCGAGACGCAGTACTCGACCGTCATCGGCACCGGCATCGCGCAGGCGCGCGCGAAGACCGACGCGATCTCCATCGTCAACGGCGGCGACGCCGGCACCGCCGAGGGCGACTTCCACTCCTGCCTCGTCTGGGCCAACCGCCCCGCGCTGCCGCTGCCCGTCCTCATGATCGTCGTCAACAACGGCTGGGGCATCTCGACCGCCGCGAAGACGCAGCACGGCGAGAAGAACATCTCCGACTGGGCGAAGGTGTTCCCGGACATGCCCGGCAGGACGATCGACGGCAACGACGTCGTCGAATCCTGGCTCGCGATCGAAGAGGCGATGGCGTACGTCCGCAAGAACCGCCGTCCGTACCTCCTCGAGGCCCGCTGCAGCCGGCTCTACGGCCATTCCTCTTCCTCCGGCGCCAACCGCATCCCGGAGCCCGACTGCATCGAGCGCCTCGAGAAGGAGCTCGCCGCGCGCGGCCTGGCGAAGGCCGCCGATCTCAAGAAGGTCTGGGAGCGCGAGGCCGCCTCCCTCGACGAGGCGCACAAGAAGGTGAAGGCCGAGCCGTTCCCCGAGACCGCGACGGTCTGGGAGGACGTGTTCGCCGACGGCCTGCCGCCCTCCTATCCGACCAAGGGAGGCAGCTGACATGGCCAACATGGCGCAGGCCATCCGCATGGCCCTCCACTACGGCGAGCAGGAGCTCGGCGTCACCGAGATCTTCGGTGAGGACGTCGGCCCGCCGCTCGGCGGCGTGTTCACCGCGTCGCAGGGCCTCGAGAAGGCCTGGAACTCCCCGCTCGACGAGCGCGGCATCATCGGCGCCGCGCTCGGCCTCGCGTGGGCCGGCGGCCGTCCCGTCGCCGAGATCCAGTTCGTCGACTACATCTTCAACGTCGTCGACATGCTCAAGCTGTGCGCGAACGGGCACTGGGGCTCGGGCGGCCGCTACAAGACGCCGATGGTCGTGATGACCCCGACCGGCTCCGGCATCCACGGCTCGATGTACCACTCTCACTCCTTCGACTCGATCGCGACGAAGCTGCACGGCATGAAGGTCGTCTGCCCGTCGACCCCGCTCGACGCGTACGGCCTGATGATCGCCGCGATCAAGAGCGACGATCCCGTCCTCTTCCTCAAGCCGAAGGCGCTGCTGCGCAGCAAGGGCGAGGAGCTCATCCCGGGCGAGCCCGACGAGAAGACGCTCCACGACATGATCGACGCGCCGCTCGGCGACCGCACGAAGTGGAAGGCGAAGTGGCCGAAGTTGACCGACTACACCGTCGAGATCGGCAAGGCGAAGATCTCGCACCCCGGAACCGACGCGACGATCGTCACGCACGGACGCATGGCGCCGATCTGCCTCGAGCACGCCCGCAAGCTCAAGGCCGAAGGCAAGGCGTCCGTCGAGGTGATCGACCTGCGCTCGCTCGTCCCGTACGACTGGGACGCGATCAAGGCGTCGGTGAAGAAGACCGGCCGCGTCCTCTTCGTCAACGAGGAGACCGAGATCACGAATTTCGCGGAGCACCTGATCCGCCGCCTGGTGGACGAGTGCTTCTACGAGCTCAAGGTCCGCCCGCGCCTGCTCGCGGGCAAGGCGACGCCCGGCATCGCGCTGTCGCCGAACCTCGAGTACTTCATCCAGCCTCAGGCGAAGGACGTCGAGCGCGCGCTCGGCGAGCTCCTCGCCGACCCCGCTTAGGCGGGACGATGAGCCGCGGCGCCCTCGACCTGCGCGACGCGCGGATCGACTCGATCGACGCGGATGAGAACGGGCTCGTCCTGTCCTGCGCGGCCTTCGTCGACGGCCGCCTGCACGAGGCCGTGATCCGCGTCTTCGACGGCGAGTGCGACCGCGACGACCTCGAGTTCCCGGTCCTCATCGAGCGCGGAGCGCTCGTCATCGACGGCGAGTCCCGCGAGTCCGTCCCGTGCCCGCTGCAGGCCGAGGGGGAGGTCGCGCTCATGCTCGAGCCCGCCGACTCCGCCGAGTTCACCCTCCGGGGCTCGGGCATCGAGACCGAACTCGGCGCCGCCCAGGACGCGTGACTTAGGTCACGGACCTCCGAAACAACTTCGACGCGCCCCGGGGGTATGCTCGCGGGAACCGGAGGAACCATGAAGATCCTGCTCGCCGTTCTCGCCGTCTCTCTCGCCGCGCCCGCCTTCGCCGAGCACGGGGAGAAGCACGAAGGGAAGAAATCCGGAGCCTGGGCCTGCGACGAGGACGTCAAGAAATTCTGCGAGGGCGTCGAGCCCGGCGACGGCCGCCTCGTCGCCTGCGTCACGGCGCACGAGAAGGAGCTCTCGGAGGGCTGCGCCGCCGAGGTCGCCAAGAAGAAAGAGCACGAAGCCAAGATGAAGGCCAAGGGCAAGAAGGAGGGCGACTGGTCGAAGTGGAAGAAGGAAAAGAAGGGCGAATGGAAGGAGAAGAAGGAGGTCGAGAAGCAGAAGGGCGAGTAATGGCATAATGTCCGCATGAGCTCCGCGGACGACAAAGAACTCGGCTTCGCCACTCGCGCCGTGCACGCCGGCCAGGTCCCCGACCCGGCCACCGGCGCCATCATGACGCCGGTCTACCTGACGTCGACGTACGTCCAGGAGTTCCCGGAGAAGCACAAGGGCTTCGACTACGCGCGCACCGTCCACCCCACGCGCGAGGCCCTGCAGAAGAACCTCGCCTCGCTCGAGGGCGCCAAGTTCGGCCTGTGCTTCGCGTCCGGCATGGCCGCGACCTCGACGATCGCCGAGGCGCTCAACCCCGGCGACCACGTCCTCTGCGGCAACGACCTCTACGGCGGCACCTACCGCGTGTTCACGAAGGTCTTCGCGCGTTTCGGCCTGACGTTCTCCTTCGTCGACACGACCGACCTCAACGCCGTCGAGGCCGCGTTCACGCCGAAGACGAAGCTCGTCTGGGTCGAGACGCCCTCGAACCCGCTGCTCAAGATCACCGACCTGCGCGCCGTCGCGAAGCTCGCGAAGGCCAAGAACGCCAAGCTCGTCGTAGACAACACCTTCGCCTCGCCCGCCCTGCAGCGCCCGCTCGAGCTCGGCGCCGACGTCGTCGTGCACTCCACGACGAAGTACATGGGCGGCCACAGCGACGTCGTCGGCGGCGCGATCCTGACCTCCGACGAGGCCCTTTATAAGGAGTACAAGTTCCTCCAGAACGCGGTCGGCGCCGTCCCCGGCCCGCTCGACTGCTTCCTGCTGCTGCGCGGCACGAAGACGCTCCCGCTGCGCATGGCCAAGCACTGCGAGAACGCCGCCGCCGTCGCGAAGCACCTCACGTCGCACCCCGAGGTCGCGAAGGTCCACTATCCCGGCCTTCCGCAGCACCCGGGCCACGCGGTCGCGAAGGCGCAGATGTCCGGCTTCGGCGGCATGATCTCCTTCGAGCTCAAGGGAGACATGGAGCGCGCCAAGCGCATGATCCCCTCCTGCCGCATCTTCTCGCTCGCCGAGAGCTTGGGCGGCGTCGAGTCGCTCGCCGGCCACCCGGCGTCGATGACGCACGGCTCGATCCCGCGCGAGGAGCGCATCAAGGCCGGCCTCTCCGACGGCCTCGTGCGTTTGTCGGTCGGAGTCGAGGACGCGAAGGACCTGATAGCCGACCTCGACCGCGCGATCACCGCCAGCCTCAAGTCGTGAGCCTGCCTGACGCCCTGCGGCGGGGCGCCAAGAGCCGCTGGACGCGGCGCATCACCGACGAGGACATCGCGCGCTTCGCCGAGATCTCCGGCGACAAGGGCCGCCATCATCTCGAGCGCGACGCCGAGGGGCGCCTGCTCGCCCACGGGCTGCTGACCGCCAGCCTTCCGACGAAGCTCGGCGGCGACGCGCACTTCGTCGCGCGCACCATGGAGTTCGAGTTCGCCGGGCCCGTGTACGGCGGCGACGAGCTGACGTGCGACGGCGTCGTCGAGCACTCCGCGCTCCAGAGCTCGCGCGTGAAGGTCCGGTTCGGCTTCACGGTCCGCAACCAGCGCGGGGAAGTCGTCCTGCTCGGAACCGCCTCCGGCCACGTCGCCCGCTGAGGGTTGACGCCGGAAAGGACCGGGGCTATCCTCCGGTTCATGAGCCACGCCCCCGCCCTCTCCCTGCCCGAAGCCGTCCAGGCCCGCCTCGACCGTCTCGTCGCGGAGCTGACCCCGAAGAAGTCTCTCGCCGCTCTCGCGGTGTACGGCGGCCTCGCCAAGGGCAAGCCGCTGACGCCGACCTCCGACATCAATCTGCTCGTCGTGCCCGCGTCCACGGACCCCTCCGGGCTCGCCGAGCTCGCCGCGACGCTCGCGCGCGCGCGCCGCGACGCTCGCGCGGTGATCCTCGTCGCGACGAAAGACGAGCTCGCCGCGATGGCCGCGGCGTTCCCGCTCAAGTACCAGGACATCCGGCGGCATCACGTCCTGCTTCTCGGCGCCGATCCGTTCGGGGGCAAGGAGCCGTCGGCCGCGGATCTGCGCGCCGACGCGGGCCGCAATCTCCTGAACCTGTCGCTGCGCCTCAACCGCGCGTTCGTCGAGCGCGGCGGCGACCGCGCTCTGCTGCTCGCCGCGCTTCATGACCTCCTCGGCGGCGCGATCCTCTCGTTCCAGGCCGCGCTCGATCCCGCCGGCGTCTCCAAGGTGCGCAAGCGCGAGGACGTGCTCGCGGAGGCCGCGAAAGCCTCCGGCGCGGACGCCTCGCGGCTCCTGGCCCTGCTCGCGCTCAAGAAAGGCGGCGACGCGTCGGCCGCGGATCCTGCGGCGCTGGGCGCGGCGCTGCTCGCCGCGTCGGAGGGCCTGCGCCGGAAGCTGGAGGCGGCGTGATCGAGCAGTATCTATTCGCGCCCGCCGGGCCCGAGTTCCTCGTCATCTTCGTCAAGTGGGCCCTCGGCGTCCTCGTCTTCGCGCGGCTGATCGCCGGGCTGTGGGCGCGCGACGAGACGCCGAGCAAATCCGCGGCGGAGGCCGCGGCCGCGGGCCTCGACGAGCCCTACGTGATCGCCTATCTGCGCGGCGGAACCGAGGAGGTCCTCCGGTGCGCGACGGCCTCGCTCATCCAGAAAGGCCAGGCGCGCCTGACCGAGGGCGGCATCTCGCTGCCGAAGGAGGGAAAGCCGGCGCGGCCCGACGACGAGGTCGAGAAGGCGATCTTCGACTCGCTGCGCGAGGACGCCCAGAAGGGCTACGAGCTCGCCGACCGCTCGAAGGTCAAGAAGGCGCTCGCGGCTTTCGACGGCGCGGCGCTGTCTTCCCTGAAGGCGAAGGGGCTCTGGTCGTCGTCGGAGGCGCGCTCGCGCGCCGCGCTCGTGCGCTGGTCGGCGTTCTTTCTGATCGGCGTGCCCGGCGGCATCCGCCTCGCCCGCGGCATCTCGCTCGGCCGGCCGGTGATGTTCCTCGTCATCCTGCTCGCGGCCGCCGCGGCGGCGGTATTCTTCCTCCTCCAGGATCCGGGCGCCTCGCCGCTCGGGGAAGGCGCGCTCGACGCGCTCAAGGAGCGTTTCGACTTCCTGCAGGACGCGGAGAGCAAGAAGCTGCGCATCGCGGCGGCCGATCGCCCGATGCTTCTCGCGGTGTACGGCGTCGACGCGCCCACGATCGGCGCGTCCTCCCTCTCGGAGATTTGGGCGTCGTTCAGGCCGCCGCAGAGCTCGGGCTCCGGCTGCGGCTCGTCCTGCGGTTCGTCGTGCTCGAGCGGCTGCGGCGGAGGCTGCGGAGGAGGGTGCGGTGGCGGCGGCTGCGGCGGCTGAACCCGGCTCGCTCGGCTTCTCGTACCACCGGCGCCTCGACGCCGAGATCCTCGTGCACCGGCGCTCGCTCGGGCACGTCGAGGTCATGGCCGATCACTTCCTGCGCGCGCCGAAGGAGTCGTGGCGCGTCCTCGCGAGACTGAAGACCTTCCTGCCGGTGACGGCGCACGGCGTCGGGCTCTCGCTCGGCTCCGCCGAGGGACTCGACGCGGAGTATCTCGAGCGCCTCTGGGCGTTCCTCGACTTCCTGAAGCCCGCGTATTTCTCCGAGCACCTCGCGTTCACGCGCGCGGGCGGGCGCGTGCTGCCGCACTTCGCGCCGCTGCCGCGCGACCGCGCCGCCCTGGCCGCGCTCGCGCGCAACGCCGCGCTGCTGCGCTCGGGGCTCCCGTGCCCGTTCCTCGTCGAGAATCCCGCGTTCCCGATCGACGCCGGCGGCTGGAGCGAGGCGGAGTTCCTCGTCCGCGCCGCGGACGCCGCGGGCGCCGACCTTCTGCTCGACCTTCACAACCTGCACGCCAACGGCGTCAATCGCGGCTTCGACGCGCGCGCCGCTCTCGAGAGTCTTCCCATGGAGCGCGTGCGCGAGGTTCATCTCGCGGGGGGCTACCGCGGCAAGCGCTGGCTCGTGGACAGCCACACGCGGCCGGCGCCCGACGAGGTGTTCGCGCTGCTCTCGCGCCTGCGCGAGCTCGGCGGCGATCCGCTCGTCACGCTCGAATGGGACGACGAGTTTCCGCCGATGGAGGAGATCGTCGCCCAGTTGGGCCGCGCGCGCGGCCGGGCGGCCGGACCCGCGGCCTCGGCCGCGCCGTTCACGGGCGAGGAGCCCGCGCCCGCCGATCTCGGCGCGTTCCAGTCGGAGTTCGCGGCCGCGATGCTGGAAGGCGAGAAGGGGCCGCTCGGCGGCATTCCCGCGCGCGACCTGCGCGACTACGCGGCGGGGCTCAGGAAGAAGGCGGAGAAGGAAAGGCTACCAGTTGCCTGAGGCGCCGCCGCCCCCGAAGGAGCCGCCGCCGCCCGAGAAGCCGCCGCCCGACGAGCCGCCGCTCGACCAGCCCGACGACGAAGAGCCGCCGGAGGTCTGCGTGAAGAGGAGCGAGTCGCCGTAGTAGGTCTTGTTGCCCACCGTTCGGAACTTGCGGCCCCACGGCGTGACCGGCAGGAACGACTTGAGCAGCGGAAAGCCGATGAGGTGCGTCAGCAGGCAGCCCATGCCGATGCGCGGGCCCCAGATCGCCATCGGGAACGCGGCCCAGAACGGGATCAGGAAGAAGTAGAGGAACCAGCCGGCGCCCGGGGCCACGATGCCGACGAACTCGAAGAGCCCGAGGATGCCGAACACGAACGCCGAGATCAGGAGCTTGACGAGAAACGGCTCCTCGCCGAAGCCCTCGGCGTTCTCGAACTCGATCGCGGGGCCGGCGCGCTCCCGTTCCGACGTCGCATCGGGGGGAGCCCTGCCTTCGGCCGCGGCGATCGCGGCGTCGACGCCCGCGTCGATCCCGCCCTCGAAGTCGCCGGAGCGGAACTTGGGGACGATCACGTCGCGGATGATGCGCCCGGCCTGCGCGTCGGTGATCTCGCCTTCGACGCCGTGGCCGGTCTCGATGCGCAGCTTGCGGTCCTCGCGCGAGACGAGCAGCAGGAGGCCGTCGTTCCTGCCCTTGCGGCCGAGCGCCCACGTGCGCGCGACCTTGAGCGAGAACTCCTCGAGCGATTCGCCCTCGAGCGACGGCAAAGTCAGCACGGCGAACTGCCGGCCGGACCGGCGCTCGAAGTCCCGGAGCTTGTCCTCGAGCGCGCGGCGCTTGTCCGCCGAGAGCATGCCGGCGTCGTCGACGACGCGGCCGGAGAGATACGGCACCTCGAGCGCCTGAAGGGGCGAGGCCAGCGCGAGAAGGAGGAGGAGAAGCCTCACGAGTCTCCCGTGATCGGCTCGTCGCCGAGCTCGTTGCCCGAGGACTGCGCGCCCGCGAAGCCGGCGGCTTTGAGCGCCTCCGCGACGCGCTCGACGGCCGCGACGAGGCCGTCGGCGACGCGGCCCTCGTGCGCGGCGGCGGTCATCGCGGCGACGGCGGCGTCCCACGCGCCGGGCTTCGTCTTGGCCCAGACGGTCTCGTCGGCGAGGACGACGACGCGCCGCTCGAGCAGGCTCGCGAAGATCAGCACGCCGTCCCGGCCTTTCGTGCGCGTGAGCCCGCGGTCGTAGAACATCTCCTTCGCGCGGCGCTCCACCGCTTCCTGCATGCGGCGCCCGCCGATGAGGCCGCGGCGGACCGGCGCGCACCAGCGGCCGAGCGCGGCGCCGATGAGGCCCGCGAGCGGTATATAAGGGAGCTGGGCCGAGACCGGCAGCCAGACGGGATCGAAGACGTCGCGCAGGAAGAGGACCGCGACCGCGAGGCTCATCCCCGCGCCGGCGCCGGCCCAGATGGACTCCGGGTAGCGCGAGCTCTGCGTGAGAACGCAGGGAACGATCTCCGCGGTCAGCGAGGCCTCGGCCTTCTTGACCGCGGCGGCGACGCGCGCGACGTCCGAGTCGGGGAGCATGAGGCCGATTCTGCCATAAACGCTAACGCTTCGTGCCGGTGTGCGCGCGCCGCGCGGACGGCTTCGGCGGCTCCGCGCGCCCCTCGTGGAGGGCGTAGGCGTGCGTGAGCTCGGCGCCGAAGAGCAGGACTTGCGCCGACCAGTACACCCACAGCAGGAGCACGACGAGCGAGCCGACCGCGCCGTAGGCCGACGCCGCGCCGCTCTTTCCCAGATAGAGGCCGATCGCGGACTTGCCCGCGTTGAAGAGGAGGCTCGTCCACAGTCCGCCGCGCAGCGCGTCGTGCCACGAGAGGCGCGCGTCGGGCAGGACTTTGTAGACGAGGCCGAACATGAGGCTCACGACGCCCAGCGAGACGCAGGTGTTGAGCAGAACCCATGGCGCGGTGCCGCCGGGGATCACGTCGGCGAAGTATTTGCTCGCGGCCGACAGCGCGGCGCTGACGAGCAAGGACGCGAGCAGGATGAACGCGACCGCGGCGACCATGCCGAACGACAGCAGTCGGCGGCGGAGCGCGATGCCCCAGCCGGCGTCCGGGCGCAGCTCGACGTTCCAGATCACGTTGAGCGAGCTCTGCAGCTGCGCGAACACGCCCGAGGCGCCGACGAGCATCGCGATCACGCCCGCGGCCGTCGCGATGACGCCGGTGCGCGGCTTGGCGGCCGCGCCTTCGACCATCGAGCGCACGGCCTCGGCGCCGCCGGGGCCGACGACGCCGGAGACCGCGTCGAGGATCTCGGCGGAGCCTCTCTCGCCGAACGCGAGGCCGGCGAGGCCCATCGCGATCACGAGAATCGGAGCGATCGAGAACACGGTGTAATAGGCGAGCGCGGCCCCCATCATCGAGACGCGGTCGCGCGCCATGCCCCGAAGGGCCGTCTTGAGCACGGGCCCGGCGCGGGAGAGGGCTCTCATGCCCTCAGGGTAGCGCGGGAGCGGGAGGCGGCGCCATCGCGCGCGCGCAACGTTTTCATGGCGGGCGGGCCGGCAAGAAATTGTCACGAAAGCGGCGCGGAGGCGTCGCGAGCCCGGGAGTACAATGGGGAAGTCAGGAGGAAGCTGCCATGAAGATCAAAGATGTGATGACCGTCGACGTCGAGTCGCTGGACCCGGACGCCTCTCTCGAGGAGGCCGCGGGGATGATGAGCGCCTACGAGGTCGGAGGAATTCCCATCCTCGAGGGCGGACGCGTCGTCGGCGTCTTGACCGACCGCGACATCGTGCTCCGCGGCGTCGCGGCGGGCCTCGACCCGCGCGAGACGAAAGTCGACGAGATCATGAGCGTCGAGCTCGTCTCCTGCAACGAGAACTGCGACGCGCGGCGCGCCGAGCGCCTCATGCGCGACAGCGGCGTGAGCCGCATCATCGTCCTCGACGACGACGGGCGGCTCGCGGGCATCGCGACCTTGGCCGACGTCGCCGCGGGCTCGGACGTCGCGCGCGAGCGCGGCCGCCTGATCGCGGCCTAGCTACTCGTAGAGGCGCGGGGCGGGCTTCGCCGAGCGCGAAAGCGCGGTGCGCGCCCGCTCGGCGGCGGCGGAGAGACGCAGCGCCTCCTCCCGGGCCGCGAGCAGCCGCAGCGAGCCGAGCCACGGCGTCCGGCCGGCCTCCTGCTCGAGCGCTTCGGCGCGCGCGCGCGCCTCGTCGAGGCGTTCCGCCGCCTCCGCGAGCGCCTCGAGGCGGCCGTCCGGCTCGCGCGCGCCGGAGGAGCGCGTCCATGCCTCGTCGAGCCGGGCCGCGAGGCCGAAGTGCGCCGCGAGCGGCCGCTCGCCGTCTTCGGACGCGGCGGCCTGCGTGAACGCGGCCCGGGCCGTCTCCGTCGGAGGCTTCGAGGCGTACGGGATCAGCGCGTAGTCCACGCGGCGGTCGTCGAGCGTGCGGCCGCACGTCTCGTCGCCGTGGGCGACGCAGAGGTCGCGCAGGCCGAGCAGGTCGAGCAGCAGCTCCGTCTCGCGGTCCTCGGGAGCGGCGGCGAGATCGCCGAGCAGGACGTAAGCGCCCGTCGACTCGGCGCGCACGAACTCCGAGAGGGCCACGGCCTGCGCGAGACGCCGCGCCGCGGACTCCGGGCCCGGCGTGAAGCGCACCGAGTAGACGTCGGCCTCGCGGCCGCCCGCGGCGACGCGCGCGCGCAGCGCTCCGCCGCCCCAGCCGAGGTCGGCGCGCGACCAGGGCCCGTGCGCGCCGCGCGAGTAGACGGCCAAGCCCAGCGCGAGGTCGCTCGTCCAGCTCTTGAAGCCCGCGGCCTCGCCGAGAGCGGCGACGTCGTCGGAGCGCCAGAGCTCCTGGAACGCGGCGACGTCGGCCTTCTCGGCCTCGAGCGCGGAGACGAGCGCCGCCCGGCGCGACTGCCAGCCTTGATGGACGCGGCGCGGGCCGGCGGCGTTGAGCGTGAGGACGGTCAGGACGAGCGCGGCTTTCACGGCGGCGTGATCGAGCCGAGGACCCGCGGCCCGCGCGCGCCGGTCGCCGCGGGCAGGCTGCCGGTCTTGCCGGCGAGCGTGCGCGAGGCGAGCCACGCGAAGCACGCGGCTTCCTTCGCCATGACGGGAATCTCCGTGCGCTCGACGCGCGCGGGGGAGAACAGCTCGCCCAGGCGGCGCATGAGGCGCGCGTTCAGCGCGCCGCCGCCGGAGACGACGACGCGCGACAGCGGCGCGGGCGAGGCCTCGACGGCGGCGAGCCACAGCGAGCGCGCGGTGAATTCGGAGAGCGTCGCGAGGACGCCGGGAAGATTCGCGCGGCCGATCCGCGGGAAATGCCGCGAGAGGAACGCCGGGCCGAACGTCGAGCGGTCGAGGGACTTGGGCGCGGGCCGCAGGAAGTACGGGTGCGCGAGCAGGCGGCGCAGCAGCCTCTCGTCGGCTCGGCCTCGCGCGGCGAGCGCGCCGCCGGCGTCGTACTCGCGGCGGCCTCCGGTCGCGCGGCGGACCGCCTCGTCCATGAGCGCGTTGCCGGGGCCGGTGTCGAGCGCGCGGTGCAGCTTTCCGCGCCCGGCGATCGAGACGTTCGCGATGCCGCCGACGTTGACGACGGCCGTCAGCGGCCCGCGGCCGTAGAGAAAGAGGTCGAACGCGGGCACGAGCGGCGCGCCCTGGCCGCCCGCCGCCATGTCGCGCGTGCGGAAGCCCGTGACGACGCGCGCGCCCGTGCGCTCCGCGATGACCGCGGGCTCGGCGATCTGGAGCGTGTTCGGGGGAGAGGCGTCGGGACCGTGCCAGATCGTCTGGCCGTGCGAGCCGATCGCGTCGAGCCGCCGTCCGCGCGCGATCGCGAGCGCCGCGTCGGCGAAGCGTTCCCCGAGCTCGACGTTGAGGCGCGAGAGCTCTCCGGCGGCGAGCTCCGGAGCGGCGAGCACGCGGCGCTTGAGCGCGGGCGGATAGGCGAACGTGCGGTGGCGCAGCACGCGCAGCGAGCCCGACTCGATCTTCACGAGCGCGGCGGTGACGCCGTCGGCGGAGGTGCCCGACATCAGGCCGGCGAGCAGGCTCACGCGGCCTCCGCGAGCGCCGTCTCGAGCGTCGGATGGCGGAAGGCGTAGCCGAGCTCGGGGAGGCGCGCCGGGACGGCGTCCTGGCCTTCGAGGAGCATCGACGACATCTCGCCGAGCGCGAGCTTCACCGCGAACGCGGGCGCGGGGAGGAACGCCGGGCGACGGAGCGCGCGGCCGAGGGCCTTCGTGAACTCGGCGTTCGTCGGGGTCCCGGGCGCGCAGAGATTGACGGGTCCGTCGGCCTTCGGCGAGGACGCGAGAAACGCGAGCGCGCCCGCGGAGTCGGCGAGCGAGATCCAGGGGAACGGCTGTCGCCCGGAGCCGAGCGGGCCGCCGAGGCCGAGCTTGAACGGCGTCAGCATCTTCGCGAGGGCGCCGCCGCCCTTGCCGAGCACGACGGCCAGCCGCGCGTGGACGACGCGGCAGTGAGGCCTGGCCGCCGCGGCCTCGCGCTCCCATTGGCCGCACAGCGCGGCGAGGAAGTCCGTGCCCTGGGGAGTCGATTCGACGCACTCGACCCCCGGGCTGGTCCCATAATACCCGACGGCCGAGGCGCTCACGAAGACCTTCGGCTTGACGCGCGCCGCCGCGATCGCGGCGACGACCGCGCGCGTCGAGTCGACGCGGCTGCGGATGAGGACGAGCTTGCGCTCCGGCGTCCAGCGCCCGCCCGCGACGCTGTCGCCCGCGAGATTGATCACGGCGTCGGCGCCGTCGACCGCGCCGACCCACGGGCCGGGGTCCCGTCCGTTCCAGAGCTTGGCCTCGACGCGCCCGTCCCAGCGGCGCTGCGCGTCGGCGGGAGTCCGCGTGATCACGGCGACCTTGTCGCCGCGCGCGATCAGTTCGTCGACGAGCGCGCCGCCGACGAAGCCCGTTCCGCCGGCGATCGCGATCCTCACGGCGGTATTATGGAACTTTTCGGGCCTGCGGATCGTATGAAAGGAGATGAGGCCCCTCGCGCCGCTGTTCGCCGCGCTGCTGCTCTCGGCGCTCTCCGCCCGCGCCCTCGGCTCGCTCGAGCCGCCGCGCGACGCGGCCTGGCGCGAGCTCGCCCGCGCGGGAGACGTGAGCCTGTCGGGGCGGCTCGACGCGCCGGCGCGCCGCACGCGGAGGGGCTGGCGCGCGAAGCTGACGTTTCCGTCCTTGAGCGGCGAGCAGCGGGCCGTGCTCTGGCTGCCGGCGGGCCGAGGCCCGGAGGGTCTCGAGCCCGGCCGTCTCGCCTTCGTCGAAGGGCGCCTGCGCCCGCCGCGCCGTCCGCGCGACCCCGGCGACTTCGACGAGGACGCCGCCGCGCTCGCCGCGGGCTGCGGCTGGATCCTGCACGCTCGAACGCTCGCCGTGTCGACGGAGAGCGCGTCCGCGGCCGAGCTGCCGCGCGCGTGGGCGCAGCGCGCGCGGCTGGCCGCCGAGGACGCGTTCGCGCGGCGGCTCTCGCCGGATCGCGCCGCCCTGCTCGCGGGGATCGCCCTCGGAGACGCGGGCGGGCTGTCCGCGGAGCTCGCGCGCGCCGTGCGCGACGCGGGCGCGACTCACCTGCTCGTGGCCTCGGGCTCCAACGTCGGGTTCGCGGCCGCCGCGGCTCTGGCGCTCGGGCTCGCCTTGGGCCTGCGCCCCGCGCCGCGCGCGGCTCTCGCGCTCGCGTGCGCCGGGTTCTACACATTGGCCGCGGGCGCCGACCCGCCGTGCGTCCGCGCGTGGCTCATGCTCGCCGCCCTCACGGCCGGGCGCGCGCTCGGGCGCGAGACGACCGCGTCCTCCGCGCTGCTGCTCGCGGCCTGCGCCGGCCTCGCGCTCGACCCGGCGGCCGCGCTGTCGCCGAGCGCGGTCATGAGCGCGTGCGCGTGCGCGGCCATCCTCTGGACGAGCGGGCGCTGCGCGGAGCTCCTGCCGGAGGAGTGGCCCCGCCTCGCGCGCGAGGCCGCGGCCCTGCTCGCGGGCAGCCTCGCCGTCGCCGCGGCGCTCTTGCCGCTGTGGATCTCCCTGTTCGGGCGCGCGTCCGTGATCGGCCCTCTCGTCAATCTCATCCTCGTGCCGCTGTCGGGGCCGCTGCTCGCGGGAGGTTTCCTGCTGTGGGCGGCCGACGCCCGGCTGTCCGCGGCGGCGCCGGCCGCGGCTTGGGCGGTCGACGCGGGCCTCGCCGTGTTCGAGTCCGTCTGCCGCCGCGCGGCCGCCCTGCCGTGGGCCGCCGTCGAGCTCCGTCCTTGGACGGGCTTCGAGCTCGCGGCGTGGGCGCTGGCATTGGCCGCCGTCGTCTCTCGCCGGCGCGCCCCGCTGCTCGCCGCAGCGGCCTGCCTCGCGGCCGGACGCCTCGAGCGGCCCGCGCCGGTCTCGGCCGTCTTCCTCGCCGAGGGCGGGGTCCTCGTCCGCTTCGGCGGAGGGCCCGCCGTCCACCTCGGCCGCCGCCCGCCGCGCGCCGCCGCGCGGCGCGCCGCCCGCGCGCTCGGGGCCGGGAGCCTCGAGCGCTTCGGGGCGGACGGGCCCTACGTCCTGAGGCTCGGATCGGTCGAGATTCTCGTCGGAGACCCCCGCGGCCCCGCCGTCCGGAGGGGGAAGGGGGCTTTTGCTATAATCGGGGCTCCTCGGGCGCTCCCGCTCGAGGTCTCCACCGATGGCCTCTCGATTCACGTCCAAGAACTCGGCCCCCGCGTTCGGCTCCTGCCTCGTCTTCCGCAACGAGGCCAAGCCGGACTCGGCGCGGACGCTCAAGCAGGTGCAGGCGCTCCTGCGGGCGCGCGGCGTGAAGACGGCCGTCGCGGCGCGCCGCCCGTCGGCGAAGTCCCTGCGCGACGCGGACTTCGCCGTCGCGCTCGGCGGAGACGGAACGATGCTGCGCGTCGCCCGCGAGATCGCCGCCCGCGGCATCCCGCTGCTCGGGGTCAACATCGGCACGCTCGGCTTCCTGGCCGGCACCGAGGCCGCGGAGCTCCGCCGCCGCGTGGACGCGCTGATCGCGGGCCGCTTCATCGTCGAGGAGCGCTCGATGCTCTCCGCCGAGGTCCTGCGCGGCGGCCGCCGCGTCTTCGGCCCCGACCTCGCGCTCAACGAGGTCGTCATCCGCTGCGGCGACCAGGCGCGCGCGGTGACGCTCTCGACTCGCTCGGGCGAGCGCTTCGTCGCGGACTTCTTCGGCGACGGCCTGATAGTCGCGACGCCGACGGGCTCGACGGCCTACTCGCTCGCCGCGATGGGGCCGATCGTGGACCCGTCGCTCGACGTGACCTTGCTCGCGCCGATCTGCCCGCACACCCTCACGCAGCGTCCGCTGATCGTGCCCGCGCACCTGCCGCTGCACATCAAGCTCGGACGCCGCCGCGCCGACGAGCTGCCGCGCGTGCTCGTCTCGCTCGACGGCCGGCCGGGCTGCGAGCTTCGCGTCGGCGACGAGGTCCGCGTCCGCCGCGCCGAGGCGCCGCTGCGCCTGCTCTTGCCGCCGGGCCGTTCGTTCTTCGAGGTGCTGCGCCGCAAGCTCAAGTGGGGACAGAGATAAGATGATCCGCCGCCTCAAGGTCCTCAACTTCGCGGTCGCCGAGAAAGTCGAGCTCGAGCTCGGGGCGGGCTTCACCGCGCTCACCGGGGAGACCGGCGCGGGCAAGTCCATCCTGCTCGAGGCGCTCGGCTTCCTCCTCGGAGGCCGCGGCTCCTCGTCGTGGCTGCGCGCCGGCGCGCAGCGCCTGGAGGTCGAAGGCGTCCTCGACCTCGCCGACGTCCCGGCCGACCTCCGCCGCGAGCTCGGCTTGACGGGGAAGACCGTCGACGTCCGGCGCGAGCTCGACGCGACGGGCCGCACGCGCGCGACGATCGCGGGCCGCCCCGCGCCCATCGCGGCGCTCGCGCGCATCGGCGAGAGCTTCGCCGACTTCCACGGCCAGCACGAGAGCCGCACCTTGCTCAAGGCCGCGTCGCAGCTCGAGCTGCTCGACCGCTTCGGCGGCCTCGAGGCCGAGCGCGAGGCGCTGGAGGCCGCGTACGCGGCCTGGTCCGCGCTCAAGGCCAAGCTCGAGGCGTCGTCCTTGTCCGAGGCCGAGCGCGAGCGCCGCGCCGATCTGCTGCGCTTCCAGCTCTCGGAGATCGACGACCTCAAGATCCGCCCAGGCGAGGACGTCGAGCTCGACGAGAAGCTGCCGCGCCTCAAGAACGCCGAGCGCCTGCGCGGCCTCGCCGACACGGCGTACGGACTGCTCTACGCCGAGGAGGACGCCGCGGTCGCCCGCCTCATGAAGGCCGAGCGCGCCGTGTCCGACCTGGCGAAGATCGATCCCGCCGCCGGCGCTCTCCAGACCGAGCTCGAGGGCGCGCGCGTGGCCGCCGACTCCGTCGCGCGCGAGCTCGCGGCGTACCGCGACGCCGCGGCCGCCGATCCGGCGGCGCTCGACGCGCTGATCTCGCGCCAGGACGCGCTCGCGCGCGTCAAGCGCAAGCACGGCGCCTCGCTCGACGAGGTCCTCGCCGCGCGCGAGCGCCTCGCCGCCGAGCTCGACGGCCTCGAGAACGCCGACGCGCACCTCGAGAAGACGAAGAAGGAGCTCGACAAGGCCGTGAAGTCTCTCGCCGCGCTGTGCGACGACGTCCACGACAAGCGCGTGAAGGCCGCCAAGAAGCTCGACGCCGCCGCGCTCAAGGACCTCAAGGCGCTCGGACTGCCGCACGCCCGATTCACCTGCTCCGTCGAGATGGAGGAGGGGAACTGGTCGCGCACCGGCGCCGACGCGGCGGAGTTCCTGCTCGCGCCGAACCCGGGCGAGCCGCCGCGCCCAGTGAAGACCGCCGCGTCGGGCGGCGAGCTCTCGCGCGTCATGCTCGCCTTGAAGACCGCCTTCGCCAAGGCCGACCGCACCGCGCTCCTCGTCTTCGACGAGGTCGACGCCGGCATCGGCGGCGAGGTCGCGCACGCCGTCGGCGAGCGATTGGCCGCGCTCGCGAAAGGCCGCCAGGTCCTCTGCATCACCCATCTGCCGCAGGTGGCCTGCTTCGCGCAGAACCACTTCCACGCCGTCAAGGACGTCGCCGCCGGCCGAACCAGGCTGCGCGTCGATCGCCTCGACGGCGACGGCCGCCTCGAGGCCGTCGCGACCATGCTCGGCGGCAAGCCGACGGGCGCGAGCCGCAAGCACGCCCAAGAACTACTGGAGAGCTCCCTGTCATGACGACCAAAGTCCGCACGCGCTTCGCTCCGTCGCCCACCGGCTTCCTGCACATCGGCGGCGCCCGCACCACGCTCTACAACTGGCTCTACGCGCGCCGGCACCAGGGCGACTTCGTCCTGCGGATCGAGGACACCGACGAGGTCCGCTCGACCGACGAGTCCGTGACCGCTATCCTCGACTCGATCACGTGGCTCGGCCTCAACTGGGACGAGGGCCCCAAGGACGGCAAGACCGACACGGGCCCGTACTCCCCGTACTTCCAGATGCAGCGCGTCGACATCTACCGCAAGTACTTGAACCAGCTCGTCGACGCGGGCAAGGCGTACCGCTGCTACTGCACGAAGGAAGAGCTCGACGAGATGCGCCGCATCGCGCAGCTCGAGAAGCGCCCGCCGAAGTACGACGGCCGCTGCCGCGAGCTCACCGCCGATCAGCGCAAGGCGCAGGAGGCCGCCGGCAAGAAGTTCTCGATCCGCTTCAAGATGCCCGCCGACGGCGTCACGGTCGTCGAGGACAAGATCCGCGGCAACGTCTCCTTCGAGAACAGCCTCCAGCAGGACCTCGTCATCTGGAAGACGACCGACGGTCCGACGTACAACTTCTGCTGCGTGATCGACGACCATCTCATGGGCATCACGCAGGTCATCCGCGGCGACGAGCATCTCTCGAACACGCCGTCGCAGGTCCAGATCTACTACGCGCTCGGCTGGAAGCCGCCTGTGTTCGCGCATCTTTCGATGATCCTCGGCCCCGACGGCTCGAAGCTCTCGAAGCGCCACGGCGCGACCTCGGTGCTCGAGTACCGCGACCAGGGCTATCTGCCGCACACGATGCGCAACTACCTCGCGCTGCTCGGCTGGTCGACGACCGACTCGCAGCAGCTCTTCACCGACGAAGAGCTCAAGAGCAAGTTCGACCTCGAGCACTGCCAGAAGAGCCCCGCGACGTTCGACACGGTGAAGCTCAACTGGATGAACGGCGAGTACATCCGCCAGACGCCGGTGAAGGAGCTCATCGAGCTCGCGAAGCCGTTCCTCGAGAAGGCCGGGTTGTGGGGCGCGAAAGGCCCCGCGCTCGAGACGGTCATCAAGCTCGAACACGAGAAGTTCAAGCTGCTCTCCGAGATCCCGCCGCTCATCGAGTTCTTCTACAAGCCGGTCGTCTTCGACCAGAAGGCGTTCGACAAGGTGCTCAAGGCGCCGGGCGCGAAGGACGTCCTGCTCGGCCTCGTCGAGGCTCTGCAGCCGTTCGAGCCTTGGCTCGAGAAGCCGCTCGAGGAGCGGATCCGCAAGTTCGTCGCGGACAAGGGCCTCAAGAACGGGCAGGTCTTCCACCCGATCCGCGTGTCGGTCAGCGGCCGTCAGGAGGGCCCGACTCTCTTCGGCATGCTCGAGGTCATGGGCCGCGAGATGGTCATCACGCGCCTGAAGGAAGCGGCGGCGAAGCTCTGATGAAGACCTTCTTCGCTCTGCTCGCGACCGCCGTCCTCGCCGTTTCCGCCTCCGCCAAGTCGCCGGAGCCTCCGGCCGAGGGCGCCGAGGCTCCCGCGTTCACTCTTCCCTCGCAGGAGGGCAAGCCGGTCTCCTTGTCCGACTACAAAGGCAAGTGGGTCGTCCTCTACTTCTACCCCAAGGACTTCACCGGCGGCTGCACGCTCGAGGCGCGCGGCTTCCAGAAGAACCTGGCCAAGTTCGAGGCCAAGAACGCCGTCGTGCTCGGCGTCAGCGGCCAGGACGCGGAGTCGCACAAGTCCTTCTGCGAGAAGGAGGGCCTCTCGTTCAAGCTCCTGGCCGACAAGGGGCTCGCCGTCGCCAAGTCCTACGGCTCCGTGATGAACTTGGGCGTTGCCAAGCTCGCGGCGCGCAAGACCTTCCTCATCGGTCCCGACGGGAAAGTCGTCAAGCGCTGGCTCAAGGTCGGCGCCGAGAAGCACGCCGAGGAGCTGCTCGCGGCCCTCGACGCCGCCGCCAAGCCGTAAGGCGGCCCTAGGCCTTGCGCGGCAGGGGGTTTCTCATATACTATGCCGCTCCCCCGAAATTCGGAGGCCTTTTTTATGTCCAAGAAAACCGTCAAGAAAGCTTCTTCCACTCGCCCCGTCGCCAAGGCCAAAGGCGCCCGCGAGTCCAATCCCGCCAAGGAGATGGCCTGGCTGACCGCCGCCAAGCTCAAGGAGATCCGCACTGAGCTCGTGCAGATGCGCGACGACATCCTCAAGACGGTGAAGAAGCAGGCCGTCGAGGAGGTCGACAACGGCGATTCCGTCGACCAGGCGAGCCAGTCCATCGAGAAGGAGCTGATGTTCGAGCTCTCCGACAACGAGCGCACCACTCTCGACATGATCGAGGCCGCGATCCGCAAGATCGACAACGGCACCTACGGGCTGTGCGAGGCGACGCAGAAGCCGATCACCCGCGCGCGCCTCGAGGCCATCCCGTACGCGCGCTACTCGATCGCCTACCAGAACCAGCTCGAGCAGAAGGTCACCGAGGCCCAGGAGCCCGGGCCCGACTTCTCGGTGATCGGCGAAGTCGAACGCGCCGGCGACTAACTAAGCCTTCGCTTCGGGCAGCGCTTCTTCGCGCCAGGCGGACATTCCGCCGATGAGGTCGGTCACGTCTTTCCGTCCGGCCGCGCGCAGCAAAGACGCGGCGATCGACGAGCGGTAGCCGCCCGCGCACGCCACCACGACGGGCCGTCCTTGCGGGACCTCCGCGATCGCGGCGGGGAACTTCGCGAGGGGGACGAACACGCTGCCGGGAATGAAGCCGCCCTCGCGCTCGGCCGGCGTGCGCACGTCGACGACGAGCGGCGCGTCTTTCGCCGCGAGCTTCTCGGACAGCGCGCGCGCGGTCAGGCGCGGCGTGCGCTCCACGAGATCGGGCCGCTTGTCGAGCGCGGCCATGCCCTTCTCGAGCACGCCGGCGGCGTCGAGGCCGACGCGCGCCAGTCGCGTCGCGGCCTCCTTTTCGCGGCCGGCCTCGGCGATCACGACGACGGGCTTGCCGGCGGCGACGACCGAGCCCGCCCAGTTGGCGAACTTGCCGTCGAGGCCGACGTTGATCGAGCCGCGCCAGTGGGCGCCCGCGAAGTCGCCGGGGTCGCGCGTGTCGAGCACGGGCGAGCCGGCCTTCGCGAGCTTCTCCGCGTCGGCGACGCTCAGGTTCTTGAGCGCCTTGAGTCCCGCGTCGAGCGTGCCGCGCTCGCGCTTGTTCAGGTCGGCGTCGCGCGCGAAGTAGGACGGCGCGTCGGGCTGGTCGGCGGTGACGGCCGCGACGAACTCCGCCTTCGACTTGGCCTTGAGCGCGTAGTTGTACTTCTTCTGATCGCCGATCGTGGAGACGCGCTCGTTGGACATGTTCTTGCCGCACGAGGAGCCCGCGCCGTGCGCGGGGTAGACGAGCGTGTCGTCGGGGAGCGTGACGAGCTTTTTGGTCAGCGACTCGTAGAGCATGCCCGCGAGGTCCGAGGCCTCGAAGCCGACGGAGGCCATGAGATCGGGGCGCCCGACGTCGCCGATGAAGAGTGTGTCGCCGGTGAGCACGGCCTTGGGCTTCTTCGGGTCCGCGTCGTTGTCGAAACCGGTCAGGCAGACGCCCTCGGGCGTGTGGCCGGGCGTCTCGAGCACGCCGATGCCGAGCGAGCCGAAGTCGAGGCGGGCGCCGTCCTCGAGCTTCGCGAAGGCGTAGTCGGCCTCGGCCTTGGCGCCGAGATGGATGCGCGCGCCGCAGCGGTCGCGCAGCTCGAGGTGGCCGGCGACGAAGTCGGCGTGGAAATGGGTGAGCATGACGTGCTTGATGGTCAGGCCGAGCTTCGCGGCCTCCTCGACGTAGACGTCGACGTCCCGCTGGGGATCGACGACGACGGCGGTCTTGGTCTTCTCGTCTCCCAGGAGGTAGGAGGCGTGGGCCAGGCAGGCGAGGTAGAAGGGGCGGATCAGCACGCCCTCATTTTAGCTTTTGGCCGCCTTGAAAATGTAACAGCCGGAAGCTACCCTCCAAGGGTTGAAGTATTGGGTCTATAAGGAGTCGCGCATCCTCGGTCCGTTCGACAAGGAGGGCATGCAGGGCCTTCAGGGGCTCGATGCCTCCACGCTCGTCTGCTCGGGCAATCCCGACGGCGGCGCGTGGGTGCCCGCGGGCGAGCTCTCCGAGCTCGGCGCGCCCATGCCCGTTCCGGCTTACGGCTCCGCGCTCGACGACTCGACCTCGCTGCTCGACCGCCTGCAGATCGACGCGGCGGGGATGCTCGGCGACGACGACTTCGGCGGCTCGATCGCCGAGGACCTCTTCCGCGACGCCTCGCTCAAGGAGGGCTTCGGCGACGCGCTGACCCCGGGCCCGTCCGACGACGCCGCGGTCCGCCGCGAGCGCGACCGCGCCAACGACCTGACGTTCCAGCTCGAGGCGATGTACAAGCGCATGAGCGAGCTCGAGGCCGGCCACACCGACCTCGTGCGCCGCCTGGCCGACAAGGAGCGGGAGATCGCGCGCCTCAAGGGGGGAGCGTACGACGCCGCCGCGGCCTTCGCGCCGCCCGCCGCGCCGCCGCCCGTTTTCGCCGCGCCGCCGCCCGCTCCGCAGCCGCCGCTGCCCGATCCGCTCAAGCCGCCGCCGCAGTCGACGGTGCCGACGTTCCCGGCCGCGGGCGTCGCGCCGCCCTCGGAGTGGCCCGTCCCGCCCGCGGCCGGGAACGTCGGCAC
>CAYVFO010000017.1:0-29344 GCA_964450975.1 uncultured Elusimicrobia bacterium | reverse complement strand
GGCGCGTGTGGAGCTTGACCGTGCCGGCGCCGACCTGGCGCATCAGCGCGGAGTACGCGCCGAGCAGCAGCTGCTGGCCGGTCTGGCCGCGCGCGTAGAACGTGCGCGAGACCTGCGCGCCGCCGAAGGAGCGGTTCGACAGGGTGCCGCCGTACTCGCGGGCGAACGGGACGCCCTGCGCGACGCACTGGTCGATGATGTTGTTCGAGACCTGCGCGAGGCGGTAGACGTTCTGCTCGCGGGCGCGGAAGTCGCCGCCCTTGACCGTGTCGTAGAAGAGGCGCCAGACGGAGTCGCCGTCGTTCGGGTAGTTCTTCGCGGCGTTGACGCCGCCCTGCGCGGCGATCGAGTGCGCGCGGCGCGCGGAGTCCTGGACGCAGAACGCCTCGACCTGGTAGCCGAGCTCGGCCAGCGTGGCCGCCGCCGAGGAGCCGGCGAGGCCGGTGCCGACGACGAGCACCTTGAACTTGCGCTTGTTGGCGGGGTTCACCAGCTTCAGTTCGAAGCGGTGCTTGTCCCAGGACTTCTCGATGGGACCCGTGGGGACCTTCGAATCGAGCTTCACTTGGCGCCTCCCGCGACGAAACCGAAGTAGACCGGCATAGAAGCGAATCCGAGGAAGAGCAGGCCCGCGAGGGCGAGGCCGGCCTTCTTGATGAGCGGCGTGTAGCGCGGATGGTTCACGCCGAAGGTCTGGAACGCGCTCTGGATGCCGTGCGAGAGGTGCAGGCACAGGCCGCCGAGCGCGAGCAGGTAGAAGCCGGAGTACCACGGGTTGGCGAACCACGCGAGCACGTGCGTGTAGAGGTCGGCGCCCTTCGCGCCGCCCGCCTTGAACTTGAACGTCGCGACGTGCGCGATGATGAAGATCAGCAGGAGCGTGCCGGTGATCGCCATCGTGCTCGAGCCCGCGGTGCGCGCGCCCTTGCCCTTGTAGGACTCGTAGGCGACGGGCCGCGCGGCGCGGTTCGCGAAGGTCGCGCGGGCCGAGAGGAGGATGTGCACGAGAAACAGGAAGACGAGTCCGCCCTCGGCGAGGGGGAGAAGCGGGTTGTGCTCGATCGCTTCGGCGTATTTGTTGAACGCGTCCCCTCCGACGAACAGCAGGAGGTTGCCGGCGAGGTGGGTGACGAGGAAGCCGATGAGGAGCAGGCCCGCCGTCGCGACCATGATCTTCTTGCCGATCGAGGACTCGAGGAACTCGATGGCGCGTCCGCAGCACGAGGTGGAGCAGGAGCTTTCGCCGGACATGTTCTCTCCTATATAACGACCGCGTCTCCCGGGATTCTATCACGCGACCAGGGCGCGGATGTTGATCTGGATCAAACTTCGGCGGGCCCGATCCGCCGTGTAACTGCTGTGATCTGCGCGCGGCCAACCCGCGCCGGAAAAGGCTAGAATGGGCGCTCAAAGAGAGGACGAATGCTCCACGCGCTCATGCTGTGCGCCGCGGTCGCCGCGTCCGGCGCTCCGGTCAAGAACCCCGACACGTTCACGAACCTCGAGATCGGCGAGGTCGGCGGGCTCGATCCCGCCTACCCCTACGACGCGTCGAGCCAGTCCGTCATCCAGAACGTCTACGAGACCTTGATCGGCTTCAAGGGCTCGTCGCTCTCCGAGTTCGAGCCGAGGATCTCCGCGAAGGTGCCGTCCGTCGCGAACAAGCTGATCTCGCCGGACGGCCGCACCTACCGCTTCCCGATCCGCAAGGGCGTCAAGTTCCACGACGGGACCGAGGTCACGCCGGAGGACGTCCGCTACTCGCTCCTGCGCTTCATGATCACGGACCGCGCGGGCGGCCCGTCCGCGCTGCTGCTCGAGCCGATCGCCGGCGTCCCGTCCACGCGCGTCTCGACCGGCACGATCGTCCTCGACTACGCCGCGCTCGAGAAGGCCGTGCGCGTCGAGGGCGACTCGGTCGTCGTGACCTTGCCGCGCCCGTTCGGCCCGTTCCTCTCGATCATGGCGCGCTGGTCGTACGTCATGTCGAAGCCGTGGGCGGTCGCGCACGGCGAGTGGGACGGCTCCGCCGCTAAGTGGCGCGACTTCAACGACCCGCCGAAGGAGCGCTCGTACTTCTACGAGCACACCAACGGCGCGGGGCCGTTCAAGGTCGTCCGCTGGGACAAGACGGCGCGCTACGTCCTGCTCGAGCGCCACGACGCCTATTGGCGCGGCCCCGCGAAGCTCAAGCGCGTCCTCGTGAAGGCGGTTCCCGAGCTCAACACGCGCAAGCTCATGCTCGAGGCCGGCGACGCCGATTTGATCGAGACGCCGCGCCCGTACGCCGCGCAGATCGGCGCGATCCCGGGCGCCCGGCTCGCCGACAAGCTCGTGCGCCTGCAGACGGACCCCGCGCTGTTCTTCACGGTGAAGATCAACCCCGTCGCCAATCCCGACATCGGCTCCGGCAAGCTCGACGGCGAGGGCATCCCGCCCGACTTCTTCGCCGACGCGGACGTCCGGCGCGGCTTCTCGGCGGCCTTCGACGACGCCGCGATCATGCGCGATACGTTCAAGGGCACGGCGCAGCGCGCGTGCGGCCCGATCCCGCCCGGCATCCCCGGCCGCGACCCGAAGCAGCCCTGCTGGACTCACGACCTCAAGAAGGCGGAGGCGCACCTGCGGAAAGCGTGGGGCGGGCAGGTCTGGGAGAAGGGCTTCCGCTTCACGCTCACCTACAACACGGGCTCCGAGAACCGCGAGGCGGCGGCGCAGATCCTCAAGAAGAACGTCGAGTCGCTCAACCCGAAGTTCCGCATCGACCTGCGCGGCGTCGACTGGGCGAGCTTCCTCGACAAATCGCAGCGCAAGCTCATGCCGCTCTTCGCGCGCGGCTGGTTGGGCGACTACCCCGACGCCCACAACTTCATCTTCGCGTTCTATCACTCGCAGGGCCGCTACCCGTCCGCGCAGGGCTACGCGAACGCGGAGCTCGACGCGCTCGTCGAGAAGGCCGTCGCCGAGCCCTCTCCCGCGAAGCGAGCGGCGCTGTACAAGCGCATCCTCGCGAAGGGCAAGGACGAGGCGGTCGCGATCTTCACCGTGCACCCGGCCGGGGTCTACGGGCTGCGCGAGTGGGTGAAGGGCTTCGTCGACAACCCCGTGAACCTCGGCATCTACTACTGGCCGATCGAGAAGAAGTGAGCGCGGCGGCGAAGGCCGAGCGCGTCAAGCGCCTCCTCAAGGGCCTCAAGAAGCTCTACCCCGACGCGCACTGCGAGCTCGACTATTCGACGCCGCACGAGCTCGTCTTCGCGGTGATCCTCTCGGCGCAGTGCACGGACGTCCGCGTCAACGCGACGACCAAGACCCTCTTCAAGCGGTACAAGACCGTCGACGACTACGCCGAGGCCGAGCCCGCCGAGCTCGAGGCGATCATCCGCTCGTGCGGCTTCTACCGCATGAAGGCGAAGTCGATCATCGAGACCGCGAAGGCGCTGCGCGACCGCCACGGCGGGAAGGTCCCCGGAACGATGGCGGAGCTGCTCGCGCTGCGCGGCGTCGCGCGCAAGACGGCCAACGTCGTCTTGGCCGAGATCTACGACGCGCAGGAAGGGATCGTCGTCGACACGCACATGAAGCGGCTCTGCTGGCGCTTCGGCCTGACGAGCGAGGACGATCCCGTGAAGGTCGAGCGCGCCGTCGGCCCGCTCGTTCCCCGCAAGGACTGGAAATTCTGGTCCCACGCGGTGATCTGGCACGGCCGCCGCACGTGCAAGGCGCTCAATCCCGACTGCGCGTCGTGCCTGCTGCGTCCAGACTGCCCGCAGCGCGGCGTCGACGCGGACTAGGGCTCGACCGAGCGGCCCTCGTAGCGCTCGAGCATCAGGCGGCGGGTCTCGGTCGGCTCGACGTCGATCGCCTTTCGCAGCGCGCGCGCGGCGGCGTCCTTGTCCCCGGTGGCCCAGCGGCAGCGCCCGAGGCCGGTGTAGGCCGCGGCGACCGTCGAATCGGAGAGAGACAGGCGCGAGGCCATCGTGATGGCCTCCTCGTAGGCCGCCGCGGCGTCGTCGTAGAATTTGCGCGCGTGGTAGAGGTCGCCTTCGCGCGTCTTGAGGAGCACGCGGCGGCGGTCGCGGACGTCGAGCATGCTGCCGGCCTCGTCGAGCGAGCGGCTCGCGAGCGCGTACTGGCCGGTCGCGGTCTGCATGCGCGCGTCCTCGAGCAGGCGGTCGGCCGGGCTCACCGCCGGAGCGGCGAGGCCGGCCGGCAGCGCGGGCTTGGCTTCGGGCAGCTCGCGGACCTTGCGCTCGGGCGGCAGGCGGCGCTCGACGACGGGCTCGTCGTAGGCGCTCATGAACTTCTGGCCGCGATCAGGCGCGCGCTCCTCGCCCCAGCGCAGGATCAAAGTCAGGCGGTGCGTGAGGCCGAGGTCGCCGTAGGGCGCGAGCGCGTAGTCGAACGACCAGTCGGGTCCGCGGAAGCCGACGCCCGCGGTCAGGCCGATGCCCGCGTCGTTGCGCGTCGTCCAGCCAATCCGGCCGGAGACCGCGCCCGCGGTCTCGAGGCCGGCGTTGAAGCGCATGCGGTCGCGCCCGGTCTTCACGACGTCGAACGCGAACAGGTTGCGGCGCGCGAGCGCGGGGAACTCGATGGAGACGCCGCCGCGCGCGGTCAGCGGCAGCGCCTCGCGGTCGGCCTGGAACTTCACCGCGCCGCCGGCGTTTTGGATCGCCGCGCCGAAGCGGATGCCGCGGTCGGCGGGCAGGCGGTAGATCGCGCCGGCGTCGAAGGCGAACGTCTGCGCCACGATGCGGTCGTTCTCCGAGCGTATGTACTTGCCGGCGCCGCCGACCGCGAAGTCGCCGATGAGGAAGCCCCAGCCCGCGGCGGCCGCGGCGTCGCGCGCGGAGAACTTCCCGATGCCGCCGTCGGGACGCGAGATCGTCGTGCGCTCGAACTTGCCGTAGTCGACGTAGTCGGCCGAGACGCCGAAGCCCTGGCGCAGCGCGAGCGCGACGCGCTCGCGCGCCGTCGACGCGAACAGCTGCTCGTGCATCAGCGAGAGCTCGTGGCGGCGCGTCAGCGCGAGGCCCGCCGGGTTGTAGCCGAGCGCGTCGGAGCCCTCGGCGGCCGCGGCGTGCGCTCCGCCGAGCGACGCGGCGCGCGCGCTCGCGTCGAGCGAGAGGAAGGCGAGCGGGTCCGAGCCGGCGGTCGCCTGGGCCGCGCGCGCGGGAGCCGCGGCGGCCAGGACGAGCATGACGGCGAGAGCTCGGGTTCTCATCTGATGATCGACAGCTTCTTCACGGCGGCGCGGGCGTCGGGGCTGCTGATGACGGCGAAATAGATTCCGCTGGCGGCGTCGCGGCCGGCGCCCGTCTTGGCGTCCCAGCGCATCGGACCGGCGCCGGCGGCGCGCGAGAGCTCGGCGACGAGGCGCCCGTCGACCGTGTAGATGCGGATCGTCACGGCGGACGGCAGCAGGTCGAAGATGATGCCGGAGTTCGCGTCGCCGGCCGAGTAAGGGCGGCCCTCGTCGGGATCGGGGCCGTTCGGCTTGAAGGGGACGGGGTAGACGCGCGAGAGATCGAGGTCGGAGGCGCCGCTCGGCGCGAACGCCCCGAAGAGGCTGAAGTGCGGCGTCGCGCCCGTGACCGTGCGGGCGGCGGGATCGAACGTGGTCGGGACGTCGGTCTGCCACTTGCCGGCGACGGGATCGTAGCTCTGAACGCGCAGGCGGCTCGCGGAGACCTTGATGCCGTCGACGACGCCGTCGTTGTTCGCGTCCGGGTACGAGAAGGTGAGCAGCGCGCTCAGGCCGCTCGAGAGCAGCGACTGGCCGTCGGAGAGGTCGATGCGCGCGTACTGGCCCAGCGCCTGGGCGTCGAGCGGCTGGGACGGGGCGCCGGCGAGGTCGGGATCGGGCCACAGCGAGAGCGTCGCGGTCGAGGCCGCGAGCGCTCCGGCGGGCAGGACGACCTTCGTCAGCGCGCCGCCGACGGAGCCCGCGACGATCGAGTTGACCGCGCCGCGGTAGACCGTCTGGTCGCGCCGGATGCGGCCGCCGACGAGGGTCTCGCTGACGTCGGGCGTCGCGTGATCGACCTCGATCGTGATCGACGCCGCCCCGGCGTCGGAGGAGCCGTCGACGGCGTACGCCATCGCGCGCAGGTCGTAGAAGCCCGGGGCGAGGCCCGTCACGTCCCAGTGCATGAAGTGCGGCGCCGCGAGGCTCGGGTTCGGGCGCGCCGTCGCCGCGGGCGCGTCGATCCACGGACCCGAGCCGGTCGCGCGATACTGGAAGCGCACGGAGGCGAGGTTCGCGAGCGTTCCGATCTCGACTTCCGACATCAAGGTCACGCGGTTTCCGTCGATGCGGCGGCCCGACTGCGGCGTCTTGAGGCCGACGCGCAGGCTCGGCGGCGTCGGCGAGGCGCCGGCCGAGGCTCGGAGGGTCGTATTCGTCTCCGCGATCCCGCAGCGGTGCACGGCGCGCAGGCCGAAGGTGTAGCTCGCGCTCGAGGCGAGGACGCCGGTCACGTGGGCCGTCGCCGCGCCGGACACCGTCGCGATCGCGACGTTGTAGTCGATCGTTCCCGTGCCGGAGTCCCAGTAGACGCGGTAGGCCGTCACGCCTTCGAAGGCGGAGAGCGTCCAGTCGAGGCGGATCGTCGAGCCGGCCTGCGACGTCGCGGTCAGCGCGCCCGCGGGCGTCGGCGTCGAGCCGAAGGTGAGGAACGGAGCCGCCGTCGAGTAGGACGTCGCGACCCCATCGCCGTTGACGTGGCGCACGCGGTACCAGTAGGTCGTGCAGCCGAAGAGCGAGGGATCGGCGTAGTATGTGACCGCCGCCGTCAGCACGCCGGCGAAGACCACGTTGTCGGTCGAGCGCTCGAGCTGGGCGGTCGTCGCCGCGGGGTTGCCGTTGACGCTCCACGCGACGACCGCGCTCTGGTCCAGCCACGATTGGACCGCCGCGGCCGCGGGGGGAGCGGCGTGCGTGTAGCGCAGGCCCGGGTCGGAGCGCGGGCCCGCGCCGCTCGCGTTGGTTCCCTCGACGACGAGGCCGGACGGCGTGTTCGGGCCGAGGCCCGTGCGGACGAAGGCGGCGGTCGACTGCGCGTTGATCAGCGTCGCCGCGGAGGTGTCGCCGTAGACGTTGTAGCCGAGCGCGAGCGGCGCCGCGGTCCAAGTCCAGGAGATGGACGAGACGCCGAGCGTCGTTCCGGCGGGCGTTCCCGGCTTCGACGGCGCCGGCGCGAGGGTCGCGGTCGAGACCGACGGGGAGTACGGGGTCGCCGCGCCGGCGGCGCTGACCGCGCGGACGCGGAACCAGTAGGTCGTCGAGAACGCCAGGCTCTGCGAGAGCGCGCCGCTCGTCGAGACGAGCAGCCGCGTCGACGAGGCGAAAGCGGCGTCGGCGCCTGTCTGGAGCTCGTAGCTCGTGCCCGGTTCCGGGTTGCCGGACGCGGCCCAATCGAGCGTCGCGGTCTGCGAGCCCGCCGAGACGACGAACAGCGAGGGCGGTCCGATCGCGAGCGTGGACGTCGAGCCGATCGCGAGGTTCGCGCTCGCCGGCCCCGTGCCGAGGGCGCGCACGCGCGCGGCGTAGAGCGTGTTGACCGGCAGGCCGGTGCCGAAGGCGGGCGACCAGGCCGCGAACAGGTTCGCGGTGTCGGACGACGCGGAGATCGTCGCGAAGGCGTCGGTCGAGAGCTCGGCGCGGTAGAGCGTGCCGGGGCCGTTGCCTCCCGAGGTCCACGCCAGCGTCAGCGAGGAGATCTCGACGACGGGGAACGGCGCGGGCGAGGGTCCCGGCACGAGCGGCGTCGTGCGCGTCGACGGCAGGACGAGGTAGGCCGTGGGAGCGCCCTGGCGCGCGATCGCGCGCGTCCGGAGGTCGTAGTTCGTGTTCGGGACGAGGGGCGACCAGGACGCCTGCGCCGCGTAGACGCGCGTGGCGACGCTCACGGTGGCGAAGGCGTCGGTGGAGATCTGCGCCTCGTACTGCGTGTCGGGGGCGTTGCCGCTCGCCGACCACGAGGCCGTGATCGAGAACGAGCCGACGAAGACGAGGGCGCCGCCGCTCGGCGCGGACGCGGGCGTGACGGTCGCGACCGCCGCCGCGTAGGCGCTCGGGCCGCCCCAGCCTTCGGCCCGCACGCGCGCGTACTGCGTGGCGTTCGCGAGCAGGCCCGCGAACGCCGCGCCGGCGCCCGTCGTGATCGAGGATTGGTTGACCGTCGCGAACGCGTCGGTCGAGACCTGCGCGCGGTAGACGGTGCCCGCGGGGTTGCCGTTCGCGCCCCACGACAGCGAGACCGACGAGACGCCGAGCGCGGCCGCGGCGGGAGCCGAGGGCGCGGCGGCCGCGGTGAACGCCGCGGCGGAGACGACGGGCGCCGTGAGCTTGCCGGAGACGCCCTGCGTCCGCACGCGCAGCTGCTCCGTGGTGTTGGCCGTCAGGCCGGCGAACGTCCGCGAGAAGCCGGTCGTCGTCGCGGTCGCGACGATCGTGGCGAACGCGTCGGAGGAGAGCTCGAGGCGGTAGAGCGTCGCGGCCGGGTTGCCGGCGCCGGTCCACGTCGCCGTCATGGAGGATGTGCCGAGGACCGCGAGCGCGGGCGCGGCGGGCGGCGCGGGATCGGTGACGCCGACGACGGGTCCGGCCGCGGCGCTCCACGCGCCGGCGCGGCCGCGCGCGCGGACGCGGAAGAAGTACGTCGTGTCGGCGGTCAGGGTCGAGAACGCGGCGATCCCGGCCGCGACCGTCGAGGAGACGGAGATCGTCGCGAAGGAGTCGGTCGAGGCGTCGAGGACGAACGCCGTGTCCGCCGGGTTGCCGTTCGTACCCCAGGTCACGGACGCCGTCGACAGGCCGATGCCGGCGAGCGCGGGCGACAGCGGCGGCGCGGGCAAGGTCACGGTCGAGCCGAGAGAGATCACGGCGGGCGGGCCGCCGCCGTTGAGCGCGCCGACTCGCGCCTGGTACGTCGTGTCGGGGCGCAGCGGCGAGCCGAAGCCGCCGAGGCCGTAGGCGACGGAGAGGTTCGCGGTCCGGCTCGAGGCGACCAAAGTCGCGAAGTTGTCGGTCGAGACGTCGGCGTCGTAGAGCGTGCCGGGAGGGTTGCCGCCCGTCAGCCACGTCGCCGTCAGCGACGTCGTGCCGACCGAGACGAACGGGCCGGGGGCCGGCGGCAGCGAGGCCGTGATCGTCGAGCCGAGCGCGGTGAAGGCCCCGGTCAGCCCCGAGACGGCGACGGTCCGGGCCCGCGCGTAGTACGTCGTCGAGGCGAGCAGGCCCGTGAAGCCCGCCGAGACGTTCGCGGTTCGCGAGGAGGCGGAGACGGTCGCGAAGGAGTCGGTCGAGAGCTGCGCGTCGTAGAGGGTGCCCGCGGCGTTGCCGTTCGCGCCCCAGGCGACGACGGCCGAGGACGTCGTGACCGAGGCGAAGCCGCCCGCCAGCGGCGCCGCCGCGGGCGTAGCCGTCGCGGCGGCCGCCGCGAAGGCCGAGGGACCGCCCCAGCCGTCGGCGCGCACGCGCGTCCAGTACGTCGCGTTCGCCTGCAGGCCGGCGAAGTCCGCGGCGAGGGCGGCCGTGAGAGAGGAAGCGTTGACCGTCGCGAACGCGTCGGTCGAGAGCTGCGCGCGATAGACCGTTCCCGCGGGATTGGGCGTGTTCCACGAGATCGAGACGGACGAGAGGCCGAGCGGCGCCGCCGCCGGCGCGACGGGAACCGCCGCGGAGGTGAACACGACCGCCGAGAGGACGGGCGCGGTGAGCTTGCCCGCGACGCCGACGGTCCTCACCTGCGCCTGCTCCGTCGTGTTCGGGACGAGGCCGGCGAAGCTGAAGCTGAAGGCCGCGACGTCGGTCGAGGCCGTCACCGTCGCGAAGGAGTCCGAGGAAAGCGCGACGCGGTAGCGCGTCGCCGCGTGATTGCCGGGCGCCGTCCACGACGCGGAGACGGAGGAGACGCCGAGGACCGCGAGCGCGGGAGAGACGGGCGGCGCGGGGTCCGTGACGGCGACCACGGGCCCGGCGTAGGCGCTCGCGGCGCCGAGGCGGCCGACGGCGCGCACGCGGAAGTGCCACGTCGTGTCGGCCGCGAGGGAGGCGAAGCCCGCCGTCGCGCCCGCGACCGACGACGAGAACTGGACCGCCGCGAAGACGGAGGAGGTCGAGGCGTCGAGGACGAAGAGGGTGTCCGCCGGGTTGCCGTTGACGCCCCACGAGACGGCGGCGGTGGACTGGCCTATGCCGACGAGCGCGGCCGCGAGCGGAGGGGCGGGCAAGGTCGCGGTCGAGCCGACGGCGAGCGGAACGCTCGGCTGTCCCGCGCCGAGCGCGCTCACGCGCGCGGCGTAGGTCGTGTCGGAGGGCAGCGGCGTCCCGAAGCCGGAGCCGAACGACGCCGTCAGCGCCGCCGTGTCGGAGGACGCCGAGACCGTCGCGAAGCCGTCCGTGGAAATCTGCGCGCGGTAGAACGTGCCGCCCGGGTTGCCGCCCGCGGTCCAGGCGACGACGAGCGAGGAGACCTCGACCGCGGCGAACGGGACGGGCGAGGCGCCCGGCACGAGCGGGGTCGTCGTCGTCGAGGGCAGCACGAGCCAGGCGGAGGGGATGCCCGGCCGGGAGATCGCGCGCGAGCGCAAGTCGTAGACGGTGTTCGGCGTCAGCGCCGACAGCGCCGCCTGCGCCGCGTAGACGCGCGTGGCGACCGAGACCGTCGCGAACGCGTCGGTCGAGGCCTGCGCCTCGTACTGCGTGTCCGGGGCGTTCCCGTTCGCGGACCACGAGACGCTGATCGCGGAGGAGCCTATCGAGACGAGCGCGCCGCCGGCGGGCGCGGCCGCGGGCGTCGCCGTCGAGGACGCGGAGGCGAAGGCCGTCGGGCCGCCCCAGCCGTCGGCGCGGACGCGCGAGAAGTAGGTGGCGTTGGCGAGCAGGCCCGTGAAGTCGGCGGCGACGCCCGCGGTCAAGGACGAAGCGACGAGCGTCGCGAAGGAATCGGTGGAGAGCTGGGCGCGGTAGACGGTTCCCGCGGGATTGGCGTTCGCGCCCCAGGTCAAAGTGACGGACGAGACGCCGGCCGGGACCGCCGCGGGCGCGGACGGGACGGCCGCCGAGGTGAAGGCGACGGCCGAGGTCACGGGCGCCGTGTACTTGCCCGCGACGCCGGCGGAGCGCACGCGCAGCTGCTCGGTCGTGTTCGGGACGAGGCCCGCGAAGCTCCGCGTAAAGCCGGTCGACGAGGCGGTGGCCGTGATCGTCGCGAAGCCGTCGGAGGAGAGCGTGAGCTCGTAGAGCGTCGTCCCGGGGTTGCCCGGGCCGGTCCAGCTCGCGGCGACGGACGAGACGCCGAGAGCGGAGAGGACGGGCGAGACCGGCGGCGCGGGGTCGGTGACGCCGACGACGGGCCCGGCGGCGGCGCTCCACGTCCCGGCGCGCCCGCGCGCGCGGACCCGGAAGTAGTACGTCGTGTCCGGGATCAGCCCGGCGAAGCCCGCCTGTCCGCCCGTGTTCGTCGACGAGACGGAGATCGTGGCGAAGGAGTCGGTCGAGGCGTCGAGCACGAACGCCGTGTCCGTCGGGTTGCCGTTCGTCCCCCAGGAGACCGCGGCTGTGGACTGCCCGATGCCGACGAGCGCGGCCGCGAGAGGCGGCGCGGGCAGGGTGACGGTCGAGCCGAGGGAGACGATCGACGCGCCGCCGCCGCCGCTGACGCCGACGCGCGCGTGATACGTCGTGTCCGGGATCAGGGAGGGGCCGAAGCCGCCGAGGCCGAAGGAGGCGGAGAGGCCCGCGGTGACGCTCGAGGCGGAGATCGTCGCGAAGGCGTCGGTCGAGATCTGCGCGTCGTAGAACGTCCCGCCGGGGTTGCCGCCCGAAGTCCAGGTCGCCGTGAGCGCGGACGTGCCGACCGCGACGAGCGGGCCCGCGACGGGCGGCAGCGCGGCGGTGATCGTCGAGCCGACCGAGACGTACGCGCCGGGCAGACCGGAGACGGCGATCGCGCGGACGCGGCCGTAGTAGGTCGTCGCGGCGAGCAGGCCCGTGAAGCTCGCGGAGACGTTTGCCGTGCGCGAGGAGCGCGACACCGTCGCGAACGAGTCGGTCGAGAGCTCGGCGTCGTAGAGCGAGCCGGCGATGTTGCCGTTCGCCGACCACGACTCGGTGAGCGCGGTCGTCAGGACGGACGTGAAGGCGGCCGACGCGGGCAGCGCGGCGGGCGTCGTCGTCGCGGCGGCGGCGACCCACGCCGTCGAGCCCGCGAGGCCGTCCGCGCGCACGCGCGCGTAGTGCGTCGCGTTCGCCGCCAGGCCGACGACCGTCGCGGTCGGACCGACGCTCGAGGACGACGCGGTCACCGTCGCGAAGGAATCGGTCGAGACCTCGGCGGTGAAGACGGTCATCGTGGAGTTGCCGTTGACGCCCCACGTCACAGTGACCGACGAGACGCCGGCGGGCAGGGCGATGGGGGCCGTCGGGACCGCCGCGAGCGTCGCGAGAGGGCCGAGAGCCGTATACGCGGTCGCCTCCTTGTGGCCGAGAGCGCGCGCCCTCAGCAGGTAGGGCGTATTGGGCGTGAGCCCGCCGAGGAAGACCGACGTCGCCGCCGCCGCGCGGCTCGAGACGAAGGCGGGGAAGCCCGCGGAGGACGACTCGGCCTCGTAGAGCGTCGTGCCGGGATTGCCGTTCGCCGTCCAGCTCAAGGAGGCCGAGGAGAAATGGAGCGACGCCGCGAAGCCGCCCGGAACGGCCGCGGGCGTGGCGGTCGCGGGGGCGATCGAGTACGCCGTCGGCGTCCCGCCTTGCCCGATCGCGCGGACGCGGAAATGGTAGGTCGTGTCCAGCTGCAGCGCCATGTAGTACGCGGTGAACGGTCCGACGAGGATCTGACGCGAGAGCGTCGCGAACGAGTCGGTCGACAGATCGGCCTGATACGTCGTCCACGTCGAGTTCGCGATCGGGTTCCAGGTCCAGGTCGAGGACGCGATCCCGGTCGCCGTCGCGGCCGCGGAGTTGGGCGCGACGGGGTTCGTCGCGGTCGAGCCGATCGCGAGGAATGGGCTCGTGTTCGCGCCGGAGGTCGCGGCGACCTCGAACCAGAACGTCGCGTTCGAGAGCAGCGCGGCCTGCGCCGGCGGGCCGAAGCGCGCGAAGAGGTTCGCGGTTGAGCTCGTCGTGTAGACCGAGGCGAAGGCGTTCGTGCTCATGCGCGCGAGGTAGACGGTGCCGGGGGCGTTGCCTCCCGAGAGCCACGAGACGGTGACCGACGCCTCCCAGACGGCGAACGGCGTCGGCGAGTCCGTGGGCGTCGCGGGCGTCGTCGCGGTCGAGGGGAGCGCGGTGAAGGAGGTCAGCGCGCCGAGGCGGCCGACGGAGCGCGCGCGCAGCGCGTAGAGGCGGTTCGAGTCGAGTCCCGTGAACGAGGCCTGGAGGGCGGCGACGCGAGTCGAGGCGACCAAGGTCGCGAACGCGTCGGTCGAGATCTGCGCGTCGTATGAGGTGTCGGCGGGATTGCCGTTCGCCGTCCACGACGCCTGGATCGAGGTCGAAGAGAGAGGGGCCGAGGGAGCGGAGCCGGGCGCGGCGGGCAAAGTGACGGTCGGCGTCGCGTTCGTGTACGCCGAGAACAGGCCCGAGCGGGCCTCGGAGCGGACGCGCGCCTCGTAGGTCGTGTTCGGCTGCAGGCCGGACAAGAGCGACGCGCCCGCGGTGGAGCTCACGACCGCCGAGGTGCTGAGCGTGACGTAGGCGTCGCTCGACGCCTCGATGTGGTACGTCGTCGGCCCGTTGAGGGGGGCGCTCCAGTTCCAGGACGCCGTCGTCGCGCCGACCGCGTTCGTCGACATCGCGACCGGCGTCTGCGCGGCCGTTCCGGTCGAGAGCGTCGCGGGAGGGGATCTGGTGCCGTCCGGGACGAGCGCGCTCACGCGCAGGTCGAGCGCCGCGTTGCCGGGCAGGGATGTCAGCGCGGCGGAGCTTCCGGCGACGATCGAGGAGGCGGCGACGGACGCGAACGCGTTCGTCGAGCCCTCGAGCACGTAGCGCGCGGCGGGATCGTTGGTTCCGGAGCCCCAGGAGACGACGGCGGAGGAGAAGCCGACGAAGTCGAGAGAGGGGGAGGCGGGCTGGCCGGGCAAGGTCCAGGTCGTCACGATCGCCGAGAACGCGCCGGGCCCGCCGGGGCCGATGGCGCGCACGCGCATGAAGACGGTCGACGCCGACGGCAGGCCGTCGAACAGCAGCGAGAGCTGATCGGTCGTCGAGGAGGTCATCGGCGAGAAGGTGCCGGTGCTCGCGATCTGCGCCTCGTAGCTCGTTCCCGGCTGGTTGCCTCCCGTCGTCCAGTTCACGGTGACCGAGGACAGCGTCGTCGGCCCGGCCGAGACCGCGGGCACGCCGGGGAAGGTCCGCGTCGAGCCGACGGACGCCCAGCTCGACCACGTCGCGGGGAAGACGCTGAAGGACGCCGCGCGCACGTAGGCGGTCGCGTCGACCGGCAGCGCGGAGAAGACGAACGACAGCGCCGTCGTCTGCGTCGAGTGCGAGACGGGGAAGAAGCCGGCCGAGCTCGAGACTTGGACGTAGTAGGTCGTGCCCGGTATGTTGCCGTTCGCGGTCCACGAGGCCTGGACGCTCGTCGAGGACAACGGGACGACGCCCGCGCCGAGCGGCGGGCCGTTGGTGACGGTCATCGTCGCGACGAGGAAGTGGTCGACGCCCGCGGTCGAGCGCGTGACGCCGCCGCCCTTGAGGAACGGGAACAGCGCGGTCGAGTACGAGTAGACGGCGAAGACGCCGGTGGATTTGTCCACGGGGAAGTTGATCGAGCGGTCGAACTGGAGCGTCGTCCCGGGCCACAGATTGAACGCGGGGGACGGCGAGTACGTCTCGACGAGCTCGCTCTGGCCGGTGAGCAGGTTCACGAACGAGAGGTTCATGTTCTGCGCGCTCGGACCGGGGCCGCCGGAGAAGCGCGCGCCGACCAGCAGCGAGACGCCCTTCTCGGCGGTGAACGTCGGCGTCGCGGCGAGCAGCACGAAGGGGTTCGAGACCGTGACGTAAGTCTGCGTCGAGGAGACGAGGCCGGAGGAGTCCGTCGCGTAGATCGTGATCGCATGGCCGCCGTTGGTGGCGTTCGTGGAATACCAGGTCGCCGTGAAGTTGGAGCCGGCGCGCGCCCCGGTCGCGAGGAAGACGCCGTCCACGACGAAATGCACGGAGCTCACGAACACGTTGTCGAACCACGAGGAGGAGAGGGCGGTCGTGCCCTGCACGAGCGTCGCGGAGCTCGGCGCCAGGCCGGAGAGCGTCGGCGAGGTCACGTCCGCGGTGACGGTGATCGTGGCGACCGTGAAGCGCCGCGTCGCGTCGGCGCCGACGACGGAGGGCCCCGCGAGCATGAGCAGGTTCGTCGAGCCGTTCGTGAGGCCGATGCGGACCTGGTACGTTCCCGGAGGAGCGGCCGAGGAGACCTTGATGCTCGACGCGAACTTCGTGCGCCCCGACCAGGACGTCGTCGGCGACGGCGGCGTCGGAGAGTCCGTGAAGAACGTCGTGCCGGCCGCGTTCGTCGCGTGGACGAACGGAGTCCAGCCCGCGGCGATCGTCGGCCCGCGGTCGAAGACGTACTCGAGCGTCGCCGAGCGGCCGACCTCGGCGCTGAGCGACGGCGTCGACGCCGTGAGGACGACCGGCGTGCTCAGAGCCGGGTTGACGAACAGCGTGATCGTGCTGAAGCCGATGTTGTCGGTCGCGTCGCCGGCCTGCACCTCGATCGTGTGAACGCCGGAGGAGACGAAGCGCGTGTCCCAGGCGAAATTCGGCGAGGCTCCGGCCGTGACGACGACGCTGTCGACGAGCAGCTGGTAGCCCATGATGACGCCCTGGTCCGTCGCGCTCGACTGGACGATCACGGTTCCCCAGACCTGGCTGCCGGAGGCCGGCGTCGAGATGTAGACGACGGGCGCGGTCGAGTCGTCGGCGAGGCCGTAGAAGGTGATCGTCGTCGACGAGAGGTTGCCGGCCGCGTCGTAGGCGAAGGCGTCGAGGCGGTGCTGGCCGGGGGGGAGCGAGTCGAAGGGCATGACGACCGGCAGGCTCGCGACGTTGAAAGTCGAGACGAGCGAGCCCTGGTCGAAGTCGAGCACGAAGCGCGAGAGCACGAGGTTGTCCGAGCCCGTGACCTGGACGAGGCCCGCGTCGGCCACCGAGGAGCCGTTCACCGGGCTGAGGACCGAGATCGTCGGCGACGTGATGTCCACGTTGCCGATGTTGATGCGCGCGAACGCTCCCGGGCTCGCCTGATAGTACGTGCTTCGGTTCTTGTCCACGAGCGCGACCGAGCGGACCATGTAAGTGTAGGTCGACGCCGCGGGCGCGACGTCGGTGTAGGAGCCGGCGGCGACCGTGGAGACCGTCAGTCGCGTGAACGGCCCGTAGAGGCCGGTCGAGCGGTAGACGTGATAGCCCTCGACCGTCCCGAGCGCGGTGCTGAAGTAGACGACCGCGTCGGCGCCCGAGCGCTGCGCGTAGACGGCCTCGGGCAGTTCGACGAAGCGCAGAGTCATGGTCGGGTCGCCCATCAGGGCCATGTGCGTGCCGCCGGCCGTTCCGTCGCGCACGACGTACGGTCCGGACGCGGCGTTGTTGATCGAGGCGAGCATCGAGTCCCCGAGCGTCGCGCCGGCTTCCATGCGGTGGTACTGCCAGCCGGGCGACGGCGTCCAGGAGACGCTCATGCCGCTCGGCGACGCCGCGAGCGGCGCGCGCAAGAACGAGTCTCCGGCGTCCCAGTCGCCGAAGTAGGAGCCGGAGAGCTCGGTGTACGCCGCGTTCCACTCGCTCGAGACCGTCCCGCTCGTCGTCGCGATGCCCACGGCCTCGGTATAGGTGCCGGTCGTGATGCCGGCGGCGAAGAGGATCGGCTCGCCGCCGACGTGCGCGTTGAAGTCGTCCGTGTAGGAGTTTCCGGGGCCGAGGACGGCGGTGAAATCGTGGTGAGCCGAGGAGTCGAGGCCGCCCAGCGCGTCCCAGATCACGCCGAGGTCGGGGCTGCCGAGGTCGAGCGTGCGGAAGTCGACCGTCTTGTCGACGTAGTGCGAGAGGAGGTCCTGCTCGGACTGCGGCGCCAGCGAGGGCATGTTCGCGAAGTCGACGCGTCCGACGGCGAACTCGAGCGGCGAGGGGATCGTGTTCTGGTCGAACTTGCCGTCGCCCGCGTAGTTGCGGTTCTGCGAGCGGGCCGCCGTCGCGAGCTCCTGCGCGTCCGACCAGGTGCCGTCCATGTCGCCGTACCACGCGTCGGCCGGCCACGCGCCGGCGTGGTCGGACTTGCCGTCGGGCGCGCTCAGGCCCGAGTACGGGACGGGCACGTGGCCGAACAGGTACGCGGCGCGCAGCCGCCCGCCGGCCGCCGTGTAGATCGACTGGAGCTCCGCCTTCACCGCCGCGGGCGTCGCCGTCCGCGAGACGTCCACGCGCGAGACCTCCCAGCCCTCGGCTGCCAAGGCGGACTGGAGCTTGGCGATCGCGGTGCTCAGCGAGGTCGAGAACGTCGAGTCCACGACGAGCGCGAGGACGCCGGGCCGGTCGTTGAGCGCCACGCGGACGCCGGCCGCGACGTAGGCCTCGTCCGTGTACGCCGTGCCGGAGTTGCCCGTGCGCACGACGCGGTACTCGTAGAGCACGCCGGGGGTCACGGTGGAGTCGGTGTAGCCGAGGACGCCCGCGCCGCCGAGGGTCGCGATCGCCGAGCCCCAGGACACCGTCGCGGTCGACTTGCGGTAGACGTCGTGCGACGTCGAGTTGGCCTGGTTGTTCCACGACAGCAGGACGCGGGCCGGCCCTTCCTCGGCGTCGGCCGAGACGAGGATGGAGCGCCCGGTGTCGAGGGCGAGGGCCGACGGGGACAGCAGGGCCGCGAGCAAAGAGGCGGCGAAAACGGCCCTGCGGGGGGAGGACATATTAAGTGGAAACGGCTATCCGCGCAGTATAACCCGCCCCCGGCCCCCCGCAAGGGGGCCGTAATAAATATTTCGCGCGCGCGTATTAGGAGGGCTAAGGCCGCTTCTTGGGGGCGTCCGGCGGGGTTTCGAGAAAGGCCTTGATCGCGCGGGAGTAGGCGGGGCCCGTCTCGAGGAAGCCCTCGTTGTGCGAGCCTGCGAGCTCGACGAGGGATTTACGCGCCGCGCCGCTCGCGGCGAGGTTGCGGCGGGCCATCTCGAAGGGGATGACGTCGTCGTCGGGGCTGTGCAGGAACAGCGTCGGGATCGTCACGCGCGGCAGCTTCGCGACCGTGTCGAACTTGAGCTTCGCCAGGCGCGCCGGAAACCACGGCAGGACGACCTTCGCCATGTCGGGGATCGACGTGAAGCCGGAGTCGACGATGAGCCCCGCGGCGGGCACGCGTCCGGCGAGCTCGACGGCGGCCGCGCAGCCGAGCGACTCGCCGTAGAGCACGAGCCGCTCCGCGGGGACGCCGCGCGCTCCGAGCCAGGCCCACGCGGCGAGCGCGTCGCGGTAGATCCCGTTCTCGTCGGGCGCGCCGCCCGACTCGCCGTAGCCGCGCCAGTCGATCCAGAGCTGGGCGGCGCCCGCGTCGTGGAACAGCTTCATCTTGTCGACGCGGTAGGACAGGTTCCCGCCGTTTCCGTGCAGGCAGAGCATCACCGGCGCGTCGGCCTTCGCGCCGGGAATCCACCACGCCTTGAGCGTCACGCCGTCGGACGCGGTGATCGAGTGCGGCTCCCACGCCAGGCCGGCGACGCCGGGGTGCGCGACCATCGCGCGAGAGGGGACGAACACCATCATGCGTTCGAAGCGCCGCAGCCCGATCCAGACGGCGGCGAAGCCCAGGATGATCCAGACCGCCGCGTTCGGCTTCATTTCCACTTGATCGTGCAGCCGATCGCGTGGGTCTCGGGCGTCCGAACGGGGCGGCCGGCGACGAGGTCGTCGAGCGCGTCGCGCAAGTAGAGCTTCTCGGCCTTCTTGCGCGTCTTGTAGCTGCTGTCGTCGTCGACGGAGCCGGTGTAGGCCAGCTTGAGGTCCGCGTCCAGCACGAAGGGGTGCGGGGTGTGCGTCGCCGCGTACGCGCGCGCCGTCTCCTGGGTTTCGTCGCGCAGGTAGGCGAACGGGAAGGCCTTCTCCTTCGCGCGCGCCTTCATCGCGTCGAACGAGTCCTCGGGATACTTCGCGGCGTCGTTCGCGTTGATCGCCGCCATGCCGACGCCCTTCGCCGCGTAGTCCTTGAACGCCGCGATGAGGCGGTCTTCGTTGAGGACGACGTAGGGGCAGTGGTTGCAGGAGAAGACGACGATCGTCGCCTTCGCGCCCTTGAGGGAGTCGAGCGAATGCGTCTTTCCGTCGACGCCGGGCAAGGAGAACGCCGGCGCCTTCTCGCCGAGCCTCATTTCTTCTGGAAGGCCGTGATGTCCTGGAAGGTGATGCCCGCGCCGACGACCTGGCCGTGCGGGTCCTGGATCAGCAGGGTGGAGTAGCCGAGCACGCGCGGCTCGCCCTTGCTCTTCCACCAGAGGTCCTGGCGCTTCACGGTCTCCTTCTTGACGAGCGTGTCCATGAGGAGCTCTCCCATCTCGGGGATCGCGAGCAGGAATTGGTCGACGGGAACGTTGTTCTGGGCGTCCTCGGGGATGCCGAGGATCTTCTTGGCCATCGGGTTGCAGAGCATGACGCGGCCGTGCGTGTCGACCGCGATGAAGCCGCCGCCGAGGTTGTCGAGGATCGAGGCGTTGTGAGCCGTCACCTTGTCGACGGTGGACTCGAGCCGCAGGGCGCGCAGCGCGAGCGCGCAGGCCTGCGTCGCGGCGAGGACGAACTCGAGGTCGGCGGGCGTGAACGGCCCGCCGCGCTTGTTGATGAGCTCGATGACGCCGCCGAGCTCCATGCGGTCGAGCAGCGGCACGGCGAGGACGTGGCTCGTCGTGTAGCCGGTCTCCTCGTCGACGGCCTTCATGAAGCGCGGGTCGGCGTAGGCGTCGGTCGTGAGCACGGGCTCGCGGTACTTCGCGACCCAGCCGCACAAGCCCTTGCCGGTCTCGATGCGGCGCGACTCGACGCGGTGGCCCGCCGAGCCGAGCGCGGCGCGCGCGATGAGGGACTGCGCCTTGGGCAGGAACACGAAATAGGTCGCGGCCTCGCAATCGAGGGCGGCCGCGAGCTTGTCGAGCACGCGCGCCCACACCTGATCCTCCTCGGCCGCCTTCGCGGTCGAGAGGAAATGCAGCAGGTCGACGAGCGCGGGCAAAGCGCCGGCGCCGGGGGAGATCATCGGGTCCTCCTGGTCTGGACGAGGAACGTCTCGATTCCGTCGGTCAGCGCGCGGGCGAGCTCGGCGCGGAACGCGGGATCGTTGAGCTTGGCTTCCTGGTCGGGGAAGATCATGTAGGCGTTCTCGACGAGGATCGCGGGCATCGCGCTCTGGCGGTTGACCGCGAGGTTGCCCCAGCGCAGGCCCTCGTCGGCGAGCTTGACGCGCGACTTGAACGCCTCGTGCACGCCGCGCGCGAGCTCGAGGCTCTGCGGGTGGTAGTAGAACACGGTGAAGCCGCGGGGCTTCGAGAAGGGGTTCTCGCCGTCGGGCAGCGCGTTGTTGTGGAGGCTGACGAAGATGTCGGCGCCGCGCTCGACGGCCTGGCGCGGCCGGTCGACGAGCGAGACCTCGTCGAGCGGGTCCTTGCGCGTCATCAGCACGGTCGCGCCGGCGCGCTCGAGGCGCTCCTTCGCGGCGATCGCGATCGCGTAGTTCGCGTCCATCTCCTTGGTGCCGAGCGGGCCCGTCGAGCCCGTGGCCGACGGCATGTGGCCGGGATCGAGCATGATCCTCACGCCGGCGAAGACGTTGCGCGAGGCGATGCGCGGGACGCGGCGGAGGTCGAGCTTGAGGGCTCCGCCGTCGTGCGTCGGCCACCACCCCCAGAGACGCTCGCCGTCCTTGAGGATGATCTTGAAGGAGACGACGTCGGTCGTCTCCTGGCGCCAGCGGATCTCGCGCACGAAGTCCTGCGCGTCGTTGATGATCCAGTTCGTGTGGCCGACGGCGCCGTGCAAGCGGAGGGTGAGCGCGCCGAGGTCCTCGGAGGGCTCGATGTCGAAGGCCGCGCGCTCGGAGAGGCCGATCTTCACGGACGCGCCCGCGTCCGTCTTGACGACGCTGACCGTTCCCGTGACGGCGCGCGGAGCGGGGCCCGACGCGACGTCGACGTCCTTCGCGTCGACCCAGCCCGAGACCTGCTCGGAGAGGCGCACGCGGAGCGCGCCGTTGTCGCGGCCGGTCACCTGGAGGCGCGTGCCGGGAAGCGGGAACGCGAGAAAGCCGTTGTTCGGGCCGGTCTTGGCGCTGATGAAGCCGGCGGAGGTCGTCTTGACCGTCGCGATCAGGGGGGCCTTGGCCGTCGCGGAGACGCGCGCGGAGCCTTTGAGCTTCTGGCCGCCCCAGCCGGAGCCGAGCTCGTACTCGAGCTGCGCGGCCTCGAATTCCTCGCCGGGCTCGATCTGCCGGACGCCCTCGTAGGAGCCGGGCGCCGTCTCGCGCATGTCGCGCCAATCGCCCTTGCCGACGCGGAAGCGCGCGGGCTTGCCGGGCGTGCCGCGCATGCGAGCGACGAGCCAGTCGCCGGCGCGCAGCTCGAGCTCGGCGCGCGGCGAGAGCGAAAGCGGATCGATCTCGGTCTTGCCGGGCTTGAAAGGGACGGGCGCGGGGACGAGGATGCGGCGCTCGAGGACGGCGGTGTAGGTCGAGAGGTCGAGCTCGCCGCGGAAGGTGAACGTTCCGGCCGAGATGGGGAGCCACGCCAGGAAGCCGCCGTCGGGATGGACCGCGATCGTCGTGCCGTTGATGCGGAACGGCGCGGTGGCGGCGATCACCGAGCCCAGGATGAACTCGCCGTCGGCCGAGAGCTGCATGCCCTCGGGCGGCCAGACGAAGAAGATCGGCTCGGTCGAGCGCGTGTAAAGGAGGGGAGCCGCCTGGCCCTTCGGCTCCTCGAGCGCGATCTCGCCCCGCGGCCGCGCGGACGCGGGCAGGGCCAGAGCGAGCAGGCAAAGAGCGTGGAATGCGCGCGTCATGGCCGGGATTCTACAGAATTTTATACGATCGCCGCGTGCCGAAACTGACGTTCACCGCGAACTTGAAGCGCCACGTCTCCTGCGAGAGCTGCGAATCGCGGGGCGCCACCGTGCGCGAGGCGCTCGAGGACGCGTTCCGCGCCAACCCCGGCCTGCGCGAGTACGTTCTCGACGACCAGGGCGCGCTGCGCAAGCACATGAACATCTTCGTCGACGGCGAGATGATCAAGGACCGGGACGGCTTGAGCGACCCGTCCGGCAGGGAAGTCTGCGTGATGCAGGCGCTTTCAGGAGGCTGAATGGCCAAGGTTCACGTCGCGACGCGCAAAGGCTTGTTCACGGTCGAGGGCGGAAAGGTCGTCGCGTCGGAATTCCTCGGCGACAACGTCTCGATGGTCCTGACCGACCCGCGCGACGGGACGCTCTACGCCGCGTTCGACCACGGCCACTTCGGCGTCAAGCTCAAGCGCAAGGCGAAAGGCGGAGAGTGGGAGGAGATCGCCTCGCCCGCCTATCCCGCGAAGCCCGAGGGAGCGCTCGGCGAGTGGACGCTCAAGAAGATCTGGTCGCTCGAGCCCGGCGGAGCGAAGCAGCCCGGCCGGCTCTGGGCCGGCACCTTGCCGGGCGGCTTGTTCGTCTCCGACGACCGGGGCTCGTCCTGGCGCCTCGTCGAGAGCCTCTGGAATGAGCGCTGCAAGTCGGCCGACGACTGGGGCGGCGGCGGCTACGACTGGCCCGGCATCCATTCGATCTCCGTCGATCCGCGCGACGCGGACCACGTTCTCGTCGCCGTCTCGACCGCCGGCGTCTGGCGCACGAAGGACGGAGGAAAGACGTGGACGCAGACCGCGAACGGCATGCGCGCCGAGTACATGCCGCCCGAGCGCGCGCGCGAGCCCGTCGCGCAGGACGTGCACCGGCTCTCGCGCTGCGCCGCCGCGCCCGACGAGATGTGGGTCCAACACCACAACGGCGTCTTCAAGTCCGTCGACAACGGCGCGAATTGGACGGAGATCGAGAACGCCCCGGTCTCGCGATTCGGCTTCGCGGCGGCCGCCCACCCGAAGGAGAAAGGCACGGCCTGGCTCGTGCCCGCGATCAAGGACGAGAAGCGCATCCCCAAGGACGGCGCGGTGGTCGTCAACCGCACGCGCGACGGCGGCAAGACGTGGGAGACTTTGCGCAAAGGCCTGCCGCAGAAGGACGCCTACGACCTCGTCTATCGCCACGGCCTCGACGTCGACGCGACGGGGAACAACCTCGCGTTCGGCTCGACGACGGGCGGCCTGTGGCTGAGCTCGGACGGGGGAGACTCCTGGACCGCGCTCGAAGCGCGCCTGCCCCCGATCCACGCCGTCCGGTTCTCTTAGAAGTAGGAGCCGAAGAAGATACGGCGGCGGCGGGGCTTGGCGAACGACAGGTCCGTCACCGCGTCGCCGGACTCGATCGACGTCAGCGGCGCGCCGAAGCGCTCGAGGAACGTCGTGCGCAGCACGCGGCCCGAGGACTTGCGGCTCTCGATGAGGCCGTCGCCGCCCGTGAAGATCATAACGTGGGTGATGCGGTCGGAAACCTCGTCGTCGGTGAGGAAGATCAGGTCTCCCGCGAGCAGCTGCGCCGAGCGGACCGGCCGCGCCTTGAGCTTCTGCTCGTGGGAGTCGCGCGGCACGTCGCGGCCGTGGATGCGGTAGGCGAGCGAGACGAGGCCCGAGCAGTCCACGCCGACCTTCGGATCGGGCTGCACGCCGGAGCGGCCGCCCCAGTAGTAGCTCGTGCCGAGGAAGAGCTCGGCGGTGCGGATGATCTCCGCGCGCGAGGCCGCGGTCGGCTCGGCCGGAGCGGCGTAGAGCTCGTCGGAGAGGATCGTCGCCGTCGCGCCGTCGAGCAGGCGGACGGTCGTCGTGCCGCCGGACTCCGAGACGCGCGGCAGGCGCGTTCCGACCGAGAGCGTGACGATCTCCTCTCCGCGGTGCAGCAGCGCCTGGCGGACGCGCACGACCGGTCCGCTCCGCGCCGGCGGCGCGGAGACGAGCAGGTCCGCGCGCACCCAGCCGGGGTAGCCCTGCCAGGCGCCCGCGGGGAGGAAGCTGTCCTGGTCCTCGGCGCGCACGCGGACCCAGTCGCCCTTCGCCTCGAGCGCGGTCACGGTCTCGCCGTAGAGGATCTGCGAGAGGTGCGCGTCGTCGTCGAGCTTGACGCCCTTGCGGACGACGGGCTTCGACCACAGGTCCGCGACCGGCGCCCCGACGGTGTAGGCGCGGGGCAAGGACGGGCCGATCAGGTACGCCAGGCCGCGCTTGCGGCCGCGCCAGACCTTGTGGAACGCGGCGCGCGGATAGACGCGGCGGACCTGATCGCGGCCTTTGCCCGCCGGATCGTAGGCGATCACGTCGCCGTCGGCGGTGAAGCCGCCGATCACGATGACGTGGCCCTTCGTGCGCTTGATCGGGGAGTTCGGAAGCTCTCCCTCGCCGTAGGTGACGGAGACGATCACGGGACGGCCCGCGGCGATCTCCTCCTCGACGTCGGCGAGCGACTCGAGCCGGGCCACGCGCGCCTCGAGCCCGCGCGCCGCGGCGAACGCCGTGTTCGCGGGCCAGTTGCCGAAGAGCTGGTCGCCGCCGCGGTCGCGCGCGCCGAGCGCGGCCTCCTCGAGGTCGAGCGCGATCCCGTGGAAGCCGAGCGTCATGACGAGCGACGTCGGCGAGCAGATGTCGTGGCGGTACTTCTCCTGCGCCTCGCCCTGCGAGCGCGGCGAGAGGCCGAGGTCGCGGACCCACGGGCCCGGCGTCCAGGCGCTCGGCGCCTCGGGCGCGTCGGGATTCGAGAACGCGAGCGCGACCGAGCGCAGCTTCGCGGGCCGCTTTCCCGCCTTGAGCTTCACGCGCCAGCGCGCGGCGGTCGCGGGCTTCTTGAGCTTGAGCGTGTCGACGTCGACGCGGCCCAGCGCGTCGTCGGGGCCGGCGGAGGGCGAGAACCACCCGTCATTCGTCTGCGTGCCGAGGAGGAACCACTCGGACCACGTTCCGTCCACGCGGACCTTGACCGAGAGCTCGGCCTCGCCGCCCGCGGGGACGTCGACGGCCATCGAGCCGACGAGGTCGTCGAACGGCGCGGGAGACTCGAGGTCGCGCGACTCGACCCAGCCCGACGGAGCCTTCGTGCGGAAGAGGCCGTCGGCGAACGGCAGGCGCTCGAGCCCGGTCGCACGGGCTCCGGCGGCGTCGAGAGGAGTGCGGGTGACGGCGTTGTGGTTCATGGCTTGCAGAGGCGGCGTCAGGGCGAGAAGCAGAAAGAAAAAGCCGGGCGACCTTGGCGGCCGCCCGGCTCTTTCCACAAAGCTCTTACTTGACGAGCTTGTTGGTCGGCTTGTGCGGCGGATCGTTCGGCGGGCGGGGCGTGACCTTCGGGTTGTTCTTGAAGGAAGGCGTCAGCTCCGCGTTGATCTTGGCCCAGACGGGGTCCTCGTCGACCGAGCCCTTGATGGCGCCGATGGGGCACTCGGGCAGGCAGACTCCGCAGTCGATGCAGACCTCGGGATTGATGATCATGAACTTCTCGCCCTTGTAGTCGCCGGGATGGATGCACTCGACCGGGCAGACGTCGACGCAGGCGGCGTACACTTCGCCGAGACAACCTTCGATGATCACGTGGGACATTGCTTCCCCCTTAATAGCGCGTGGCGCGAGGCCCTAAAACGCGTTATACTTCGAGCGACGTGAACCATCGTACATCATCGTCTTTTTCTTGTCAAATCGCGCTGTTGGCGGCGCTCGCGGCGCCCGCGCGCGCGGCCGTCGCCGTCGTCCCGCCCGAGGCCCCGGCCCCGGCTCCGGCCCCGGCGCCGGCGCTTCCCGATCCCGCGATGACGCGCCTGCTCCAGGGACTCTCGAAGCTGCGCTTCTTCGGCGCCGGCTCGCTGAACTGGCGCAACGTCGGCCCGCGCGAGCCGGGCTTCGAGACGCAGATCCAGAACCAGGTCTACCTCGCCGACATGTACTTCGGCCTCCAGGGGCCGGTGCTCGAGGGCGTGCCGATGCTCGTCGAGTGGAACGTGCCCACGGCCGGGCGCGGCGCCCCGCGGCTGTCGCAGGTGTTCGCCGAGTACAACCGCGAGCGACGCCTCAAGTTCCAGTTCGGAAAGTTCATGGTGCCGTTCGGGCGCTACAACGAGCTCTACCGCCCCGACCAGTATCTCGCGGTGACGCGCCCGCTGCTCTACGCCTCGCCCGACAGCCTCGATCTCGTCGTGAGGCCGAACTCGCCGCGGCCGCCGCTGTCCTACGGCTACAGCGACGTCGGCTTCCGCTTCAGCTGGTATCCCGTGCGCGTCCACCCGCTCGTGCCGAGCGAGCTGACGTTCTTCATCGTCAACGGCATCGGCGAGTCGAAGAACCGCCTGCGCACGTTCCCCAACCCGTCGAACCTCGGCATCCCCGGCCCGGGCACCAACGGCGTGCAGCCCGACTTCGGCCACGAGAACAACAACTTGGCCGACAACAACAACGCCAAAGTGACCGGCGCGCGCGTCGTCTTCGCGCTCGGCGACCTGCGCCTGCCGTGGCCGTTTCCGGAGCGCGCCGACGACATCACCGGCGCGCATCTCGGCCTCTCGGGCATGGGCGGCCAGTACGATCTCGAGGCTCAGCTCACGCACCAGATGTGGAGCGCCGACTGGTCCTTCGACTGGAACGGCGTCAGCCTCTCGGGGGAGGCGATGTACAGCTCGAACCAGTTCCTCGTCCCGATCCTCGCGTCGTCGGTCACCGCGGCGACCGCGCAGCTCGTGCAGCCCGTGCGGCAGACGCGGCTGCTCGAGAGCCATTACGGCTGGTTCGTGCAGGGGACGCTTCCGCTGATGCGCCGCCCGCCGTTCGGACGGCGCGTGACCGGCGTCTTCGTCTACAACGAGATGTACCGGCGCGGCCCGCTGCTGGACTTCCTGCTCAACTACAACGACGGCGTCACCGTCTTCGAGTCGATGACCGCGTACCGCGTCACCGCGCCGTACGTGACGCGCCGCATCCGCAAGTTCACGTCGGGCGTGCACTGGCAGCTCGCGGAGCGCTTCGTCGCGAAGTTCGAATACTCGTACTGGGTCATGGGCCAGTCCACGGTCCGCAGCGACACCTCCCAGGGCTTGAGCGACATCTACCAGGGCGCGCTGTCCCTGGTCATGGGCTTCTGATGCTCGCCGCGGCCCTCGCCGCGCTCCTCGCTCCGCCCGCCGCCGCGGCGCCCGCGCCGGCCTTCAAAGTCGAGATCGTCGAGACGACCGTCTCGCCCGGCCGCGTCGAGCATCTGCTCAAGTTTCCGTCGCAGGCGAAGAGCCCGTGGCCCGCCAACGACACGGTGTGGGCGCACCTCATCGTCCCCGATTCGGCGAAAGGAACGCGCGCGCCCGCCGTGCTCGTGCTGCCCGTGATGGCGGCGCCGAACGTCTGGATCGAGACGAAGTTCGTGGACCGCTTCGTCCGCGACGGCTTCGTCGTGATGTTGCTCGAGATGCCGACCCAGTTCCGCCGGCGCCCGCATCCGTCCATGCCGAGCGGGCAGGTCTTCCTCGCCCGGACCGCGAAGGGACTGGCGCGCAACTTCCGTCAGTCGATCGCCGACGCGCGGCGCGCGCTCGGCGCGCTCTCGGAGAGGCCGGAAGTCGACGCGGACCGCGTCGCCTTGTTCGGCATCAGCCTCGGCGCGATCGTGGGCTCGACGGTCTGGTCGCTCGACGACCGTCCCGCCGCCGGCGCGTTCCTCATGGGGGGCGCCGATTTCCCGGCGCTGCTGCTCGCGAGCTCGATGACCGGCCCGTTCGCCCGGAAGATGGGGATCTCGCGGGAGGAGCTCGCGGCCGAGTGGAAAGGCCTCGACCCGCTCGAGCGCCGCGAGAAGAACCGCGGCAAGCGCGCCTACCTGATCAACGTGAACTCCGATTCGGTGATCCCGCGCGCCAACGCGCTCAAGCTCAAGGAGGCCTTCCCGGACTCCGAGCAGCGCTGGCTTCCCTTGGGCCACTACTCGGCGATCCTGCACCTCGTCTGGCTGCCGAAGTCGATTTCGGCGCGTTTAAAGCGGGATTTGGAAGGTAAAAAAACGATAAATAGCGTCGGCAATCCTTGACAGTTTTGCGTCCGGGGGTTAAAGTAACCTTATGAGATACATCGCGTTGATTCTCGCGCTCGCCCTCGTGGGCGGCACGACGGTGCTGTCGGGCTGCTCGGGCTGTCCTCCGCCCGAGGAGTCGAGCAAGTAGCGACGGAGGCCGCATGAAGAACCTCTTGAGCCTCACGGCCGCTTTGGCCGTCGTCGGTATTTTAGGCGCCGCGGCCTGTTCCGGCTGCCCGCCGCCCGAGGAGGACTCGAGCTCGAGCTCCGGCTCGAGCGGCTCTCAGACGCGCTGCGGCCAAGGCACCGTTCAGCGCGGCAACACGTGCGTCGCCGCGGACCGCGGCTCGTCGGGATCGTCCGGCACGTCCGAGCGAGCTCTGCGCGGCGAAGGCGGCGGCCAGCGCACGTTGTCGACCGATTAGCCGTACGCCGTAGAAAAACGAAGGCCGTCCCGATCCTGGCGGGACGGCCTTTCGATTTTACTTGGGGAGCTGGCCGGGGAGCTGCTGATTCTGCAGCTGCTGCTGGAGGTCCTTGTTGCCGCTCAGCGCCTTCTTGACCGCGTCGGACTCCATGGCCTCCTTGATGATCGCCTTCTCGTCGAGCGGCTTGTCGGCCTTCGACGGATCGCCGAGCATGGAGACCAAAGTCGGCGGCAGCCCCATCGCTCCGGCGACCTTGGAGACGAGCCCGTTGACGAGGCCGTCCTCCTTGAACACGCCGCCGGCCGCGCCGATGAGCTCGCCCGGCGCCTCCTTGGCGCCCTGCACGACGAACGCGCGCACGCCGGGATCGTTGGAGTATTTCTTGACGAGCTTCGAGAAGTTGTCCGACTTCACGACGCCGTAAAGGAACTTGACCGAGTCCTTGTCCTTCGCCCACTGGCGTCCGAGCGCGTTGAGATCGGGATAGCTGTTCCAGTCCTTGCCGTACTGCGTGAGAGACGGATACTGCCGCTCCATGCGGCGGCCGAACTCGTTCGCCTTGGCCTCGGCGCGCTTGATCGCCTCGTTCATGTCCACCGCGGCCTTCTGCTTCTTGTCCACCGCCGCTTCCGCGGGCTTCTCCGGAGGCGGGCCGGCGGTCGCCATGCTCATTCCCTCCTCGGACTGCATGAGCCCGAGGCTCGAGGCCGGCGCTTCGGGCGCCGGGGAAGCCGCGGTGCGGATCTCGAGATGGAGCTGCCCCTCTCGT